>DPLL01000492.1:4516-37724 GCA_003542015.1 Microcoleaceae cyanobacterium UBA9251 | reverse complement strand
GACAATAACTCCTCCGCCAACTCAAATAACTACTCTCCATCAGTACCCATTTCCCTCTACCGAGAAGTCACCGCCGAGTTGCAATCCGCCCAAGCAATGCTTGACTCTCTCAAAACCCACAATCAGCAATTAGTCCAACAAAATCAACAACTGCGGCGAGAAGTAGAAACAGTCGTTCAAGCATCCATATACCTACAGCAAGCAGTCAACTCCGCTCATAGTGTCAGCCAGATAGGGATGCCTCAAATGCCCCCAGTCAATTTCAACAATTTCAGCGCCCAAGCGCCTCGCCCAGCGCCTACAACCGAGCCGATGAACTATGCTATACCGGAAGTAACCCCCGCCGCTCAAACGGTTGCACTCCCTTTCCCAGCATCAGCATCGGAAGCAACGGGCCCGGTGATTCCTGAGCAACTTCCCGAAAAACTATTTACAGAAATACCCGAAACTCCTTACCGTTTGCGTTCTCAACCAAAAAAAGCGTCAGACTTAAGCGGATTGTGGTTAGCGATCGCCATTTTTCTGATTGTCATTGCCGCTTTCGGCGCTGGTTATTTAGTTGTCCGCCCTTTATTGATCAAAAAGTAAATTTCAAAAACAATCCCACGGCTCGATCCGTGGGATTTTCACCAAAACGTAGCATAAAATAGTCAAAGTTACGCTAATTGGCTCATCATCCTCGGACAGCACTCGTTTCTACTAAACGAGGCGCATACTGCTCTTCGGAAGCAATACCTAAGATGCCCACCCCTGGCTCGAAACCGCGCGTGAACTCGGTGAGTTTTACCTGTTTAGCTTCCAGAGCTGTCTGTAGCACCTTCATGGCCTTGTGAGGGTCGCCGGCCCCGCAGAAAAATAAGTCTGCGGCAAAATAACCGTGTTCAGGCCAAGTATGGATTGCTATATGAGACTCGGCCAAAGTAGCAGTAGCCGTCACTCCGTGAGGACTAAACTGGTGTACGCACAAATCGATGAGAGTAGCTCCTCCGGCTTCGATCGCATCGAGAATAGCGCGGCGGATACGTTCAGGATCGTTGAGCAGGTCTCCTGGAGACTGCCAAGCATCAGCGACCAGATGGGTTCCCAATTGTTTCATTCTGCGTGGTTTTACCTCTATTGATGTTAAGTCTCAAACCTTTTAACTATAGCACGGTGTTTAAAATTTTGCAAGTAGGTTTCACAAAGAAAGATGAAGATTAGGAGAAGTACCCACCACCAACCGCTTGCGGTATGGTGGGGTCGAACTGTCTCACAGGCAGATGCCACTAATGGAATTCGTGTTATTTCAGCGCTGCCAAGTTCTTGTCAAACAACCTTTTTTGATGAAAGCGATCTCTTGTTTCCATTGGCTTGGCGGCTAAAAACCAAAGCTCGATCGTTCCGGCTGCGCCGGCATTGATCTGATCTCAAAATGCCAGAGTATGGACGGCTATGCTCTCATGCGTAAAATTCGCCAACTCCTAGACGATCGCCCTTGGGCAGATTCCGGCGATCGCGATCGCTGCCTATGCTGGAGAAGTTGACCAGCAACAGGCGATCGCCGCTGGGTTTCTGGCGTTCACCTAGCTAAACCCGCCCGGCCAGCAGAGGTGATCCTAAACGGCAGTTTCATAGACGTTTCTTGAACTTAAAGATTCTTTAATCAAAGACATGACGTGCTGCAGACAGGATTACTCCAACAAGACTAGAGGTTTGATCTCCTAAAGCGTTGCTTGCATAAGCGTGCAAAGGCGATGCCCTGAGCGTAGCCGAAGGGTTCCCCATAGCCCTATTCCCATCCTCGAGCGATCGTACTCCTTGCCTGATGCTTCGTTGTCGAAACCTGAAAAAGTAGCGCTTGCCCAACCCCATCTTTTTTGAGGTCGATCGACTCAAACCGCAAGTCTTGTAAGCTGTTTAACTTGCTTGTCACCCCGTCAGGTTTTGGGGAGCCGTGGGCTAAAACTGTTTTCACGCCCGTCGCACGCTCCATTGGTGCGATCGTACTTACAGCAAATTGCAGACTTATGAAGTACACCCCAGAAACCCGGTTTCTTTAAGAAACCGGGTTTTGCGTACCTACTTACCTGAAAAGCGCTGTATCAGGTTCAATTGAATCCTGAACAACTTTTGAGCCCAGGTTGGCTCAATTAGTAGCGTTTATATTTGTGTGTGCACACTATATGTAGCGTGCCTGCCCAATTCATGAGAAATTTATAGAATACCTATTGACATATATAACTGAACTGTTGTTTAATTATATAACGAGCCTATGTGGTTCGCTACCACTATCTCTAATACACATCACAAATTGTGAATTTGGAATTATGACGACATTATTGGAGAGAAGAAATACAACCAACCTCTGGGAACAGTTGTGTAACTGGATCACCAGTGTTGAGAATCGATTGTATGTTGGCTGGTTTGGGGTGTTGTTAATCCCAACGGGTTTAGTTGCTGCCATTGTTTACATCATGGCGATGATTGCAGCTCCCCCAGTCGATATCGATGGTATCCGCGAAACTGTCTCTGGCTCTTTGCTTTACGGCAACAACCTCATTACAGCCTCTGTTGTACCAACATCTAATGCGATCGGTCTGCACTTTTATCCCATTTGGGAGGCAGCTTCGATCGATGAGTGGCTCTACAATGGGGGACCTTGGCAACTGATCGTGTTCCATTTTCTGATCGCGATCTATGCCTACATGGGACGGCAGTGGGAATTGAGCTATCGGCTGGGAATGCGTCCCTGGATCTGCGTCGCCTATTCAGCTCCAGTTGCAGCAGCTACATCAGTGTTGCTGATTTATCCGATTGGACAAGGCAGCTTTTCAGATGGCTTGATGCTGGGCGTTTCTGGAACATTCAATTTCATGATTGTTTTCACCGCAGAACATAACATCCTCATGCACCCCTTTCATATGCTCGGTGTGATCGGGGTATTTGGTGGATCGTTGTTCAGTGCGATGCACGGTTCTCTAGTCACTTCTTCACTCGTGCGAGAAACCACGGAAGCTGAGTCCCAAAACTATGGCTACAAGTTTGGGCAAGAAGAGGAAACCTATAACATTGTGGCGGCTCATGGCTACTTTGGACGCTTGATTTTCCAATACGCTAGCTTCAACAACTCCCGATCGCTGCACTTCTTCCTGGCAGCGTGGCCCGTGGTTGGTATTTGGTTTGCAGCATTAGGAATCAGTACCATGTCGTTTAACCTGAATGGGTTGAACTTCAACAATTCGATTTTAGATAATCAAGGACGCACGATTCCGACCTGGGCAGATGTCCTTAACCGGGCAAATCTAGGGATTGAAGTGATGCATGAACGCAATGCCCACAACTTCCCACTTGATTTAGCTTCTGGGGAAGCCCAACTCGTTGCATTAACAGCTCCTGCAATCGCTGGCTAATCAGTTTGTTCTCTAGTTCTTGATGAGTGCAATAGCGTCTCCATCTCCCAGGAGGCGCTTTTCTGCATGAGTGTTAACCCTCTTCTATCAACCGGGCTAGAGTAAAAGAGGAAACCCAGTTTTTACGCAGAACTCAAAAATCAATTGAATTCCCATCTGTTCAGGATTTGGATTAATTCGATCGTAGCAACCGGGTTTCTGCGTAGATATTTAGTTATAAAGCGACGATTTTTCATAGAAACCCAGTTTATGAGCGTAAGTCCTGATAATTCTCGTACCCTGAAGCAATTTTGAATCACTGAATGTTCTTAACCTGTAGAGCTTGAGTACAAGCCTAATAGATAGCCTTTTTTCAACTCTGAATCTAGTAAAATTTAACCTAGTTCTACGAACCTAATCGAGTTGACTGAGTTTCCCTTTTCTAGATAGCGTTACGGTGTTTGGGAGGCGATCGCCACAACATCCCGGATCGATCAAGGACAGGGATAATTTAATCAAATTACAGGTGTGCGATTCGTTTAACCTAAATGGGTAGAATACTCAGGGACGGTTAGTATGGCTACGTTTCCCATAACAACTGAATACACATCTAGGTGCGGGATTCAAAGTTCTTAGTCCTAGTCCGCAAGTGCAGCAGTGAAAGCATATCCCTTATTTTGTTGGGTAGCAACTAACAGGGTAAAAGGGGGATAAGAAGTAATTACGAATTAGGAATTACGAATTACGAATTACTCCAAAAAGCAACTCGTAATTCCTAATTCATAATTCGTAATTCCTTAACAAGGATTAAGTCACTCAGGAGCCTTGTGCGATGAAAGTCGCAAGCACGGTTTTGTAGGAGATGTGGTGGGGGACACCCCGCCATCGACTCTAACCAGAAAGCTTTCAAGTACCGATTCTATCCAACGCCTGAGCAGGAAAACTTGCGCGAGGCGAACGATGGGATGCACTCGTCTGGTCTATAACCGCGCCCTCGCCGCCAAGACTGAGGCGTGGTATGAACGACAGGAACGAGTTGGGTACGCCGAAACTTCTAGGATGCTGACTGACTGGAAAAAGCAAGAAGACTTGCAATTTCTCGGTGAGGTTAGTAGTGTGCCACAGCAAGGTTTGAGACATCTCCAAACAGCATTTAGCAACTTTTTTGCAGGATGGGCTAAATACCCAAACTTCAAGAAAAAGCGTAACGGTGGTAGTGCTGAATTTACTTCATCAGCATTTAGGTTTAGAGATGGACAAGTATTTCTGGCCTTGAGTCCTGAACCCTTGGCAATTCGTTGGAGTAGACAGTTGCCAAAGAATGCTGAACCATCCACGATTACAGTGAAGCTCTCGCCTTCTGGACGTTGGACAGTTTCTTTGTTGGTGGATATTGAAATTGAAACATTACCTGAGTCTCCTAATCAAATTGGTTGGGATTTGGGGATCACAAGTTTGATTGCTTTGAGTAATGGTGAAAAAGTTGCTAATCCTCAAGCGTTTAAAGCTAAACGCCGTAAATTGCGTCAAGCGCAAAAAGCCCTTATTCGTAAGCAAAAAGGATCTAAAAATCGAGAAAAAGCTCGGCTTAAAGTTGCTCAAGTTCATGCAGAAATTAGCGATGCGCGAAAGGATTTTCTGCACAAGTTGACAACTCGATTGGTGCGTGAAAACCAAACCATCGCCGTTGAGGATTTGGCTGGGTCGAACATGATTAAAAACCGGAAACTTGCCCTCTCAATCAGTGATGCTAGTTGGGGTGAATTGGTCAGGCAACTTGAATACAAGTGTGACTGGTATGGTCGCACGTTGCTCAAGATTGACCGTTGGTTTCCTAGTTCTAAACGATGTTTTGACTGCGGACACATTGTTGAAAAGTTGCCACTTAACATTCGCGAGTGGGATTGCCCTCAATGCGGCTCTCACCACGACCGAGATGTAAACGCAGCTTTGAATATTTTGGCGGCTTTCTCTTGCCGTTTCAGTCTGGGTCGCGAACATAATACCCAATAGGGATACCCCTAAAGGGCAGTTGCGAAATACCCGTAAGGGACAGAAGCAGAAACCCAAATAGTGATGTTTGGGAATCCCGCGGTACGGCCGGGGTGGATGTCAAAAGGACTTGCATTCCTGACTACAAACATTTTTATTACGGGTAATTGACCGAACATGATATGACTCCTGACTCCTGAATTGATTGTTAAAAGTTTTGAGTTTTAAGTTAAAGAATCTTTAATTCAAAACTCAAAACTATTTTCCGTTAATCAACCCATCAATCGCGACTGTGAGTAGCTCCATTCGGCAAAATTGCCCCGCTCAAAGCCGCTTCATTTAAATTAGCAACATTCAAGCTAGCCCCAATCAAATTAGCCTCGGACAAATTAGCCCCGGTTAAATTTGCTCCCGCCAAAGAACTCAGCAGCAAACCCGCTCCCGACAAATTAGCACCGCTCAAATTTGCTCCCCGCAAATCTGCTTCCAGCAAGCTAGCTCCCGACAAATTAGCACCGCTCAAATTTGCTCCCCGCAAAGAAGCTTTGTTCAAATTGGCAGCCCTCAAATCAGCGTTGTGCAGAATCAAACCATTTAAATTAGCTTTACTCAAATTAGCGCCTTGCAAATCAGCACCGCTCAAGTTAGAGCCATTTAAATTAGCTCCCTGTAAGTCAGCACCGCTCAAGTCAGCACCGCTCAAATTAGCAGCCGACACACAAGCCTCCCGCAGACTTGCTTCGCTCAAAGAAGCTCCAACCAAATTGACACCGCCGAGATTTCCGCGATTGATGTAAGCCCGAATTAGAGTTGCTCCACTCATATTCGCTCCGCTCAAATCAACCTCGCTCATAATCGCTCTAGTCAGATTTGCTTTGGTTAAATCAACCCCGCTCATAATTGCTCGGCTCAGCGTCGCCCCGCTCAAATTAGCCTCAGTTAGTTTCGAGCCACTGAGCATACAAGCTCCTACTAAACTCGCTCCAGTCAGAATAGCTTTGCTCAAGTCAGCCTGAGAAAATATTGCTCCGCTGAGATTGGCTCCGCTAAAATCCGCTGCGATGGCAATAGTTCCAGTTAAACTAGAACTGCCGAGGTTAGTTTCAATCAGTTTAGCTTTAGATAAATTCGCTCCGCTCAAGTCGGCTCCGTTCAAGTTGGCTGCAATCAGTTTGCTTCTGATTAAGTTCGCCTTTTTTAAATTAGCGTTGCTCAAATTTGTCCGACTGAGATTAGCTTCCATTAAATGAGCTGCCATGAGGTTAGCCCCTCGAAAATCTCGTTCCCCGTTTCTATGTCTAGTTAAAAGTTCATCAGCACTTAAAAGCTCAGTGAAATTCATAAAAAAGTTGCGTTAGTTTCCTTAATTTTTCGATGTTTTATGCTGTCTACAAACTTGTTTAGTTCGAGTTTGCCAGTCAGTTTTATCAAAAAAAACTGACGGCAACAGCAAGAATTCCCCAAACTGGTTTATTGACCGCAGCACCCTGCGATTCGAGTCTTATTATGCTAGTATTTAGTTGTCGGTTGATGTTATTTTTTAGCTGTTAGCTGTATTTTTTACTAACTGCTAACGGCGAAATATTAACTACTAACCATTTACCAAAATACTGAGAATTTGTAGATCGCTCGTAGACAAGAGCGATCGAGTATTTGGGGTATCGCTGACGACATCAGTGCCGCATTCTGACCCGAAAAGCCGATACAGGCGATCGAATTTATTAGTGCCAGAAAGAAACAAGGTATCGGAACTTAAACCATTCTGCCTTCTACCTTCTGCCTTCTAGCTTCGAGTGACCTGACCCAGCAGCGCCCGGCCAGCTCAGCTAGTGTCACCTCCCCCCACTGTGTAGTGTTCCAGTGAAAGCCAACAGGAAGGTTGTTTTCCTCTGAGTGCTGAGCGACTCCCAGGCGAAGCAAGCAAGACACTGCCTCTGGGCTGCGATTTCTCGAAAAAATGCGCCGCGAGCCGTTCCCCTGCTCCCGCGCTTCTGTGCTGGCCGTTAATGTCTCGTCGATCCATGAGTGCTTGCGGTTCTAATTAACAGAACACCTGACACCAGACGCACTCCCGGACATAAAAGCTGTTCCTGGGCTTCTCAAATGCTTCGCTGAGGCATTCCCAGGAAAACTGTATTCCTGTAGCAGGTCTTGCCAACGGCAATTCGGCTGCCCGATCCAACCAATTACCAGCTATCGTCTTGGGGGAATCTGTTTTAGACCCCTCAATCTTGGCCGGGAGCGACAATATTGTTCTAATAGTTGCCGACCACACTACGGCCGTACTCGGCGCGTGGGACTGGGCTACTTCACTTGTATAAGTTGCTGAAATTCGCGGCCCCATAACTTAAAGATAGTCGCTGGCGGACTAACCGAGCAAGATCTGCTGTAAAGTAATTCTTGACATACCTCCTCGTCCTGAAGTCCGAGGATTCCTTGACGCTTCATNNACCTACATTCTAGCAAAAAGCCGTGCTTCTAGCACGGGGTTTTCCACCCATTTTTCTGATAAAATTTGATCATACTGGGTAGTTGGGAATCGAGCAGTAGTGAGTGATACAGATACAAAAGCCACTGGGGATTTGGGGTGTAAAAATTAATTTGACGAATTAATTTTACTGTCGAGCCGCTTGCACGGAACAGGGTTTGCCGGGCCCAGAACGCCAATCAAAATAAAACTTTTGAACGTGCAGTTTTTTGAGTTTCCATAACCAATCAAAAGTCGGCAATTTCCGAGAAATTGNNNCGGGGCTTGTATCCCAGTTTTTTGGTCAGGCGTGGTATCAACACCAGGAGCGCCCGGAACACCGTAATCGCTGCGAGCGGTATCCACACTGGGATAGTCGTAGATACTCCAATTCTGAATGCCGGAGCGGCCGAAAATTCTTTCGGCTGTGGCGACCTCTGCCTCAGTTCCGTTGAGCAGTACCAGGTAATCTCCGCGAGCTACCCGATCGCTGTATGCTTTAGCTTCTGCCTCGGGAATTCCCAAACCGACTAGAGCTCCGATCAAGCCACCCGCAGTCGCTCCCAAAGCTGTACCAGCAAGTGTAGTGGCGATCGCCGTAGCTTCAGCTCCAGCCAGCATAATCGGCCCGATTCCCGGAATTGCCAGCAAACCTAGACCCACCAACAAACCAGTCAAACCGCCCAAAGCGCCGCCTGTGAGGGCGCCCTTGGTGACACCTTCATCAACCTTGTGATCCGCGCTGTCTTCCACATCAATCCCTGCGATTTCGCCTTGGGAGTCAGCATCCTTGGCGATGACAGAAACCCGATCCATGTCGAAACCAGCAGTTCTAAGCTCTGTGAGCGCTTGTTCCGTCTCGCGGCGGGTGGAAAATATGCCCACAGCGCGTTTGTGGCGGCCCGAAGCTCTCCGATGGGTGTGTGCCGGCACGTCGTAAATGCCCCAATCTTGAGTGCCCCGCACCCTGAAAATTGCTTCGGCTGTGGCGATTTCGGCGTCGGTTCCTTCTACGAATACCAAATATTCTCCGCGCGAGATGCGATCGCTGTAAACTTTAGCTTTGTCATCTGGAACTCCCAAACCTACCAAACCGCCATCTAGATTTTCCCCGACTACCGAAACTTTATTCATCGGAAACCCGATCTCGATCATTAGAAAATGATCCTACAGCCCGCTTGTGTTGACCTAAACCATTTGTTTTCTCCTTAATAAAGTAAGTTTTTTTGCACAACTACAGAAGTTTTTTTCTGCTTACTGACCGGGCTACATTAGTCATTTTTGCAATGAATTTTCATCGGTCGCTGGGAGTAACTGCTGTCTCTATCTTCCGGCCTATATTCAACTACTTTTATCTATGTCGTTAGATAGAGTACAAATTGGTAATTTGTTATTTGTTATGTTATTTGTTTAATAAAGACGAAAAGATTCTAGAAATCTTTGAGCATTTTCTGGTTTTGGGGTAATGGCGACGAGCCCGTAAATTCGCCGATCGACTAAAAATACCTGACCGATACCTACAGGTGCGTTGGGGGAAAGCGACTGAAACTCAAATTCTTTTCCCGGATAGCTACCCAGGGAAAGATCGCGCACTTGCAGCAATCTTGCATTAGCCCCGACGACAAAGAAATCAACGGCATTATTTAAAGTGATTTTGATATTAGTATTGGTAAGGGGAAAATCTAGGTCGAAGTATTGAAGTAAATAAGTTTCTTGTTTTGTTAAGCTCGATCTGTATGTATAAGTGGTAATTTGAGTTGAAAAAGTTTCGGAATTAATTTTAATATTTCCTGGCATACCGATCGCAAAAAAACCCTCAGCCGAGCAGAATGGCTGCCAATCTGGTTGAGGAAGTGCGACAGGTAGGGGGGCTGGTTGAGCTCTTAGGGGACTGGCAAACTTGACAGGCGATACCAGTAATGTTGCAGTAACTAGGAGTAAATGCAGGAGGTTCATTTTTGGAAAAATTATATTTGCCCGATCGATCTGCGCTAGCCTAGAAATATATCCGCAAACGAGGGATTTATGCTGAATATTATATTTACTCAAGGGCGAGACTCCTCAGAGGGGCGATCGCCAGCTAAAACCAGTAAAACCAATATACTCGCTACTGTAAATACTTGGCTGGCTATCTGTCTGCTAGTTTCTGTGACAGCTTGTGCAAACAGCCCCAACAGCAAGGCGATCGAAGAATCTTTAGCCGCTGATCCCAAATTAAAAGAAAATCCCGTGGCTTTCACGAATCCGCCACCAGCGAAAGCAGTTGACACCAGCACAACCGCCAAGCTACCAGGGGATTTCCCAACAGAGATTCCACTCTATCCTAATGCCCAGTTGCTCGAAGTTACAGAGCCAACCGCCCCGTCGCAAAAAAATGTGCGGCTGCGCTGGATGAGCACCGATCCGGTTAATTCCGTTCAGAACTTTTATCAGAATGAGTTTCAGCGTCGCAACTGGGAAATAATCAGTCGCCCAACAACCGATGGGCAAGGTTCTTTAGTGGTAACGCGAGATAATTTACGGGTAACAGTGTCACTTTCTCCTACTCAGAAAGTAGGGGGTTCTACAGAATTTGGGATTGAGTACGGCAAGGGAAGTGGAGAAATTGCTGCTACTCCTCAACCTAATAATTCTGAGTCTAGCGCATCTCCTTCACCGCTACCGAATGCACCTAATTTAGGTGAAACTAATTCAACGCCATCGCCTGCGCCAAAATCCGAAAAAGTCAGCGAACAAGAGGGCCAAATTCCTCAACAATTGCGGCAGTATGTGGCAGATTTGACGCAGTTGGAAGTGCTGAAAGTGCGATCGAAATCCGGTGCAAACTTAGAAACTGGCAACACTTTACCCTCACCCAACAAAATTGTCACTCGTCGCGAATATGCTCGCTGGTTAGTAGCTGCTAACAATCAGATTTATGCCAGCCGTCAAGCGAAACAAATTAGATTAGCAGTAGAGTCTAGTGAACCGGCATTTTCTGACGTGCCAAAAACAGACCCAGATTTTCCAGCAATTCAAGGTTTAGCAGAAGCAGGTTTAATTCCGAGTTCGCTTTCTGGAGAAAGTAAAGATGTTAAATTTCGCCCGGATGCACCTTTAACTCGCGAAACAATGATTCTCTGGAAAGTGCCTTTAGATACTCGTCAAGTTTTGCCGACAGCTAACATTGACGGGGTGAAAGAAAAGTGGGGTTTTCAAGATGCGTCTAAGATTAACTCCCAAGCATCGCGGGCAATTTTAGCTGATTTTAACAATGGAGATTTGGCAAATATTCGCCGGGTTTTTGGTTTTACAACTTTGTTTCAACCAAAGAAATCTGTGAGTCGCGCCGAAGCTGCTGCTAGTTTGTGGTATTTTGGCGTTCCAGGTGAGGGATTGTCGGCTAAGGATGCACTGCAAGCGAAGTCTCAACCTACTCAGTAGACAATTAGACATCTCCAACAAATAATCTCAAGCGATTTGAGAGATTCCGGGGTGGATATTGGGGGCATCGGCTAATAGTTAGAGTGAAAATAAAGTCAGGGGCACGCAGGATACCTAACTCCTACTCCCCACAAGAGTTATATGATTTCCGAGGGTGCAATTTAAATGCTGGTTAGCTGAGTTCGGGATGCTAAGATTAAGCCGTACCATTTATCTATTGGTATTTGCTTTTTGATCTGAAATCCTAAACTTTCAATAACTTGTCGAGTTTCGGCGTGGCTGTGTCCAGACCATAAGTGATATTCTAAAGCCAGGTTTTGCACGAATTGCCAAGTATCTGTATCTTCAAATAGCAGCCATTCTGCACCTTCGCAGTCTACTTTAGCTAAATCGAAGCGGCCGCCAATTCGCTCGATCGCCCTTTTCAAAGATACCATCGGAATGTCGCCACTTTCACTGACACTCGATCGCGTTTTTCCAGATACTTCCCGAATCTCGATCGTTACTTTCCCATCTTGGACTCCTACCGCTTCCATGAAATATTCAAAGTTGGCTATTTGAGATTGATGTTTGAGGTAGATTTCCAGGTTAGGATTGGGTTCGTAGGCATGAATGACTGCTTGGGGAAATCTATTTCTGGCTGCGACGGGAAACAATCCGACATTTGCACCAATATCTATAATTTTTAGCAGGGACGGAGGTAATTGCTCTACTCCGTAGCAGTCATCTAAAAGCACTTCAATAAATTCTCCATCCATGCCTTTTTCTGAAGGCAAGTTTACATTTTGGCGCTTGCCCAGTACAATGAGATTGTCTGGCAAATTAAAGTTAGCAACTCGATTAAACTTGAGTCCTAATTTTTTAGCCCGATTTTTTCGTTGCAGAAGTTGAACAAGTTTATTGAAAAACATCATAAAGATATAGTTATAGGAACCTGAGTGGCGGTTAGGATATCCTTAATCACTGAAACTATTGTTAGTATTGCATTTTCCTTCTGCCTTCTGCCTTTTGCCTTTTACCTTTTGCCTTTTACCTTCGGCCTTCTGCTATAGGTGTGTAGATACCGCATTTGGCGATTTTATGGGCATCGAACCCCCTCAATCGCCGCCCATTCCTCCCGACACCTTTCAGGTAGAGCGCGAGACTCCTGCGGTGCTAGTTGAAGTTTTGAGTTTTGAGAACTTTCTCAAATTTGGTCTACGCTGTCAATCGATTTGAGAATTGAGATTTGAGATTGAAGAGTCAGGATTTACTTCGTAAGTAGGTTTGCAGAGGTTCGGAGCGAGCGGTAATACCTATAGGAGATGATACTAAACGGCAGTTTCATAGACGTTTCCTGACATAACGCCTGTTGAGTAGAAGGATCCCATTCCCTACGCAGACACAGGAGGTAAGTTTTAAGTGTCCGAGATGTTATTCTTTTGACATACTCCCCGGCGTAAACGCGCGGGGATTCTTTACGCTTCATCGACTGATGCTACCGAAATAGTCTTACTCTGTCTCAGCGTACATTTAAGGTCGTGCCGATGCCCCATGCCGACCATTTCTATATTCCTAGCAGCGTTTTCATCTCTATCTTGCTCGGTGCCACAACTCAAACAAAGCACTGAGCGAATAGACAAATCAATTTTCCCCCACTTAAAACCACAGTCTGAGCAGACCTGGCTAGTTGGCTCCCATCTACTAATTACTTTGAATTCTCTGCCCAACTTTTCGGACTTAGCCTCGCACAAAGTTCGGAATTCGTACCATCCTTGCTGACTAATTGCTCTTGAAAGTTTCCGGTTCTTAACCATGCCCGATACATTGAGGTCTTCCCAAATAATCACTTGGTTTTCGTTAACTATTTTGGTCGATAATTTGTGCAGGAAGTCTTGGCGGGTATCGGCAATCTGATTGTGCAGTTTGGCAATTCTGATTCGAGTTACACTTCTTCTCCTAGAGTCATGAGGTTGACGAGCTAATTTGCGTTGCAGTTTGCGAACTTTCCGATCTAACTTTTTATAACTAGGGCTTTCAGCTTTCTCGCCATTGCTCATCACCGCAAAGGTTTTGATTCCTAGGTCGATTCCAATGCTAGGGTTTTTAGCCTCAGCCTGAATTGGTTGAACCTCTATAACAAAAGTCAAGAAATAACGATTTGCACAATCCTTGATTACCGTGACGGAGCTAGGTTCAGAGGGTAGCTCCCTCGACCAAATTGGGCTGACAATTCCAATCTTGGCTAAGTAAATACCACGATGTTTAAATGAGAATCCTCCAACTCTAAAACGTGCCGATTGACTGCCAGTTCTTTTTTTGAACTTAGGATATCCGACTTTACGTCCTTTTCTCTTTCCCTTGCAGGAGTTAAAAAAGTTTTTGAAAGCAACATCTAAGTCGGCAACAGACTGTTGTAATGGGACGCACGACACCTCTCCTAGCCAAGCCCTTTCTTCAGTATTCTTAGCCTGAGTAATGACGATTTTTTGCAAATCTGCCGAACTTGGCTTTTTATCTGACTGCTTGCAGAGTGCAAGCGCATCGTTCCAGACCACTCGGACGCAGCCAAACAACCGAGCTAGGCTCTGCTGTTGTTGGCTGGTTGGGTAAAATCTGTAGCGATATCTTGCTTTCATGGTTGTGCTAAGATTGGTCTGCCACTAAATTATATCTTGGTTTCCAGAAATGACAACTTTTATCGCCGATAACGCCATTCTGTTACAGAACTTAAAATACACTTGGTCTGTGTAACAAAGTACCGTCGGTCTGTATTTACGGGTGAAAGCCTTGATTTGATTGAAAAATCGTTTCGAGAGGTTGCTGAAAAAATGAATTTTCAGGTTCTAGAGTTTAATGGTGAAGGTAATCACGTTCATGGGCTGATTGAGTATCCGCCTAAACTTTCTATTTCTCAAATAGTGAATGCTTTGAAAGGAGTTTCTAGCCGTCGGTACGGACAGGCTGTACACAAAAAACCCCACAAAGAAGCTTTATGGAGTCCTAGCTATTTTGCGGTTTCTGTAGGCGGTGCACCTTTGGAAGTATTGAAGGAATATATTAGAAATCAAGAAAAGCCGTCCTAAAAGGACGGGGCTTGTATCCCATTTTCTTGGTCAACTTTATGTCAATCTTATGTAGCAGGACAATTATCATTGCTAGTCCTGGGTATAACCCTGCTAACAAACTCACCGGACAATTAAGCAGACAGAGAAACCAAATCTATGGTTACATTAAAAGAACTCCAAGTCATCTTTGAGCCTCCGACTTTTGCTAAGGTCGAGGAAGAACGCCGTCATCGCAAGCAGCGCCTTGCAGCAGCATTACGTTTGTTTGGACAGTTTGGGTTTAGTGAGGGCATCGCAGGGCACATTACCGTCCGTGACCCTGAACACCTGGATTGCTTCTGGGTCAATCCCTTGGGTATGCACTTCAGTCTCATCCGGGTTAGCGACCTACTCCTGGTGAACCATCGGGGTGAAGTTATAGAAGGTCACAAGCCTATTAACACGGCGGCTTATGCAATCCATTCTCAAATTCATGCAGCCCGTCCTGATGTCGTAGCAGCAGCACACGCTCATTCAATTTACGGCAAAAGCTGGTCTAGCCTCGGTCGCCTCCTCGACCCCCTCACCCAAGATGCTTGTTCCTTCTACGAAGACCACAGCCTGTTCGATGACTACACGGGAGTAGTTCTCCAACTTGAGGAAGGTCAGCGCATAGCCCAAGCACTAGGGGAGAAGAAAGCCATTATCCTCCGCAACCACGGTCTACTCACGGTGGGTCATTCAGTTGATGAAGCGGCTTGGTGGTTTGTCGCAATGGAACGTTCTTGTCAGGCGCAGTTGATGGCAGAGGCGGCTGGCACCCCCATCCTCATCGACTCCGACAATGCTCGTCTGGCTCAGCGTCAGGTAGGCTCACATCAGCTAGGCTGGTTTAGCTTTCAACCGCTTTACGAATTAATCGTACATCAACAACCTGAACTGCTAGAGTAAGGTAGGTTTGATGAATTTTGAATTGAGGAATATTTAGAAACATCAAGGAATCGGCACTGATTTTTTCAACCACGCTCTGTACAAAATAGAAAATAGCTAGGAGATAGATATGAAGGTAAATACACAGCTTTTATCAGAAAATGTTGGTCAACAAATCATCAACAGGGATAATATCAATATTTTCGACCTGGACAGGGAAGAAATTATTAACCTGTTTCAATCTTATGGTGTCTTGCTTTTTAGAGGGTTTGAAAATAGTGTTGACACTTTTACCCAATTCACTAACTCCCTTAGTAAAGATTTTCTGGATTACACCGGAGGTGTCTTTAATCGCCGAGTCATTAATGGGAATGCAACTATTTTAACTGTCAATGATTTTAAGGATGAGATTAAATTGCATGGAGAAATGTATTATCAGCAAGATATTCCGTTGATGCTTTGGTTCTTCTGCGCTCATCCAGCATCACAAGACGGTGAAACAATACTATGTGATGGCAGGCGATTGTTTAATGAGCTCAGTAGTCCACTCAAAGAGTTATTTAGGAATAAAAAATTAAAATTCTTGGGTCATTTGGATAAGGAGCGTTGGCAGAAACAATACAAAACGGATGATTTAAGAGTAGTAGAACAGACCTGTAGAAGCAATAATTTACTATTGCAAATCAACGCAGATGAATCTATCGATCTTCAATATATTTCTCCAGCAATACATCCAAGTAGATGTGGAAAATATCCGACATTTATCAACAGTTTATTGCCAGCAATACATAGATATAAAAACGTAGTTTGCTTTGATGATGATACAGAAATTACTGATGATATTGTTGATGAGCTTAATGAATTGGCTGAGAGAATAACTACAGAAATATCCTGGGAAACAGGGGATGTTCTCATGGTTGACAATACTAGAGTCATGCATGGCAGAAGAGCTTTTTCTGATAATCAACGGGATATTTATTTGCGGTTATGTTCTCCAGCGTTTCCATTCTAAATGCAAATCCACGCCAGGGTAAGAGCATCTCAATCAGGCTTGGGACAAGGACTGGATAATTTTCATCATGTAGTCATCATTCATCGCCACGAGTAGTCTTTTCTGTCGTAATCTACGCTTGAGAGTGGTTTTTTGATAGACAGCATTAAGGGCCATATTTGTAGGGTGTGTTGCTTCCTGAAAACTGGATTTTTCACCCAATTTTTAAGCAGCGACGCACCCTACGTTAGGTCTATTTCTAATGACTAATGACTACTTAATACTATAACTCGAAACCGTATTTTCCAACAGCATAGCGACAGTCATCGGCCCGACTCCTCCCGGCACCGGTGTGATCAATGAGGCTACTGTTTTCACAGCATCAAAGTCCACATCTCCGGCCAAACGGCTAGTACCGTCTGGCTTGACAACGCGGTTGATACCGACATCAATTACTACTGCTCCTGGTTTGACCATATTAGCTGTAATCATTTCTGTGCGGCCGACGGCGGCGATTAAGATATCGGCTTGGCTGGTGATGGATTCTAGGTTTTGCGATCGCGAATGAGCTACTGTCACCGTACAATCGGCTTCTAACAGCATCAGCGCCATCGGTTTACCCACCAAAATACTGCGGCCCAAAACTACGGCATTTTTTCCTTTCAAATCAATCTGGTATTCTTGCAAAAGCCGCATCACTCCGGCTGGGGTACAACTGCGTAAACCTCGATCGCCCCGCACTAGGCGGCCTAAATTTACAGGATGGAGTCCGTCTGCATCTTTGTCGGGAGCAATTTGATACAGTAGGGAAATTGCGTCTAAGTGTTCTGGTAGTGGGAGTTGTACTAAAATGCCGTCTACTCGATCGTCCTCGTTGAGTGCATGAATTGCAAGTTCGAGTTCGGCTTGAGTTGCATTTGCGGGATAATGCTGACCAAAGGAAGCTATGCCAACTTTAGCGCAGGCTCGCTCTTTATTTCGCACGTAAGCTGCGCTGGCTGGGTTGTCCCCAACCATGAGCACCGCAAGGCCAGGAGGACGCCCAATCTGGGTTTGTAGGGAACGAACTCGATCGCTCAGCTCGCTTTGAATCTTTTGGGCTAAAGCTTTACCATCTAATATGCGAGCAGTTTTGGCTTCCATTGTAGACTCTGGGTTAGGGGCTGACGATTTTAGATTTTAGCTTAATCCTCGTCAAGGACTGTACAGCAGTCTCTTCTGAGTTGCGATCGATGCCGGTGATTCTGTTAGAGTAAGTCGTATCTCCAATCTCAAATCATTTGACTAATGACTACTGCAATTAAGCAAGTTTGGGTTAAGTTTTTGATCAAAGAGGGCTGCATCGGCACATTATCGCTAATATTCGCCAGCGCTTTGTTCAGTTGTGGCAATTCACCTATGTCTCAAGTTAATCTTGGCTTGAATGTGGCTAGTATTGGCGAAGTTCAACAAAAGCGGCAGGTGGATGCGGAAGTTTATCTCCGGGGAAAGGTGGAAAATCGCGCTCCGTTTGTGGGGAATGCGGCTTATCAAATTCAGGATGATACCGGCAGTATTTGGATTTTAACCAAGCAAGATTTGCCACAACTAGGCGATGAAGTGTTGCTGAAGGGCGCAGTCCGGTATAAAACTATTAAGCTGAAGGATTTGGCGGGTAAAGATTTAGGTGAGGTTTATGTTGAGGAAATTGAACAGCTCAAGCGTAATCCCGCCGCAGACAAGGGGAAATAGGCATTTGGGCATTGGTAATTAGTAATTGGTAATTGGAATTGGAGGCCGAGCCTGGGAACAAGGATGTAATATCAAATCCTCTATTCATCGGAATAGTAAATTCGAGTTAACTGTTAACTGTTAACTGTTAACTGTTAACTGTCAACCGTCAACCGTCAACCGTCAACCGTCAACCGTCAACAATCACCTGACGGTGCAACCGGAATTGATGTAACAAATAACAAATAACCAATAACCAATAACAAATAACAAATGACTAAAATTCACGTTGCGATCGCGATTTTGTACCAAGACGGCAAGTTTCTCTGCCAGTTGCGGGATGATGTTCCTAATATTAGGTATCCGGGAAATTGGGCTTTGTTTGGCGGACACATGGAACCGGGGGAAACGCCGGAAGTTGCTGTACTGCGGGAATTGAAAGAAGAAATTAGTTATATTCCTGCAAGTGTTTCTCTTTTTTGTTGCGCTACAGAAGGAGATGTTGTTCGCCACGTTTTTCATGCACAACTTACTGTGGATGTCAAGGATTTAGTTTTGCTTGAGGGTTGGGATATGAAGTTGTTGACACCGGAGCAGATTCGGGCTGGAAAATGCTTTTCTGAGCAGTCAGGAGATGTGCGATCGCTCGGTCAGCTTCACCAACGTATTTTGTTAAATTTTATTGAGTCGATCGCCTAAAATTTCCAAATTCAAGTAGGCGGACATCAATACAAACAAAATCAAGAAACCCGGTTTTTGTAGGCAATCCCCCCGTGATTGCCCTCGGGTTTCTGTAGGGGCAAGGGAGCCCTGTGGTTGCCCTCTTTTACCGCGCGGCAATCATGCCCGTTTGGCGCGCGTAGTCAAACAACCCTCCGGCATCAATGACGGGCTCTACTTCTCCTAAAGGTTTGAGGGAGCAAGTTCGATCGAGAGTGTGGTTGATGATTCGCTCTGCTGTAAAATCGATCGTCACTTCTTGGCCTGTCGCAAACAAGTCACAGAGTCGATCGACTGATTCGATCGGGTACAATTCACCAGTAGCTGAGCAATTGCGAAAGAAGATGCGAGCGTAAGACAGAGCCACCACTGCTTCGACGCCAGCGGCCCCTAGAGCGATCGGAGCGTGCTCTCGCGAAGAACCGCAGCCAAAATTTTCGCCAGCGATTATAATCGAATACTGGGTTTTCTGTTCACCAGGTTCGATAAACTTACCGTAGCGATCGGGCAACCCAATCATCGCATAACTGCCTAGTTTCTCGTACTCGTCCGGCTTTGAGGGAACCAGGGTCAGGTATTCGGCAGGGATAATTTGATCTGTATCGATGTTGTCGTCTACAACAAAAATTTTACCGCTAATTACTTTGCCCATAGTTTATTTCCTGTTGGTCTCTGAGATGCTGTTGCGATGTTTGTGAAGTCGGAGCAGTATGCAAGATTTGCACTTGTTCATAATAACCTGGGAGTGTCAGCGATCGCCTGTATAAGTGAAAAATCAGATCCGAGAGTTTGGGTTAACAATTAACAGCTTGCTAAGCTTTAATATATTCCGATGACGAATCAAATAGATAATATTGTCAGACAGGCTCACGAGGGCTCGGTGGCAGCGATCATTCAAGTTCTTAATGACCAACTCGCACAGGTAGGAGTCAGAACTAGAGCTGTGTTTGCAGATGGGGTGCTGCAACTGCTGTGCGAGGCTGCAAAAGTCGAGCTGCTCGAACAGTCTAACTTGGTCGATCGCGTCCGGCAAATTTTGGAGGGAATTTCGCCCCGCAATATTTGCCGAGTCAACATTAATTGCCGTCTGGTTCGAGAACACCAATTGCTGTGGCTGGAAGAAGTTAGTCGCGATCCGCAAAATCAACTGCTGTGGTCGCAAGAAATTAAACTGATCAAACCCAATTTTTGGCAGCGTTTCGTTCTAGCCGAAAAGGAACGCCAAGAGAGAGGCCCGAAACTGGCTTTACCTAGAATGGGGGCACCTCGTCGATTTTTTATGCAGGAAGCGCAGCAATTTCAGCGTGGTATCATCGGCGGCATCTGTATTAGCGTGGTGTTGCTCGCAGCGGTGGCCGCCATCTACAAAGGACTAAATTCCCAAGTTGCCAACAGCACCTCAGCCACAACCCAAGCAGTGGCGTCTCCTGCCGGCGAGGTAACACCTAGGTCTAATGTTGACTCTTTTGCACAAGCTGTGCGACTGGCCCAGCAAGCCGCCACAGAGGGCAAAACAGCCCAATCTCGCGAGGATTGGTTAGTAGTAGCTGCTAAGTGGCAGCAAGCTTCGGATTTGATGGCAGCAGTCCCTGGACAGCATCCCCGCTACACAACGGCTACTAACCGGACGGCTCTTTACCGCCAAAATAGCGAACAAGCCCAACAGGCAGCACAAAATAAGTAACTCAGGCAGCGGCATAAATTGATATTTAGGGCGGTCTGAGTCGCTCAACAGCAGTTGTCAATGGCAATTTTTGATTTTCAAGTCGGAAGCTGTCTGATTGAGCGTAAAAAATTATTTTTTTAGAGGTAATTGTGTGCGATCGGCGTCACGAGCACGGCACTGTGGTATCACAAAAGAAATTTGCTAAAATCACAAACTTAAATAGAAAACATCACAGGTTAGGGACAGGAGTGTCACCAACCAGTCTCTAGCAAAGCTGAATACTATTGACACTCCCCGGTCTAAAGAAACGGGGATTCTTAAGGACAAACTTTGGGGGATGAATCCACCCAAATCTTGATGCTTAAAGGGTTTGTCAATAACCCACTACCNNTTTTCAGGGTATTCTTTATAAAGGTTTGTCTGCTATGACTAACGATCAGGGAAATCCAGATTTGGCTCCGCTCAACCGGGCGACGTCAGAGTCTTACCCATTACATCTACCGCAAATCGCAGAACCCTTATCAGTCCAAAAATTTCTGGATCGAATAATGCAGTACCAGGTCGATCCTGCCTTTGGAGGGCCACAAATTTGCCAAATTGTCGCGACCAGCCCCGATGGAGAAATGCTGCTGCAAATAGCCAATACTTTGGGCGTAGCATGGGGGGCTGATTGTTGTTTGGTTGCTGCTGTAACTGACAACAAAGTCGCAATTCCGAATGCTTGCTGGCACATTGGGAGCGATCGCCCACAGTCCTCCGATACCGCAGCAGATTTCACTCAAACACCGCAATTCTCCCAAACCACAATCTTAAACTCGCCCTTAATTTCACCAGTTTTAGCTCAGGTGCTGACAGATGGCGAGGTGGTGGTGATTTCCGATATTCAAGCTCAAAGGGCAGCAAGCGCGCCCAATGCCGCTGGGACATCGATCGAGGTGCGGGCAATTTTGGCAGCGCCTGCACGATTCGGGGGGGCGATCAATGGCATTATGATTATTGTCAAGTCGCAACCTTACGAGTGGTCGGCGGCCGATCGGCAGCGCATCGAAGCAGTATCAGACTCGATCGCCTCCGCGATTTCTCACATTCAAAAAAATCAAGAAATTGCCAGTTTAAACCAACAGTTGCAGCAACAAGCTAAATATCAACATCTCCTCCGCAGAGTTGCTTTATCGATCGACAGGAGTTCAGAAATCGATCTAATTTGGCAGCGAGTTATTGAAAATACCACAGATATCCTGGAAGTAGATCGAGGTCAAATCCTGCTCTTGCAATATACAGACCCACTCTTAAAAAGTCGATCCTCCACTCAAACTCCCAAAGCAAAAGTCGTATTAGTTGGCGAATCCGAGCGCCAAAAATATCAAAGCAAACAGGCAATTGAACAAAGCGCAGCGGGGAAAAAAAGATCGAGAGCCAAAACCAAAAACAAGGATAAAACTGCTAATTCCAAATCCAAAATCCCCAACTCAAAATCAAATAATTCCCCGGCTTTTTGGATATCGGAATCTAGTTTGTGCCTGGAAGCATTCAAGAGCGCACCTAAATCCCTCGCCCTGGCTGACGCAGGTGAATCGATCGGCAATGAACAGCAAAAGCCCGCAGAAATCTTGAATCTCAAAGGCATTCGCGCCTGGGTGCTGGTGCCTCTAGTCGGCGCGAGGGAACCAGACACCGTGTTGGGGTTCTTGATGTTGCAGCACTCCTCGCCCCGTAATTGGAGGCCTGAAGAATTGGAAGTTCTAGAATTAGTCGCAGCTCAAGTCAGCCAGGCGATGATCCAAACTCAGACGCTCAAGGACTTACAAGCTCTTGTCGAAGACAGAAACGCTCAGTTAAAGCAAAGTCAAGATGTCCAAGGGCAGTTATATGAGCAATCTGCCAATCAACAAGAGCAACTGCGCCAGTTGAAGCAGATTCAAGACGAGTTTCTCGCCGTGATGAGTCACGAGTTGCGTACCCCTTTAACCATCATGAAGCTGGCAATTCTGATGCTCAAACAAGTTGAACATTCGCCGGCGAGTCGAGCTAAGTATCTCGACATTCTAGAGCAGCAGTGTTCTAGGGAAACCGCTCTGGTTAACGATTTGCTGGCGCTCAAGCAATTTGAGCCGTTTCAAGTCCCTACTTCTATACTGCCGATCGATCTCAAGGATTTAATTCAAGATTTGGCCCTTGATTGTGAGCAAAACTGGGCAGACAAGGGATTGACTCTGAAGGTGGATTTGCCAAATCCATTATCTGCTTTGCAAACTGATCGGGACAGCCTCAATCGGATCTTGCTGGAACTGCTGACGAATGCCGGCAAATACTCGGCTTCTGGTACTGTGGTAGTTTTGGAGGTGTCCGTAGCAGGGGGCTACTTTGTCCTCACAGTATCTAATTTCGGGCGTGGTATTTCTGCTGCTGATTTACCACACATCTTTGAAAAGTTCCGCCGCGGCACTGGTATTACTGACCAAGCTATCCCCGGCACCGGTTTGGGTCTGACTCTGGTAAAGTATTTAGTACAGCACTTGAATGGTAGTATTGATGTTGATAGCCGTCCGTCCGAGAGTTCTGAAGGCGATCGGTTGTGGCGTACATCTTTTACTCTGACTCTGCCACAATTTCCAGGGGAACTCTCTAGTCTGGAAGAATAAATAGGCCCAGAAATGGGCAATTAGTTATTTTTCTAATTGCTGATGACCTAGTTAAACTTTTTGCGGTGCATTGAACTCGATCGTGAATATTATGCTCACAAAAACTGCACCCAAACTCCTGCGTTGGCAACGTTCTCAATATTCGCCGCTAGCACGACAAATAGATGTTTTTGCAGCGGCGGGAAAGTTTTTGTTTTATTTGTGGTGGGATGGACTGCTGCAAAATAAATCTGCCCATACTAGAAGAATTCGCGCTCATTGGTTGGTCAATACTTTGTTGGATTTGGGCCCGACTTTTATTAAAATCGGCCAGTCTCTTTCGACTCGCGCGGATTTGCTCCCCCTTGAGTATGTCAAGGAGCTCGGACAGTTGCAGGATCGGGTTCCTGAGTTTAGTTCCGAAGAGGCGATCGCCCTGGTAGAATCTGAGTTGGGCAAAGATATTTATGCTTTGTATCGCGATTTTGACTCGTTTCCGATCGCAGCAGCAAGTCTCGGACAGGTACATAGAGCTAGATTGCACACTGGGGAAGATGTGGTTGTGAAGGTGCAGCGTCCGGGATTGTCCAAGTTATTTGATTTGGATGTTAAGGCCGTTTACCAAGTGATCCGTTTTTGCGATCGCTATTTTCCTTGGACGCGCAAGTATAACTTGGAAGCTATATATCATGAGTTTTTTAAGATTTTATATCAAGAAATAGACTACGTGCAAGAAGGCAAAAATGCCGATCGCTTTGGCGATAATTTTCAAGGCTATCCTCGGATTATTGTCCCAAAAGTCTATTGGCAATACACTACTAAAAAAGTGATTACTGTAGAATATGCGCCTGGGATCAAGGTAGACGATCGCATTAGTTTAGAGGCGATTGGAGTAGATATTCAGAAACTCAATCAACTCGGAATTTGCTGTTATTTGAAGCAGTTGTTAATAGACGGTTTTTTTCAAGCTGACCCCCATCCGGGAAATTTGGCTGTAACTGAAGATGGGAGCTTGATTTTTTATGATTTTGGGATGATGGCAGAAGTTAAGTCTTTGGCTAAAGACGAAATGGTCAAGACTTTTTTTGCTGTGTTGAGAAAGGATACTGATGGGGTACTCGATACTTTAATTGCGATCGGCTTAGTTGACCGGATGCCGGATATGATGCCGGTGCGCCGGCTGATTACTTTTCTGTTGGATAAGTTTATTGATAAGCCGATCGACTTTCAAGCTTTTAATGAAATTAAGAACGAACTTTACATCATGTTCGAGCAGCAGCCGTTTCGCTTGCCTGCACAAATGATGTTTATTGTCAAGTCATTGACGACGCTCGATGGCATTGCTAGAACTCTCGATCCTCACTACAATTTCTTAGCATCAGCTCAGCCCTTTGTCAAGAGTATTGCTGTGAGCAAAGGTCGAGGGAGTGCGCTGGGAGAATTGGCAAGACAAGCGCGAAATTTTATTACATATAAGTTACAGCAGCCCAGTAAAGCGGAAGTTTTTTTCAAACGTTTAGAGCAGCGGATAGAAGATGGCGAACTGCAAATTAGAGTGCGAAATATAGAGAGCGAAAGAGCCTTGAAACGCATTAATTTAGCCCTGAAAACTCTAATTTTTGCTTGTCTGACTGGTTTGATGTTGCTGTCGGGTGCAGTGCTGCTGGTGGGGGGATACAAAATGGGGGCGATCGGAGTTTTTGCCCTGTCAGGATTTGGCGGCTTGTTTGTGTTGCGATCGCTGTTAGATTTGTTGCTTAAGGAACAACTGGATAAAATCGCTGAAAAATAAATATACTTGGGAATGGGGAATTGGGTTTGTAGTGAGGACTTTAGTCCTCATTTAAAAGACTAAAGTTCTGATGCTTACTCTTGAGTCCAATCACTGATAAACTCTATTTGATTTTGCATTTCTGCCGCTGATTTAGCAGAAATTATACTCAAAAGGCGACGCATTTGTTCTCCCACAGAATATTTTTGCTGTCCTAAAATAATTCCCGAATGAGAATCACCTCTTTCTAGCCAATTGGTATGAAATTAGATAAAAATCCCTACTGTTGAAACTATAAATTACCCTTTGATTCTCAAAAGCCCAAATAAGTTGCTCTTCATCACTGCGAGATAACATTCCTGTTTCGGAAACTGTAATTACATCGACACCGCGACTTTGTAAAGCTTGCAATAGTTTTTTGCTGCGTGAATCTTCATCTAAGTAAAGACGAATTTGGCTCATGCTGTCTCCTGCATTTTTAGCTTGTTTAATGCGGCCAAACGCTCATATTCCGCTTGTTCAGCAGCTAAATCAGCTTCAATTTCTGCTCGATTTGCGTGATAGTAAGTCAGTGCAGCATAAACCTGCGCTAGGGTGAGATGATCCAGATCCGCTGCTATTTCCTCAGCACTATTACCTTGTTTGTATAAGGCTACAATTCGCTGCACTGATGTGGCAGTACCTGCTACGATCGGGATGCCACCGCGAAGGTGCGGATCGCGGATAATTAAAGTGCCAATATCAGTTAAAGTTGGCATAGGTGAATATGGGGTTAAAAATTAGAATTTGAGTATAGCATAAATTTATAATCATTAAATTTTGTCTGCTTAATTTATGAAATCGCTATAGATTACGGCTTAAATACCCCCTTTATTTCTTAGTCCCCCTCTGCTGGGACGAAAGTTTGTGCATATCGCGATTTCAAGATCCGAATCATCAAGGGGTAACGAACCCGGATTTGGTATAAGTCGATCGCGAAAACAGCTTTTGAAAGTGCCTAGATGTTCTACTATCGGGAAAAGTTCAGCGAGGCTGCACAACTGTTTGAAGATTGTGTGCGCCTAAATCCGGGCGAGTAGCTGCAATTTATCTCCATCGATGCTGACAACAATTATCAGAGTAAGACAGCCGACAGTTGTACCGATGTCACCGAGTCCAAAAATACCCATTAAACGACAGCGATTTTCAATCATCCAAATTTCTAGCATTTGCAGTTCCTCTGGACGATCATAAAACTGGGAAAGATCGATCGCTTCACCCAAATCTTGCTTAGCCGATTGCGATTGTTGGTAGCGACGCAAAACAGCTTGAATATTGCTCTTGGAGACTGGTTCGCCCAAGATTTGGGAGAGAATTCGCCACAAGTGCGAACCCACTTGTTTGATGTAGTCGTATTCGTAACCTAACTGCTGAGCAATTTCCGAGTAGGAATGTTCGGCCCAAGTTTCCAGAAACACAGCAGATTGCAAATCGTTGAGTTTTTGTCCTTGGTTAGCTGTTTGCAAAAGTCGATCGATTATGATCAGCGCTTCTTGTCCACTCATCGCTACTACCTTGACCTATTATTTTAGGTTTACAGGCTTCTAACCCGCTTACCAGTAGCCTTTCAGGAAACATTATAAAAACTTTACAAAGATCACTCACTTTTTCTCACCGACAGGGCGATCGGGTTAAGGTTATCAATTTAATAGCCAGCTTTTATAGCAGTCGCCAAGGCGCTTTCATCATCGCTCCCTGAGCGGAGTCGAAGGGTCCCAACCACCTTGGCGGTTGCCATATAAAAGCTGTACTTACTTTGGGGTAAATTATGGCTATTAATCATAACGTTCCGTATTTCAGTCAAGAAGATAACGAGATTGAACCTTGGCGCACCTGCGGTGCTACAAGTTCAGCAATGTGTTTGAAGTATTTTAAGGTGCCTGATTTAGGTTCTTTACCACAGTACGAAGATGATGTTAAAGAACGTTTTGATAAACTTCGCCTAAATCACGGTGTTCCAGATGACATTAGGACGTTGTTAGAAGGTTTAGGGTTAAGAGATGATTTGACACTGAACGGAAGTCTTTCAAACATTACTCGCTCTCTTGATTATGGGAAAATATGTATCTTGCATGGCTATTGGACGGCTTCGGGGCACATTTTAGTTATTCGTGGTTATCACAAAAACGGTAACTTTTTTGTCAACGATCCAACAGGAGAATGGTTCTACGATGGGTATCGTAAGAATTCATCATTTTCACCAGATAACCAAGGTGAAAATAAACTATACAGTCGCAGGTTGATATCTGCCGCTGCTAATGCTTTTAGCTTGGATCAAGCTTTTGAATTTTATGACAATTGGGGTAGTAGCGAAATCGAATCTACTGCAACAATGTGGCTACATAGAGTTTCTAAATAACGCCTCAAGTTGTTTGTAAGGGTGGCAGACTGTTTTTGATGATAATCCATGATTAAGGAGAACTAAATAAATGTACGGTGTAGACACTTTGTTTCGCGTAACTCAGCCCAGAGATATTCAAGATGCGACTAATGTACTGGGCACAAAACCTCTGTTTTGGGGACGCTATTTTAGCGGGATTGATTATCAGGGAGATGGTGAATATTTCCGTAAAGAAAATCCTCCATTACACCTGGCGGGGATTCGAGTTTTGCCTATTGGTAGGTACACTACCCAAGTAGGACTTGGCAAGAAAGAAGGGCTACGGGATGGCACTGATCAAGCAAAAGATGTTGTTTTTAGCTTTGGAGAGGACTACCTCAAATCAAAGGGAGGTGAATACTACATATTTCTAGACGTAGAATCTGATACTCCACTTTCGACAGACTATTACTTAGGTTGGTCAACAGCAGTGCGTAGCTTGAGTAGTAAGGTAAAACTTCTTCCTTGCGTCTATCTAAATGCAGGGGATTCTACAACTTCTAAAGCTTTGAATTTAGCTATCCGTAATGGGGCTAAGTGTCATGGGTTATGGATTGCTAACTACGGAAATCGTTTTAGAGAACCCAGTTCGCCGAAACTCAACTTTAACTCAGCAGAAGCTTCGCCAGCAACATCTATTCCTGGTGTACCAGTGCTACTTTGGCAGTATGGAGGTGAGATAGGTAGGGATTTCGATCTAAATGTCTCCAATCCTCAAATTAGAGATCAAGATATACTTCATCGTCTGATACTGCCCCCTGCTGGCTAAATATTAGAAGTGGACTAGGGACTGTAGATATTGTTGGCTAGGGTGGAGTTTTATCCATCCTAGCTTTAATCATTAAATAACAGGAGATGAGGGTATAAGATGGGATTTTGGCTCAAGATTAACTCCCCGCTTTGTGTTCATTGGCTATGCGATCGCACTCAGCTTTGCCCGCAGTAATATCAGCATCAATTTGCTGTTTATTTGCGTAGTAGTACGCTAATGCTGCATGAACTTGTGCTAAATTTAAGTGGGGAATTTATGCAATGATTTCTTCTGGTTTCATCCCATTTTGTACCAAACGGCGATTCGTTGAACGGTTATTCTAGTCCCTGCGATGCGGGGGCGATTTCCACAGGTTTCTGGTGTGCAAATGATGAGAGTGCCAAGATCAGTTAAAGTTGGCCTAGGTTAATCTGGGGTTGAAAATTATAATTTAAGTATAGCATGAATTTATTAAATTTTTGAGCTATACTAAAATCAATCTTCCCTAAGTGTTCCACAAGATAAGAAGCAAGAGGATTTGCTATGTCAACTACTGTTCGAGAAGTTTACGATCGCGTTCTCTCTACCCTTTCGCCAACCGATAGATTACGCTTGGCAACTCTTATTCTCAACGATTTGGTGCAGCAAAATCTATCTATCGTCGATGAAAGTGAGACTTGGAATGAAGAAGATCAACTTGATGTAACGACATTTTCTTTGCAGTACGCGGCCGCCCTTTTTCCTGAAAACGAGGAGATGTAATAGTGCCTTTTAATCCTGGTGATGTGGTGACAGTAGATTTTCCTGGTGTGACGGGTATTAAACGTCGTCCGGCTGTAATTCTATCATCAGTTATATATAACACAATCCGCTCTGATGTAATAGCTGGACTCATTACTACACAGACCACTGCTTTAGGTGTAACTGATTATATACTCCAAGATTGGGCCGCAGCAGGTTTACGAGTCGCTTCAGTTTTTCGCAGTTTTATTGTCACTCTACCGCCATCTTCTAATTTAGTTCTAATTGGTCATTTGTCGGAACGCGATTGGAAGGAGGTTCGTGCTTGCTTGAAAGTCGCTCTTGCGGATTTGGAATGATATAGTTGTTGTTTGACAAATATTGGTGTGTTAACGCTACATTACTTCTACATATTCACAAAGTGTAGTTGCTTCGGGAATCGGTAAACCGTTTTCTCGCAATCCTTCTAAGTGAAATTCGATCGCTTCTTTAATTTGCTGCTGTACTTCCGCAAGAGTAACGCCTGTGGCTGCACATCCGGGTAAATCGGGTGGATATGCTGAATAGTTATTGGGTGTTTTTTCAATCACAATGGCATAACGCATTAGTTGAGATCCTCATCTTGATGATTGGTTTCGACTTCGTTAGGTTTTTGTTGCTCTTTAACTTCTTTGAATTGAGCTTGTTTGAGAATATTATTGGATGTACCAGGAGCCAAATCGTCAGATAGTTTACCCGGAACTGTAACTAAACCTGATTTGGTAGGATGTTTGTACTGGCGGTGACTCCCTCGTGTTCTAGCTAGATACCAACCGTCTGCCTCTAGTTGTTTAATTATATCTCTGACTTTTATTGGCATTGATTATTAATTTAAGTAGCAGGTAATGAAATGACCAAAAGCCGATAACTTCGTAGAAAAAGGTTCTCAAAAAAAGACTTGACTAAGGGCTGAAATCGCTATAGATTACAGCTTACAGCTCTCGATGCGAGAGAAGAGAGAACCACACAACCAACCCAAACCACCCCAACACCCCAACAACCCAACCGAATCCTTCTCCCCCCCACGCAAACACACGCGCACACGACGGGAGGTGTCCTCGTGGTGCTTGCTTTAGATTAAACGTCAGGTCATCGTACTCCAACCAACCTTTCTTCCCCTTTCTTCTGTTTCTCCAACCGACACGATCGCCCAACTTGCATTCAGTGTCATAATCAACTTTACCACCTATTTCTAACCAGATTTTTTTCTGGACGCTAAAGCCAAAATGACCCTGACTGTATTTTACCCACAATTGGTCGATCGTCCGCAAATCATCGCAAGGAAAATTCTCGATCGATTCCCTATTAAAATAGCCTTCCTTCTCCCGTCTCGCAGCTTTTAACATCACCTTGAATGTTTCCTCATCCGCCTCTTTCCACTTCCCCGCCGCCAATAAACCCCGCAGACGAGTATAGTCAACACCCCGCGCTGATTTCAGGGAGTCTGGTGGCGGAGGAGATACTTGAGGTGATAATTGAGGTAATTGATTACCAAGCGCCTGCAACACTTCAGTAGCAGATTGATAACGTTTCTTACTAGCAGGTTGAATCATTTTATCTAAAATCTGACCCAATTCCGAACTTACAGACGTTTTTAAGTGTTCTCGCCAAACCCACTCAAACTCGCTCACATCGAATAATTCCAGGGGTTCAACTTGAGTTAATAGACATAGACAAGTCACACCCAAACTATAAATATCACTAGCATAAATAGCTTTTCCCGCTGCTTGTTCCGGTGCTGTATATCCCGCACTTCCGATCATTGTTCCCGTTACCGCTAAAGCCGTTTGTGTCGCATATTTTGCCGCGCCAAAGTCAACTAAAACCAATTCCCCATTTGACCTCAAAATAATATTTTCTAGCTTGATATCTCGGTGAATTACTTGGCGAGAATGAATAAACTCAAACACTGGCAATAAATTCTTAAGCAAGTCGCGAATCCGCGTTTCGCTAAAATATCCCTTAGTTTCTAGTGTTTTGGCTAAATTTTCACCGTCCATGAACTCTTGGACTAAATACTGCTGTCCATCTTGACTAAAATATGCTAGTAAATCGGGAATTTGAGGATGTTTCCCCAACTGTTCTAAGCGTACTGCTTCGAGCTCAAATAACTCAGTGGCTTTCTGGATGCTAGAAGTTCCTTGAGCTTGGGGATAGAATTGTTTAATAACACAAGGTGGTTGAGACGGTTTATACTCGTCAACAGCTAAAAAAGTGCGTCCAAATCCCCCTTGTCCAATAATTTTTTGGGCTCGGTAGCGATCGCCCAATAGCAGTTTATTTCCACATTTATGACAGAATTTTGTAGTGCTGGATGGGTTTTGGTTGAGACAATCAGGGTTTAGACACTGGCTCATCAGCATGGCTGGTTGCTTAAATTATTTCTAATTGCTAATTATGATAAGCTGTCGCGCCTCTAAAAAGCCACCCGCCAACTAAAGAAACCGGGTTTTTTACCGAACCTGTGGGTTTTGATGGGGGATTTTTCGACAAAAACCCGGTTTCTGGCCACCCGCCAACTAAAGAAACCGGGTTTTTTACCGAATCTGCTGGTGACAACCAAGTATTTCGTAAAAAAACCCGGTTTCTGGCTACCCGCCAACTAAAGAAACCGGGTTTTTTACTGAATCTATCGGTGGCGACGAAGTATTTCATAAAAACCCGGTTTCTGGGCCCCCACTCTCGCCTCATAGCGCTACAGCCTCAAGTAAAACCCGATCGCGAATGCGTTCTTTCAACATATCTACCGTTGCGATATCCACCTTGCGATTGAGTAGCTTTTCTAAATCCAGCAATAGCCCGCTAGGAAACCAAGGCGTGATTTTTTCTAAATCGTAATCAACCAAAAAATCAATATCACTCTCCGAAGTCGCTTCGCCCCGCGCCACTGAGCCGAACACCCGCACGTTGTAGGCTCCATGCTTTTCGGCAATAGTGAGAATTTGCGATCGCTCACAATACAGTAATTCAAGAATGCCTAACCCTGTTTTGCTCATCATGGCCTCCCCATAGACTAGAGCTCATTTTGATAATTATACCTAGCAAGAAGGGCTGGCAATATGCCAACCCCACAGTTGCTTGATATCATTTTGATATCGGACTTAAATTTTCAATACCCCCAGGGGAATTCGAATCCCCGTCGCATCCGTGAAAGGGATGTGTCCTAGGCCTCTAGACGATGGGGGCGCGTCGCTTGTTTGTTTAGCACCTTTAATACCATAACTAATTTTTTCCAATCTGTCAACTACTTTGGGAAAGTTTTTTTTCTATTCGTCCGAAAGCTCGTTGCAGTAAGCTTTGAGGATACGAGCGCAATTGTCGATCGCCCCCAAGTGAGCAATCTCGAAACCGTGGGTATTCTGCGTGGGGAAAGCCAAACAAGCGGCGCGGGCGACATGGCCGAACTTCATGGCGATCGAAGCGTCGCTACCAAAACCGCTAATCGCCGCCAACTGCACCTCCACGCCCGCGCGAATAGCTGCGGCGCGCAATTCCCCGTTTAATCCTTCATCGTAAATCCCGTAGCCGTCCTGAACCAGCAACACCGGGCGATCGCCGTCTGCGATCGGATATTCTGGAGCCAGGGGGCAAATTTCCAAAGCAATCAGCGCGTCCAACGGCTGCCGCTGGGTGAAATACAAAGCGCCGATCGCCCCAACCTCCTCCTTCGCCGAAGCCACCAAATAAACATTCACCGCAGGCTCTTTCAAACATTGGGCCAAACCCAGCAAAATCGCGACTGAAGCCTTGTTATCGAGGGTGTAGCTTGCGATCCAATCTTTCAAGCGGATCGGCTGTTTGCGGTGCTTTCCGACCACCATCCGCGTTCCCGGCCGAATTCCGGCCTCGGCTAATTCCTCAGCGGTACACTTAGTTTCAATCCAGGCGTTTTCCCAATTCAGCGGAGTTTTTTCCTGCTGAGCTTTTTGCGGTGATTCGTGGGATACGTGGCGACTCCCGAAGCTGAGAATGCCGCTAATTGTTTGTTTGTCGCCCAACAAATCGACAACGCCTTCGCCGTACACCCAGGGAAACGCGCCGCCCAATTTGCGAACTTCCACGCGCCCGTAGTCACCGATGGTTTTGACGATCGCGCCTATTTCGTCTTTGTGGGCGGTAATGGCGATCGACTTTTGCCGATTGCGGCCCGGAATTAGGGCGATCGCATTATCCGCGCGATCCAACCAAGCATTCACACCCAGGGCGGCGAATTTTTCCATTAACCGCTGGTTAATTTCCGACTCCACACCGCTGGGGGAGTGTAGCATGACTAATTCTGCGATCGTTTGGAATAGTCGATCGAACTCTAACATTTTTGATTTTCTGGTTTGCTAGGGCTGGTTCATATACCGATCGCAATTTTATTTCATTTGGACACTAGATTTTTTTGAATAAACATCTTCAAAAACTCTGGTGGGGAGTAGGGTTAGGCATCCGGCGAGCCTTGGACTAGCTTTTCACTGCTACACAAAACTTGGCTAAACTTATTTAAGTCTCACCATTCAATCAGAATTACTTCTGAAGGGTCTGCTTCCTGTTTCATCCAAGGGAGTCGGCTCATTCTTGTCCACAG
>DPLL01000492.1:0-4509 GCA_003542015.1 Microcoleaceae cyanobacterium UBA9251 | reverse complement strand
TATGACTAAGTTTAGTAAATTTTGGGGCAATTTAGTCCATCTCCTAGGTATAATAGACATCTCTCACAAATATCTCGCTTTTGAGGGAGATGTAGGGGATTGAGAAACTTGATGCCGAAAGTACCGCATTTGCGAAATGCTGCGAGTAGGTGAACTCCAAATACAGTTGGAGTCAGAGTCACCCGCAATCCCTGAGACAGATGAAGTGTTGGGCGTGGACTTGGGGCGTACAGGTTCGGAGATGATGTCTTGCTTTGAATCGAGATGTCGTCTTGAGGGCTGCTGAAAGCCGACGCTGTAAGGCCTAAGCGGTAAGTGTCGGGGAGTGTCAAACAAGTTTCTGTGCCACAACACCCGTAAAATGATTAAATTGAGTCTCAGATTGAGATCGATCGCCCCCCTAAAAGTCGGCGCGATGGACCAAAACAACTCAGAGTATGCCAAGTCACATTAATTACAAGAGAGCAAGGGATGGTATTTGCAACAGAAATGGATGAGTCCCAACCGGAATCCGCTTTCGACTTATCTACTTACCTAGTCGAGCAAAAAAGGGCGATCGAGATAGCTCTCGACAGTGCGCTACCGGTCATCTACCCAGAGAAAATTTACGAAGCCATGCGCTACTCGCTGCTAGCAGGCGGCAAGCGGCTGCGTCCGATCCTGTGTCTGGCTAGCTGCGAACTAGCTGGTGGCACTGCCCACATGGCAATGCCCACAGCTTGCGCTTTGGAAATGATCCACACCATGTCGCTGATCCACGACGATTTGCCGGCAATGGACAATGACGACTATCGGCGTGGCAAACTGACTAACCACAAAGTCTATGGCGAAGACATCGCAATTTTGGCTGGCGATGGTTTGTTGAGCTATGCCTTTGAATTTATCGCCTCTAAAACTGAGAACGTACCCCCCCTACAGGTGTTGCAGACGATCGCCCATTTGGCGCGCGCAGCAGGAGCTGGTGGGCTCGTAGGCGGTCAGGTGGTTGACTTGGCATCGGAAGGATTGAAAGATGTTTCTCTAGAAACTTTGAATTACATTCACGCTCACAAAACCGGGGCGCTGTTAGAAGCTTGCGTAGTTTGTGGCGCCTTTCTGGCTGGGGCTTCGGCTGCGGATTTGCAGCGGCTTTCTCGTTTCGCTCAAAATATTGGGTTGGCTTTCCAGATTATGGATGACATTCTGGATATTACTGCTACTACTGAAGAACTCGGCAAAACGGCTGGGAAAGATGTTCAAGCCGGAAAGGTGACATATCCGAGTTTGTGGGGAATTGAGGAGTCAAGGCGTCAAGCTAAACAGCTTGTTGCTGATGCTAAGGCTCAACTGGCAGTGTTTGGGAATAAAGCCCTACCGCTGCTGGCGATCGCCGATTATATTACCAGCCGCAGTAACTAGAAATGCCAAATACTATGCAGGAAATTTGCAGCGGCATCTTAAACAATCATGTACTGGTGATTTCTTTAATCGCTTGTCTGGCTGCTCAAGTATTGAAATTGCCGATCGAATTAATCAAAAATCGGAAGTTTAATCTTCGGAATTTAGTCACCACTGGCGGGATGCCTAGCTCTCACTCGGCTTTTGTGGGTGCTTTGGCTTCTGGAGTCGGACAAACGCTGGGATGGGAAAGTCCAGAGTTTGCGATCGCTACGATTTTTGCGATTATTGTCATGTACGATGCTGCTGGTGTCCGCCAAGCTGCCGGCAAGCAAGCTCGCATCCTTAACCAAATTGTTGATGAGTTTTTTGAGGAAGACCACAACTTAAATGAGGCTCGTCTTAAGGAGTTGCTAGGACACACTCCTTTTCAAGTGTTTGTCGGTTTGGGGCTAGGAATAACTATTTCTTGGCTGGCCGGGCCTGCTTATTAAGTTGAGATTTGGGAGTAGATTTGGGGCACTGGTGTTTTTTGACCCCAAATTTTAGATCAAAGTTCAAGCTCCCAGATTTATCTGTAAGTTCAAAAAGTTTTTTCACTTCTCACTCATTGGAATTGTTTTGCTATGCTCCAAAGACTATATGTAAACAACTTCAGATGCCTAGAAAACTTTGAACTACTCATAAAGGGGATGCCATCTGCTCTTTTGATTGGAAAAAACGGTGCAGGTAAATCAACTATTGCCTCTGCATTAGAAGTCCTTCAGAAGATTTGTCGAGGCATCAATAGAATGCGTGACCTTGAAAAACTCAACCTGATTAGCCCGAAAGATTTCGCTCGTGGAAGGTCTGATGTTCCGATTCGGTTTGAAATAGAAGTATTAATCGAAGATAAATTATATAAATATGTCCTTGCCTTAGATTTGCCAGAAAAATTTAGAGAGCTTCGAGTTTTTGAAGAGCAACTGCTAGTTGCAGGAGAACCAATTTACTCTCGAAAAGAAGCCCAAGTCGCTCTTCACATCAGCTCCCAAAATCGTGAAGCTCAGTTTATGGTAGATTGGCATCTTGTTGCCCTGCCAGTAATTCAGGAGCAATCTGAGACTGATCCGCTTCATATTTTCAAGACTTGGCTTACTCGCACGATCATTTTAGCCCCGATTCCCAGCTTGATGACTGGAGACTCAAACGGTGAAACTTTGGAGCCAAAGCGAGATGGTTCAAACTTTGGAGAGTGGATTTCTGGGTTACTTAGTCGCTATCCGGCCGCCTACACACAGGTTGATAAATATCTCCGAGAAGTGATGCCTGACATTCAGGATTTTCTGAATGAACTAATCGCCAAAGATTCAAAAAGCATGATGGTTCGGTTTGAAGAAAATAATGCCAATCTGAGAATTGAATTTAATGACTTATCAGACGGGGAAAAATGCTTTTTTCTTTGTGCTGTCGTCTTGGCTGCTAACAAATTTTATGGCCCACTTTTTTGCTTCTGGGATGAGCCTGATAACTATCTATCCTTATCGGAGGTAGGACATTTTGTCATGTCTCTGCGACGCTCATTTAAGAATAGTGGTCAAATTTTAGTGACTTCGCATAATGAAGAAGCAATCCGCAAGTTTTCAAATGAAAATACCTTTATATTAGATCGAAAAAGCCACTTAGAGCCAACTTTGGTCAGATTGCTCAGTGACATACCTGTTAGAGGCGATTTGATAAATGCCTTGATTAGTGGCGACATAGAGCTATGACTAATAATTATCTACCGCACATTCATGTGTTGGCAGAAGATGATGCTAATCGCCAGATTGCCAACGGATTTCTTCTTGAGCCAAACCTTGATAACCGTGCTATTAAAGTTCTGCAAAATGGTGGTGGTTGGGGAAAAACTTTGGAAGAATTCAATAAGAAGTATGCGTCTGAAATGCGACAATTACCAGAAAGAATGATGGTTTTGCTCATTGATTTCGATGATGATGAAAATCGGTTTAGTTATGTAGAAAGTCATATTCCAGATGACCTAAAATCAAGAGTGTTCGTGCTGGGAGTGCTATCTGAACCAGAGAATCTAAAAAGAGAGAGCAAAAAGACTTTTGAGGAAATTGGTGAAGCTCTTGCCAAAGATTGTTCTGACAACAAAAATGAGTTATGGGGACATAATCTTCTCAAACATAACAAACGAGAATTAGAGCGTATGGCGACCTCTGTAAAACCAATTCTCTTTAAATAAATTTACCCAAAAGTCGCGCACGCTACTTAAATGTCAGGTGCACGACTGCAATAATTTAGCGGAGTGTGGCTCGATTAAAAGTCGCGCACTCTAACAACTACAGTCCATATTCAGCTTGCAACAAATCATCATGATCATCGGCGATAGTCGCGACAATAGTAATAGCGCGAGAAATTTCCCCAGTCGAGATTTCGGCGATCGTCCGAGTCGAAATTACCGCAACTTGATTATCCACGATCGCAAAATGAGATTCCAAAGTAGACAGCCAATTCATTTCCAGAAGTTTCCGCATTAACTGAGCTTCATTCTTCGCCGGCAACTGAAGCACAAAAGCCCAAACAGTCAAAGTATCATGTTCTGTTTCGCCCGTGAGTTGCACGAACACTTCAACGCTACCGTACTTGAATTTCCAAAGATGTCCGCCAGCCTCATTTTGACCGACCATCACTTTTTGGTCTACAGCCATGCTGGCGATGACAGTTTCAATTTCTTCTGTATAACTGACTGCTGTGGCTGTTTCGACCTGCTCAGAGGCGATCGCGCTTTCACTTGAGAGGCTTTCTGGAGAAACTGTTTCTTGGTTGGGTTCGCTGTTAGTCATGGTTATGATTAGAAGGAAACTATTCCAGTGACGATCCTACACCAACCGCAAGCGGTATGTTGTAGGCATCTGAGTCCCGCCTGTGGATATCAAGATCTTCCTTCAAGGTACGACCATCGTTTCCCTCTACGGCGTTTTATAGTGAGGAACAGGTCCCGCCCCACTTGTCACATCAAAGCTGTTTTATCTAGACCTAGATTGCTATTCTGCGATCCAAGATATGAGTATTTTACCAGAATTATGACAATGAGTGCTCGTCTCGTCGCCATCCTCCACGGAGGAGACGGCAGTGCCCATTAGT
>DPLL01000312.1 GCA_003542015.1 Microcoleaceae cyanobacterium UBA9251 | reverse complement strand
GCTCAGGATAAACGCAGTCGTTGGGTCGAAGGGTCAAAGGATTCAACGGTTATCAATGCCTTAACCACCTTGGCGGTTGCTATACAAGTGCTTGTAGAGATTTATACGGGCATTGGTTGATACGCCTTGGTTGAGATCCGATCTCAACTTATGTATTTGTTAGCAAACGTTAGCAAAAAAGTATCGGAAGCAGATGATATCAAAGAGATTGGGGGTTCAGGAAGCAACTTTCCCCCCCTTTTTTTGTTTTCTCGATCAGTCTGTTTCCATGTCGGGAGCAAGTTCAGATTCCGGTATCGCTTCAAACACGGGACAGTAACCGTCGGGGGTAACTTTAAAGGCAAACAAAGCACTGGACTGGTTCCAACAGCGTTGGCCGCGGTAGTGCTGACAGTTGCCACAGCATTCAATGTTAACAGTGCGGGTGCGATCGCTCCCTTGAAATGTGATCAAAGAGAGCAGTTCCCGCTGGGAGAGGCCCCGCAGTACCAGTTCTTCCCCTTGCCAGCGGGCTTCTACCAAACCCGTATCGGCAAAAGTTCGCCAGCGGGAATCGTCTGTAATTGAGTTCGGCAAGCTAATCGCTACCTCCGTCTCCAACTCGCTGAGTTCTCCCTGATAATTAGTGTCCGGGATTGCCGGTTGCAGAAAAGTTTCCCCAATAGGCAATTCGACAAGAGTTCCTGCCGCCGGAGTGTGCAACTGATAGCGGTTACGCAACTCGTCCAAATTAGCGAGGTCAGCCAAATATGCAGGGGAACCGTGCATCAAAATTACGTGTTGGGGACGCAAATTGTGAATGAGCTGGGTAGTCCCCGGGCCGTCGCAGTGTTCTGTCAACAAATAAGTTTCGATGCTTCTGAGTCCAGACTCGTGGAAGGAACCAAGCCATGCCCTGACGGGAGATCCGGGTTTTTGAGCAGCCAGCACAATCCAAGGATTTGTGCCGCTTGCCAGGTACTGATCCAAATCAGCAGATTGCTCCGCGATGACAATACAGGGATTTTCGCCCAAACAGGAGCGTTGTTCGGGAGACAGTCGGCGCACGCGGGGCTTCACCCTTTCGTCCCAAAATAGGGGTTGGTGCTGAGCAAAATTTTGGACCGCAGTGGGAAAATGGGGCAGCAATTCCAGATATGCGTCGCACCCGTCGGCAACAGTGCCATCTACCCAAATATCCAAGTCGCGGCCGGTGAAGAAGTGATGGCTGCGTAGCAACATCAGCAGTTCCTGACCCAAACCGAGTGACGGCGTGGGCAGCAGTACCGAATACCCGTCGGCTATGGCACGGTGAATCCGTTCTGCTAACTGATTTTCCAGTTGTCGGCGGTGAGGGTGGCGCGCGGTGCCGTAACTGCCTTCGAGAATTAGCACGTCAGGCTTGAGTCCTCTGAGTTCACCCAGGGGTAATCCTTCCACCAAACGAGAATTGGACAGAAAAAAATCGCCGGTGTACAGGAGGGTGTAGGTGCGGTGGGGGGCGGCATAAGTCAGGAGCAAGGCTGCGGCTCCTGGCAAATGGCCAGAAGGGAACAATTGCACGCTTAGTCCTCGGCGTAGTTCTATTGGCGACTGCCAAGGCAGTGCCTGACAGAACCTCGACTCTGACTGCTGAGACAGTTGCGGCCAGTTGAGCGGTAGCAGTTGCGTTGTGACTTCGCTGGCGTAAATTGGCAGTTGTCGGAAGGACTGGTGGAGTGCTAGTAAACCTCTGGCGTGGTCGGCATGGGCGTGAGTACAGAGGACAAAATCGGCTGGCTGGGGTCGATCGAGTCCTGCTGACAGAGGTGAGACATCCTTGATGCCACAGTCGAGTAAAATGCGGTGCGGCCCCATTCGCACTAACAGACAGACCCCTTCATCTGCGTGGCCTGCACCGTAAGGTAAACAATCGAGCTCCATCATTGCAGTTAGCCCCCAGCTTTGCGCGCAATTTGCAGTATCACAATATTTAAACTCTTGTCACGACTCCATGCATTGATCGAGTGGAAATGTTGGCGATCCTGATTCGGCCCTTAAGATTTGATGCTACCAAGGAAAGGGATCTGCCGATTGATACACAAGTCGTCGTATTTGTCAACGTGCAAATCCGAATGGGGACTGTTTGCTCAGGTGAGTTTTAATACTTTTTGACTTGAGGCTTGTGGAGCCGATCGCAGGGAGAATTGATCCAAGGCTGAAGGAGCGATCGTTTTCAGGAGCATAAATTATGTCGAAAAAAAACTTGACATCAGCGGGTCTGCGAAAGTAAAAATAAGTAAAAGCAACAACAAAAAGAGGATTGATGTTTGAGTCGCGATCGGCGATCGGCAAGTATTGCATTGAGGGGTTGCTATTGGCTAAAACCTCCGCTCAAATACGGAGTAGCAATTGCTTCAGAGCGGAGAACGGGACAGTAAAAATATGTATAGCAACCGCCAAGGCTGTTAAGGCGATGAGAGTCATTGCTCCCTGAGCGGAGCGGTGCCCTGAGCGTAGTCGAAGGGTCGAAGGGAGCAATGACCTTCTTCGCCTTGGCGACTGCTATAAAAGCAAATACGCAGCCACTAATACTTAGAGTAAAATACACAATTGCAACAAGGCAATACCTAGATAAATAAACATTCAAACCAAGCATTAAATCCCAGTAAAATAACTCATGGCAACAGCTATTCTCGACTTGGAAATATCTCAACTGCCGCCAGAAATAGCGGTTGAGGAGCGTTACAGCAAAGCGCTGGTGTTAATTCGACTGCACGGAAAGCCGATCGGCCAAGCAACTTTGCCCGTAGTCGGAGGTCGCATTGGCGACAATGAACTGCGGGAAACACTGATGAACGCTGTGGGGGAGAACCTGTGGAAAAACTGGCTCTGGGATGTTCTAGAATGGGACGAACGCGGACCGGTGCAGGCTGTGCCGATCGCCACGGTAGCGGTTTGCACGCGCGATCGCCCGGAAGATTTGCGGCGCTGTCTGGAAGCGCTGATGCAACTTCCCGATGACGGTCAGGAATACTTAGTAATTGACAATTGTCCGGCTACCGACGCTAGCAGGGAACTGGTCAAAAATTACCCAAAAGTCCGGTACGTGCGCGAAGACCTACCGGGCTCCAGCGCTGCCCGCAACCGAGCCTTACGCGAAGCTAAACACGAATTCGTAGCGTTTACAGATGACGATGCAGCCCCCGATCCGAACTGGCTGCGATCGCTCTTGCGAAATTTCAGCGATCCCCGAGTTATGTGCGTCACGGGGCTGGTGATGCCCTTGGAACTGGAAAGCGAAGCGCAAGAATGGTTCGAGCGCTACACCCCCCACGGGCGGGGCTTCGAGCGCCTAATTTTTGACGGGGTGTACTGCAACCCGCTGGTTGTCTCGCCAGTGGGGGTTTCGGCGAGTATGGCTTTGCGGAAAAGTTCGATCAACTTTATCGGCTTGTTTGACGAGGCTTTGGGACCGGGAACGCCCACTGCCAACGGGGAAGACTGCGAACTGTTTGCCCACATTTTGTGCGCCGGCTACCGCATCGTTTACGAACCGAGGGCCTTGAGTTGGCACCGCCACCGGCGCACATGGGAAGAACTGCGAAACACGCTCCAAGGCTACGCAATGGGACTCTATGCTTTCTGGACGCAACAATTTGTGGTCAACAGAGAATTCAGCGTACCTATGTTAGCCTTGTCATGGCTGTGGTACATACAAATTCCTGAACTAATTGCTTCTTTGCGAAGGCAACCGGATTCTATCCCTACTGATTTGCTTTTAGCTCAACTGCGGGGCTGCATTAGCGGCCCGAAGGCTTATTTTGTGTCTCGCAAGTGGTTGCAAAAAATTAAGGAAGAAATTATTAGTTATTAGTTGTTAGTTATTGGTTATAAGTTAAGAATGCCCAATGCCCGATGCCCGATTACCGATGCCCGATTCCCAATTCCCAATTCCCAATGTAAATATGGAAAATCTAACATTTAGCATCATTCTGATAACTCACAACCGAAGTTATTCGCTGCGGCGGGCTTTGGATGCTTTGCAATTACAGACTTATCCGCTGTATCTCATCGAAGTCAGGGTAGTCGTAGATAGCTGCATTGACGATACTTTGGCAATGTTAGAAGAGTACAAAGCTCCTTTTAAACTGCAAATAATTGAGGCAAACTGCCGGAGTGTGGGTATGTCTCGCAATGTTGGAGCTTTAGAGGCTACTGGACAAATGTTGCTGTTTCTGGACGATGATATAGAAGCAATGCCGTGTTTAGTGGAAAACCATTTGCGGGTTCATCGAGAACATCCGGGCTGCGCTGCGATCGGTCCTTATCCGCCAAAGTTGCAATCCAGGACTAAGTTTTTTGAGGTAGAAGTGCGGACTTGGTGGGAGGAAAAGTTTTACCAGATGAGTAAGCCTGCTCACCGCTATAGTTATCAAGATTTGCTCTGTGGCAATCTTTCTATTGATACAAAACTGTTTGCTAGCACTGGAGGTTTTGATTCTGCTTTCGGTCCTGGTACTGCTTATGAAGATTACGAATTCGCCTTGCGTTTGCTCAAGGCAAATGTACCTTTTGTGGCGGCACCGGATGCTGTTGGGTATCATTATGAACATGAAACTAATAATCTCGATCGATCTTTTGGTCGTGCTCGTGCGGAAGGGCGATCGGATGTTTTGATCGGTGAGCGACACCCGGAAATCAAACCGATTTTACACATAAAGGACTATGAAACTCCTGATGCGCTGGTAGATAAAATTTTGGTGGCGATCGTCTTTTTCTGGCCAGCAGCCTTAGATTTGTTGACTATCGGACTCAGAAAATCCCTTGACTGGCTGGAATACATGGGGATGCGGGGTAGTTGGCGGTGGCTGCGGAGGAGACTACTGGCTTACTCGTATTTGCGGGGGGTGATGGATCAGTTGAAAAGTCGATCGGCCCTTGCTAGTTTTATGCAAGCAGGAAGGGCTAGCGCGGATGTGAGCCCACGGGAAATTGAAATTGATTTGCGGGAAGGTTGGGAGGCGGCAGAGTTCTTCATTGACGAAAAACGACCAGATGGGATTCACTTCCGTTATGGTGAAATTCCGGTGGGTCACATCGCCCCGAAAGTTGGTATGGAGCCACTGCGGGGCGTTCACTTGCGATCGATTCTGGCAAATACTATGTCGGATAAATTGCTAGCTGCGATCGCCCTTAAGGGTATGCCGAAAAGTGCTGCTGATTCTGAGCCTAGCTTAGTTGACAACAGCCTACTGCAACATCTACAGTTATGTACAGTATATGACAAAAAAAACCTTGACAATCATTCGTAGAAAACCGCTATAGGCAGAAACCGGGTTTTTGACGACAAGACTCTATTTAAATCTTTAATACTGGTGAAAACCCGGTTTCTTTGGAACCCATGCGTAATTCTTATAATTTTGAAAAACATGAATTTGCAGTTAAATAATTAGAACTTGACAATGTTAATTATGGCATTAAAACTGATTGAAATCGAATTTTTAGAAGCTGCTGACAAAGTGACTCAGGTGCAGATTGAGTTGTTCGAGGAGTCGCAACCGGAACCTCAGATAGTTGCTGGGGGTGTGCTGTGAGAAATACGGGAAATGTGGCGTACATTCGCAAAATCATTCATTTCTTTGATTTGCTGCGAGTGTTAGTCGATCGAGATATGAAATTACTTTACAAGCGATCGTCTTTAGGTATTGCTTGGACTTTAATCAGTCCGCTGTTACAGTTGGCTGTGTTTTCCTTTGTGTTTCGATCCGTAATACCCATTAATGTTTCTAAGTTCTCTTCCTTTGCTTTCAGCGGTTTGTTAATTTGGACTTGGACTCAGACAGCGCTATTCAAAGCGACGGCGCTGATTACAAACAACCGCGCTTTAATTAGACAGCCTAATTTTCCCACAGAAATTTTACCATTGGTGACAACAACAACGGGATTAATTCACTTTTTGCTGGCGCTACCGGTGCTAATTATCTTTCTGGCTGTTGATGGAGTTCGGCCAAGTTATGTGCTGCTATTTTTACCGCTATTGATGTTTATTCAGTTTATTTTGACAGTGAGTTTTGCTTATCCACTCGCTGCGTTGAATGTCACGTTTCGCGACACTCAACACACTTTGGGTGTGCTGTTGCAGATGTTTTTTTATCTGACTCCAATTTTCTACGACCTGAACAGTGTCCCGGAAGCATATCGTGCATTCTATCAGTTAAATCCGATGGTGCCTTTGATGCAAGCTTACCGCGATGTACTGTTGAGAGGTATTCAGCCGGATTGGCTAGCACTGTTAATTCTCAGCGGTGTTGTCGCCGTTCTTTTTCCAATCGGGTTGGGGATTTTTCGGCACCAAAGCAATCGTTTTGTGGAGGAATTGTAAATGCGTCCAGCTATTGTTGTTAAGGGTTTAGGGAAACGTTTTAACCGCTACAATGCCGATCGACCTTTTACGATTATGGAGGCCGCTTTGTGGGGATGGTGGCGGATGAAACCGCAGGCTCATTTTTGGGCTTTGCGAGATGTTAATTTTACGGTTTCTCCTGGGGAAATGCTGGGAATTATTGGCAAAAACGGGGCCGGAAAATCGACACTATTACAACTTGTTGGCGGTATTGGCTGCGCTGAGGAAGGCACTATTGAGGTTAATGGCAGAATTGGCGGTTTGTTGGATTTGGGGGCTGGTTTTCACTCGGATTTAACTGGTAGAGAAAATGTGTTTGTGGGGGCGGTGGTGGCTGGTTTGACTCGCCGGGAAGTGGCGCGTCGGTTTGATGATATTGTTGCTTTTGCAGAGTTGGAAAGGTTTATTGACAGCCCGATGCGGACTTACAGTACGGGGATGCAAATGCGGTTGGCTTTTTCGGTGGCGGTTCACACTGATCCAGAGGTGCTTTTAGTAGATGAACATTTGTCGGTTGGTGATCTGGCTTTTCAAACTAAATGTTTGAATAAGATCAATGATTTTAAGACTCAAGGTTGTGCAATTGTTTTGATTTCTCACAGTGCGGAGCAAATTCAGAAAATGTGCGATCGGGTTTTGTGGCTGCGATCGGGTACAATCATGGCTTACGGGGAGACTGAAGTCGTAGTCAGTCAGTATTTAGCAGAAATGGGTTCGGAAACTGAAAAACTTACTCCCATAACTCTTCCTGAAGTGACAAATAGGGGTTCTCAATACCTAGTTAATCAAAATCGCTTCGGTGCTTTGGCGGTGAAAATTACGCAGGTAAAACTGTTACCGGATGGGGAAATTGATAGTGGTGATTCTGTGACTATTGAGATTCACTATTCGGTATTAAAGTCAATTTATGGTGCTATTTTTGGGGTAACAATTAGCAGGAAAGACGGTCAAATTTGTTTTGATATTAATACGAATCAAATCGGTAAGTTGCTACCGCTGGCTCAGGGTGATGGCAAAATTAGGCTACATTTGGATAGGTTAGATTTGGGGAATGGTCAATATTATGTAAATGCTGGGGTTTATGAGAAAACTTTGGCTTATGCTTACGATTATCGCCACCAGGTTGAGCCGTTGTATGTGCGATCGCCTGTACGCCAAAACACGATTATTTGTCCTCCTTACCGCTGGGAGTGGGATGGCGAAATGCAGGTTGCGGAATTGCCGGATCGAGTTGAAACAACTCACCCTATTAATAAAAACAATCCGGCTTATACCAAGATTTTGACTCAGTTGAAAACGAAGGATCATCCTGATTTTTTACTATTAGGTTCTCAACAATGCGGTGTTGAGGCTTTGTATGGATGTCTGGAAAATTACTTGCAAATTATTCAAGCAGGTGCTAGGAAAGTGCAGTTTTTTGAGTTGAATTACGATCGCGGTATAGAGTGGTATAGCAAGCAGTTGACTCAGGGTGTGGTGGGAGATACAGTGCTGCGATGGGAGATGACTCCTGAGTATATGGATCATCCTTTGGTGGCGGAGCGGGTTTATCAGTGTTTCCCGGATGTTAAGCTGATTATGATGCTCAGAAATCCAGTGCAAAGAGCATGGATGCACTATAATTTAGAAGTGGCGATGGGTTTTGAAGAATTCGATTTTACAAAGGCGATCGCTTCTGAGTGCGATCGGCTAGCAGGTGAAATTGAGAAAATTCGCTCTCATCAAAATTATCACAGTTTTAATCACCAGCACTATTCCTATTTATCGCGGGGAATTTATGTGGAACAAATCAAGAATTGGCTGGACTATTTCCCAAGAGAAAAGTTGTTGATTTTGAAGACTGAGGATTTTCGGGAAAATCCTGGTAAGGTATTTTCTAAGGTGTTGGATTTCTTGGATATTAGCGCTAGTGCTGTCAAGGAATACGAGATTAATAGTGTTGAGGATTATAGTAAAATGCCGGAGGCGATGGAAGACAAATTAATCGGTTATTTTAAGCCTTATAATCGGGAACTTTCTGATTTGTTGAAAGAGGATTTTAGTTGGAGTTAAGGAAAGAGTTTTTTACCACAGAGAGCGCAGAGAGCGCAGAGAGTGCTGAAAGGAAGATGAATCATACCTCTTTCTGCTCTTCCTCGGTGTCCTCTGCGCTCTCTGTGGTTAATTTAAAAAAATCTCGTTCACCAACGCTTGATCAAGTATCATAATGAAAAGAGTTTTTTACCGCAGAGAGCGCAGAGAGCGCAGAGAGTGCTGAAAGGAACATGAATTATACCTCTTTCTTCTCTTCCTCTGTGTCCTCTGCGCTCTCTGTGGTTAATTTAAAAAAAATCTCGTTCACCAACACTTTATCAAGTATCATAATGAAACGGATATTTTTAGTAGGTGCTCCCAGAAGCGGTACAACACTACTTCAAAGTTTGTTAGCCTCTCATCCTGAAGTTATTTCTTTTCCTGAATCTAAGTTTTTTCACTATTTACTGTATAATAAGTTTGTCAAAAAGTTTCCCGATAGACTGTCAGCTTTTTTTAAGGATGAGATTAATCGTCCTGAGTTTTTGCAGAATTTTGATAATAGCCAATCTACGGAACTTAAAGTGAGTTGGTTTGTCGGAGTTTTAGATAGTTTGGCTGCGGAAGANNGATACCATAGCTTCTCTCTATGAAGCTACTAGGAGTTCTCCAGAATTGTGGGGCGATGGCTGGGATTTAGATCATTGTATTAAACGTTGGAAAGAAGGGGTGTTAATTAGCCATAGCTATGGTCATAAATCTCATCATAAATTGGTTCATTATGAGGATCTTTTAGAGAATAAAACTAAATTTTTGGCTGATATTTGTGATTTTCTTGGCATTGAGTATGATAGTAAAATGCTGGTTAATTATAAATCTAAATCTGCTAAGTTGAGTTTGAATTTACCTTGGCATAAGGGAATTGAAAGAGATATTCAAAGCCCTAATGTTCACAAATATCATGGTATTTTTAAGAGCCATGATATTCAATATATTTTAGCAAAAATCAAGTGGATAAATTCTGAAGTTGCTTACAAGATTAAGGTGGAGGTGACTGAACCTATTTCGGATATTTCTATTCCGCAAATATTCGATCGCCTTTGCTGTACAATCCAACTAGAAGGTGTTAAACTGGGTATTGTTGAATTGCCAGTCTGTGATGGGATGGTGGCTGGTGTGGTTTTGGCGGATGCGATCGCAGCTAAGTTTGCTTGGCCAATTCTCCAACGCTTTTTTCAACACAGAGCCTGGGAAAGTATACATGAATTATCGGAAAGTTCCCTGAGTAGATTGCATCGGAAACTTGAGTGGAGGGAATTTTTACAGGAAATATGGGATTGTCCAATTTCATCTTCTGATTATTTCTCTAATCCCAATTTAACTATAGATGAAGCATCAATTATTAGTCTGACTCAAGACTTGATTGCTGTGGAGGTTAGCGAAGAATTGCCTAATATTCAAGTTGACTTTTCGGAAATTGATGTGCTGGTAAAAGTAGGCGGTGTTGCGATTGGAATTGTAACTGTTGCTGTTGATAATAATTTTGTTTCTGCTCAACAATTGCGATGGACAATTACTCAATATACTAACTTTGAATTGTGTGTTGCTGCTGTACGGGAGGCTTTGTTGGGAAAACCGCTAAACGGTAAGATGTCGCTGCGATCGCATTTAGCCGCCTCTGCTCAACAAATGGCGAATGCGCCCGAAAGGTTGAATGCAGCGGGTTCTGAGGGCATTTACCCCCAAAATGCGGTGATATTTGGCCGGTGCGAAAGGGCGATCGGAACCAGTGCTAGTCGTCGGGCCGCACTACCAGTGGCGGCGCTGCGGGAATTAGCAGAAGCTGCGACAATTGCGGGGGAACCGATAATGCAAATTCCCCTAGATAACGAGTTACCGAAACAAGTAATTTACGCACCGGAAATCATGGCGCGAAAGTCGCCCTATAAAGCAGTTTCTCAATTAACTGAAACTCAAGTTTTTCACAATCAGACAGTTAATCAAAAGCTCCCAATTTTTGCCTACCGTCGCATTTCTCCTAACGGTTTAAATGCAATTAATCCGCAGGTTTTTGAACAACAGTTGCAGCGTCTTAAAAACAAAGGTTACTATAGTGTTAGTTGGTCAAGTTTGCAAAGTGCGAAACTAACTAAAACTCCTTTACCTGGTAAACCTATATTGCTTACTTTTGACGGCGGCTATTGCGACTTTTTTAACTCTGCTTTCCCTTTGCTAAAACGCTTGGATTTTACAGCAACTATTTTTCTAGTAGCAGAGTCGATTGGAAAGACAAATAGTTGGGAAAAAGCCGACTCTGAAGAATTACAGTTAATGGGATGGCCGGAAATTCTGCAACTGCGGGATGCAGGGTTTGAGATTGGTTCCATGTCTGCGACTTATCAACCTCTGACAGGTTTGTCGCCGACAGAAATTGTGCGGGAAGGGGCGAAATCTCGTGCTATTTTGCAACGCGGATTGGGGAAACCTGTCAAATGTTTTGCTTATCCCTACGGAAATGTTGATGAAATTGTAAAGCATTTAATTGGGGCGATCGGCTATACTTATGGTGTATCTTACGGATCGAAATTTAGTAGTTTTGACGATTCTTTATTGTCGCTACCCCGCATTCAAGTCACCGCAAAAAATTTATGGCAATTAAGTTTGTAGAATAAATTCATAATCTCAGTCTGCGGAGGCGGACTTCGTGTGTGTAGTCGCGGTTTCAACCGCCGAGTCCCTGAATTAATGACTTAATTTTCCGCCACAAATAACCGCCCAATCCTCTGGAGATTTTCTCAAACCTATAATCAAACAAAATATCCATCACATCTTCCGTTTTCATATACTTTAAATAAGAAATTGTTTGATCAGTAAGTTCGTCATTCGCATCATCAATATACTTTCTCACAGCCAATCTTTCTGAAATATTCCATTTCCGATCAAACTTGCAGTGCATTTCCGTCTCATAATCCCGAAAATCTGATATTTTATGATCCAAATACATTTGAATATATTTTCCCGCTATTTCCGCACCATCCATCCCGTGTCTAATCCCTTCGCCGCCCAGAAAGTTAACCGTAGAAACAGTATCGCCGATCGCAATTATATTATCCTTGCAATAAATATCTTTCAAACCCTGACTATATTTAAGCGTGGAACCGTGTTTGTCAAGAATTTTATAGTTTTTAGACTTCAGATATTCATCAATCAGTAAATCTATATATTTTTTCAGCGGTGACAAATGCCTAATAGTTTTGGCATCTAAAAAAATCCGGCCCGCACCAACTTTCAGCCTATTTTGTTCCATTGGAAAAATCCAAGAATAACCTTTCGGCATCCATTTGTCGCCTAAAAAAAAGATTAAATCACCGCTGTATTTATTGTAAACTTCTGGTTCTACTTCAATTAAATATTCGATTCCGGTTCCCGACAAAAAATCTGGCTTATCATTTTCTTGATCATACATAATAGCCCTAGCAAAACCCGTAGCGTCAACTAATACTTTAGTGCTAACTTTGATAACTTGACCGTCGGATAGCTGTTTAAATTCTACTAGAGTTTCGCCGTTTGCTTGTGAGTGTCGAATGTAGCGATAACCCAGCCAAACTTCACTACCCAGTCGCTGAACTTCACTGGCGAGAAATGCTCTAAATTTAGCAAAGTTTAGAACAACTCCCAAGCTTTGAGGAGACTCCCAAGTTTGACTGACTTTGCTAGTTTCAATAGTAAGTTTGTGCCAAAAACTGCCGATTACTGATTCGGGTAAATCGAATTGAGAGAGGGTTTCTAGAGGCGTGGCGGCACTGGAAAAGTCATTTTTATCAAAAGTGTCGTTTTGTTCTGCAAGCAAGACTTTGCGGCCGGATTTTGCTAATATTCTCGCACAGTGGCCACCAGCCGGGCCGGCTCCTACTATTACTATATCAAAACTTGTTAAAGTCATCTTGCCTTTTTCACAAACTTTTTTTCTACTGTTTAAAATTAGTTGGGATTGCTTTTAACTCGCTCCCAAAGTCAAAATACCCGCAGACATATCAACTACTAACCGTCGAGTTTTCAGCCACTGGCGGCCGATTAAAATTTCCGGTACTCCCGCACCCACATGAACGGGAATGTCAAACTCTTGACCCTCAATACGCACTTTCCCTACATAAAGTTCAAAATCGAATTCTCCCTTAGCTGTTCGCATTTTTTCTTGTTTCACATATGTCCAATCAAGCCCCTCTAAATCTTGCTCGTCCATTGCTAACCAGCCAGAAAAACCTGTATCTAGCAGGGCATCAACAGGTAATTCTAAGCCGTTATCAGCAATCAATGAAATTTCAAAAAATAGCTCGTCCTCATCACCAAACCTTCCTTGAATCATATTGTGCCACAAACTCCGGTTTCATTGATCCGAAAAACGTGCAATTTAGCTTTGGGGTATTTTTCATGGGCTATCTTTGCAACTAACATATTATCTCGATCGATAAAATGTTCTCCGCTGTCGGGTTCAACCGCCATGTACCAGTTGTAATGGGTTTTAATCAATTCTGGTTTTAGGCGATCGAATATAGGTTGACACCGCTGGCGAAATGCTGCTCTTTCAGCGTACCATTGAGCTATTTCTTCTGGAGAAAGTGTGCGTTTTTGGTGCAATCTTTTCCGGGTTACTGTGCGAGTTGGGTTGAGATAAGTCATTGTTGATTCTCCCTTATCGTGAAACTTTCATTCAATCATATCATAATATGAATTCCGGCATAGCCGGAATGATATAGAGGAGACGGCAGTGCCGTATCCCTACAATTAATTACGGTAGGGAAACGGCACTGCCGTGTCCTGATTTCTGCGTTACCAGACAGAGACTGGTAACGAGTGAAATTAGACGCTAACCGGAGACTGTTTGCGGCTGAATGTTGCCAAGATGCGATCGCACATTTGCGACGGATTCAATCCCAAAGTTGCAAAGGATTGTTCAGGCGTGGCATGATCCACCAATGTATCAGGTACACCCAACCGCATCAATGGAACCAGGACATTATTGTCTAGCAAAGCTTCGGCTACTGCTGAACCGAAACCGCCCATTAAACAGCCTTCTTCCATTGTGACAACTTTGCCGATTCGCTGTGCCAAAGGTAAGATTAATTCGGTATCCAATGGCTTGACAAAACGCGCATTAATCACAGTTGCTTCAATGCCATGTTCGCTCAACATCTCGGCAGTTTGCATTGCCGGATAGACCATTGAACCGTAACCTAATATCAGCAAGTCGTCGCCGTTGCGGAGGATTTCCGCTTTGCCGATCGCCAATTCTTCCCAACCTTCTTCCATCAAAGGCACGCCGTAACCGTTACCACGCGGGTAACGCATGGCGATCGGACCGCTTGTATGGTTAATTCCCGTGACTACCATCCGCTGCAATTCTGCCTCGTCTTTTGGAGCCATAATTGTCAAATTTGGCAAACAGCGCAAGTAAGAAATGTCATACATTCCTTGGTGAGTTGGGCCATCAGCACCGACGATTCCGGCTCGATCTAAACAGAAGAAAACAGGCAAGTTTTGGATGCAAACATCGTGAACAATTTGGTCATATCCCCGCTGCAAAAAGGTCGAGTAAATTACTACAACCGGGCGCATTTTTTCGCAGGCTAAGCCAGCAGCTAAAGTGACGGCGTGTTGTTCAGCAATACCGACATCAATGTACTGTTTCGGCAGTTTTTCCTGAAGTTTGTCTAGGCAAGTTCCCGTGGCCATTGCCGCAGTAATACCGACTATTTTCGGATTATCTGCTGCTAGCTTAACTAAACAGTGAGCAAAAACTTTTGAGTAAGCGGGAGGCTTGGGTTTGGTGGAAGGAATGCCTTTACCAGTGGCTAAATTAAACGGGCTTTGGGCGTGATATCCTACTTGGTCTTTTTCGGCGATCGCATATCCTTTACCCTTCACCGTCACAACATGAACTAGCACCGGGCCTTGGATAGTATGACCTTGTTTGAAAGTAGCAATTAACTCTTCCAAATTATGTCCGTCTACTGGCCCCATGTAGGTAAAGCCTAATTCTTCAATTACGGCTCCAACTTTCGATACCGCTAAGCGTTTCATTCCTTCTTTGAGGCGTTCCATTTCAGGAGTAAATGTTTCGCCCACAAAGGGAATATGTTTGAATTGTTCCTCTAAATTATCTTTGAGAAATTGCACCGGCTGCGAGAGTCGCATCTTGTTCAAATAGCGGGTAATTGCGCCGACATTGGGCGAGATTGACATCTCGTTGTCGTTGAGCACTACCATCAAATTGGTTTTCGGCATATGGCCCGCGTGGTTAATCGCTTCGAGGGCCATACCCCCTGTCAGGGCACCATCGCCGATGACTGCTACAGTTTTAAAGTTTTCGCCTTTGAGGTCGCGCGCCATTGCCATCCCTAGAGCTGCGGAAATGCTCGTAGAAGCGTGGCCAGCACCAAAATGGTCAAATTTGCTCTCGCAGCGTTTTAGGTAGCCTGCAACGCCGTCTTTTTGGCGTAGGGTGTGGAATTGGTTGTAGCGGCCGGTGATCAATTTGTGTGGATAAGCTTGGTGGCCGACATCCCAGGTTACTTTGTCGCGATCGAGGTCGAGTGTCTGGTACAGTGCTAAAGTCAGTTCGACTACACCCAATCCGGGGCCGAGGTGGCCACCACTGGCTGCTACAGTTTCTAAATGCTTTTCTCGAATTTGTCGAGCAATTTGTTCCAGTTGATGAATGGACAAGCCGTGTAATTGGTTTGGGTGAGTCAGTTCGCTGAGATGCATATTTTAAAATCTTGCTCCTGTGAATCAGGACGAATCCTTAACAGCTATAGGTTGAGCCTGCGACGCTTGGGACACGCAAACTTAGAATAGTTTAGCGGTTATTTGGGTAAAACTGTTAGGCGTAACAATTTTGTTATTTCTGACCTGGTAATTATAGTAAATAAATTCTCACAAATCAATATAAATACTGCTTATATTGCTAGTCGCTCATGGCTAATTGTTAGTTGAACGGGGATTATTAGGAATTTCAAACTACTTTTTGTAGTGATGGCTGACTTTTTAGCCATCTTGTTTCCGCAAGCGGACTATGATGCAAAATCATTAACTGTGATTTGCTAAGGGCTTCTAGCGCATAGGTACGACCTTGCAAATCGCTAAACTCAACCTCAACAAATTCTGCATCATATTCATCAACTACTGTTCCCACTTGACCGCGATATAAGCCCTGTTCTGGTAAATTTTCTAGCAATGCAACAACATCCAGCAGTTTAATTGTGAAATTCATTTTTAGATACCTTCTTCACGGAATATAACAAGTTACTAGGCGGGGAAAATTCTCTGTTGTTCTGATAATCCAAGCACTCCGTACTATAGCTTGTTTGTCGAGTCGAGTCATTAGAAAATCAACTACATATCTCTGACCGTGCCGGTCTGGTTGAGTCGGAATTGCTTGAGAAGTTAAAATTGCTTCCAACAAAGCTGTTCGCAGTTCGTCTACGTCCTCTAAGCCTAGGCCTAAAGCCGATCGGAACACGCGCGCTTTATGTTGTCCATCGGAATGCTCTAAATCTAGACAGTAAGTTGACAGCTTCCTGATGTCAATTATAGCGCGATCGGCGTTAGGTAGCTTCATGATAGCTGTGAAATTTCAGTACAAGTATAAATCGCTCGTTGGATTGGTGTGGCAGTATTTGCAGAGATATATTGAGTATTCATAGGAATTAAAGCTCGCAGATACTCTTGAAATATTGTATGGCACACTTCGACTACGCTCTGTTACCAGAAATGTGATGAGGGGGCGATCGCACTTATCATCAAATACGATCGCCCTTCATCAAATTACAACATTCGCTCTAACTGGGCAGATCGCACTTCTGGCAATTTCTCAGCCCCTGTCGGATCAAAAACGATCGCGTGTTTAGCAGTCGGTAACAACCGCCGTAAAATCTGGATATATCCATCAGCATCGCCCCGGCGGTGGAACCGAGCAACCACCAATCGCTGCATATTTGGCAATTGCCGCACAATACACCAGGGATGAGAGTTTAATTTGGGCTTGGATGTTGGTATCATAGGAAAATCCTTCCCCGTGTTTGCGGGGTGTGGTATAAAAGGCGATCGCCCTCAAGTTTTCGAGGCTAGGTGGGCGATCGTTTTCAGTGTATATAAACACTATCTGTTGCATACGCATCAATGTCAAGTTAAAACATGGGATACGTTAGACTGCGGATTCGAGAACTAGCTGAGCAAAAGGGTTGGACGCTAAAGCAAGTTGCCGATCGATCAGGAGTCAACTACAACACTGTCAGAAGCTACGTTCAGCGCGATACATTAAACACAGTCGATCTCTCCGCTGTCTACAAAATAGCCCGCGCCTTCGACGTGACAATGGAAGATTTAGTTGAGATTTTGGA
>DPLL01000314.1 GCA_003542015.1 Microcoleaceae cyanobacterium UBA9251 | reverse complement strand
GCTATTTACGAATTACCAATTCCCGATGCCCCATGCCCCATGCCCCATGCCCCATGCCCCATGCCCCATGCCCCATTCCCAATTCCCGATGCCCCATTCCCAATTCCCCATTCCCCAAATATTAAATTCCTTTGAGTAGCAATCGCCAATCCTGACAGCGTTTCTTGTAAATGCGAGCCACCTGATCGTTCGGATTTGTCCGCAAACACTGTTCAAACAATTTTCCCGCTTCTCGAAACTCCTTGCGATCGCACAATAACATAGCTTCATTATATATGTGCAAATTTTCTAGCTTGGCCGCTCGAACTTCTTTCGGGTCAGCATCAAATACTTCATAGACTGTTACAAATTGAGATTTCCCTTTTACCTGTACCTTATCCACGATGCGAATAGCATAATCAGCAGGATTTCGCAACCTCTCAAAAGTAGCGTGAGAAATTAACAGCGGTACGCCATAATTTTTCGTCAATCCTTCAATCCGAGATGCCAAATTAACAGCATCGCTAATCACAGTGCTATCCATGCGGCTTTTGCCACCAACAGTCCCCAGCATCAAAGAACCTGTATTAATGCCAATGCCAATTTGAATGGGGACGTAGCCGACAGTTTCACGGCGTTGGTTGTATTTATTCAGGATATGCAGCATCGCAATACCAGCTTTTACTGCATCATCTGCACAGTCGCTAAACAGAGCCATAATTGCATCGCCAATGTATTTGTCAATAAACCCGTGATGGCTAGTAATCGCAGGCTCCATCCGCGAAAGGTAAGCATTGATAAAATTAAAATTTTCTTGCGGTGTCATAGTTTCTGAGAGAGTCGTGAAGTCACGGATATCGGCAAACAGCACCGACATTTCCTGCTGCACCTGGTCGCCTAAATTGACATCAGTAATACTTTCATATCCCAGCAAGTTGAGAAATTGATGGGGAACAAATCGCCCGTAGGCATCAGTCAAGTCTTCTTCTGCCACCAGGGACTTTTCCAATTTTTGATTCAGTTCATGGAGTTCATTAATAAAGTTATGGCGGTCGGTTTCTGCTTGTTTGCGTTTCGTGATATCCTGAAAAACCGCGATCGCAAAAGCAACTTTGCCCTCTTCGTCAAAAATTGGCGTTCCCCAACCCTCTATCGGGACTTTCTGATCTAGTTGGTGAATTTCTATATCCTCAGCCGTCGAAGTTTCGCCCTTCAAAGCTCGGACGATCGGCAAATTCTCGCTAGGATAAATAGTATCAGTTCCCGCCACATAAAGTTGATAAACTTCTGACAAATTCTCAACGGCATTTAACGGCACAACCCCTTGGCCCAGTAACAACTGTCCAGCGTGATTGACGTAGTAAGGTTGGCCGAGAGCATCGATCACAGCCACCCCGAGGGGAATAGCTTCGAGAAACTGAACCAGCTTGATTTCGCCTTCCCGCACCGCCTCCAATGCCCGATAGCGTAACTCGCTTGTCAGCGTATCGGAGTGTTCAGCAGTAGTTTCCAGCAAAATTTCCAGATCCGCTTTTTCCTCCTTCAAGTCTTCCACTTGCTGGCGCAATCTTTCTATCTCCAAAAGTAGCTGTTCCCTCGATGGTTGTTCTTCCAACATGACCCCAGAACTTGCGCCTCTACCAACAGAAAATTGCGTAACATTCCTCATCCTAAAAGCGATCGCAGCTTTTATACTAACTCCAACTCTCAAGCAAGCATCAGCCGCTGCAAATTCTTCAAAGATTTACCTGGCCTAGCGATGGGTTGAGACCCATCGCCATCAGCACCCGCCCTTGTTTACGCACCCCGATGTTCAACTTCGATAGCATACTAATCCTCGAACTGTTCAAACATTCTAACTGCTGCAAATTTAAAATAATTGTCCCAGGCGACCTATAGACTACCGAGCCTCGCAAGTGCGCTATCGGCACGTACTCCGTAGACCCGGTTAGTCGAAGGGAGCCTGCAAAACTCACCGTTGCGGTTGTTCGATCGTAACAGATCGGGTAATCTTCTATCTTAATTTGCATTCGGGTAAAAAGTTCCTTAAATATGATCGATCGCCTGCTCAGCTTATACTGTTAGTTGCACCATTGTTGTCACCGCAATGACTTCCGGGTCTTTTTGCACAGTCTCGAACTTCCAGCCCATCTTAGCGCTATAGTCGTTGAGCATAGTCAGCAAGCCTAACCCTGAATCGGTTGAGCTTTCGTCAGCAGCATTTTTTTCCAACTTCTCAATGTACATCTCGCTGGGGTCAGAAACCAGCAACTTCTGAATGTACCTCTGAAACTTGTCCACAGAAGGCGGGGAAATGCTGTTAGCAACCGAGAAGATCAGTCCGTCCTTATGCAATTGCAGTTTAATATCGATCGGGTACTGCGAATTTTCATCGTTAAACTTCATCGCATTCTCCAATAACTCATTAGCAATATAGCTAACCGCACTTTTAATCTCGGCTTGTCTTGTCAGTGACGAGGTGTCGTCTTGATTCCCCGGAAAAAAAGTCGTCAAGTAGTCCGCGAGGAAATCAGCCGACAAACCGTTATTCCGCCACCGCTGCTTGAGGGGAATAGAACTAGGGGAAAATCCAATGATCAAGTATTCCTGGCTATTTTTTCGCTCGATGAAATCTCCAAATATCTCAATCATGTTATGGTTAGTTTTTCGGTGTTAGTTGTTAGTTGTTATTCGTTATTTGTTGGTTCTAATGCCCCATGCCCCATGCCCCATGCCCCATTAGCTATTTTTGTTTGAGTAGCAGCAATGTGATATCATCAAAAACCTTTTGTGCGCCCATGTGCGATCGCACGTCGTCAATTACAGCGTACCTGATTTCTGATGCTGTGCGCTGCCAATTGATTTGTATTACCTCAATTAACCGCTCTAAACCGTAAAGCACTTGATCTATATTTTCAGCTTCCGTAATCCCGTCAGTGTACAGCACTACGACATCTCCTGTATATAACTGTACAGTTTCAGCAACAAATTCAGTAATATCTACATCCAACCCGATCGGGAAACCCAAATCGATCCTATCAAACCGCTCTACAGAACCATTACACCGGACTACAATCATTTCTTCGTGCTGGCCGCTCAACTTCAGCATTCCTTCCTGAGAGTCCAACAAAGCAAGGCTAGCATTTTTGTCACATTTCATCCGTTGCATATTATCATAAATTGCCCGGTTTACAGCGCTTAAAAATCTGACTAGATCGGGTTCATTGTAAGCAAGCAAAGTCCGCACCGCCGTTTGCACCATAATCATTAAAACTCCACTTTTGCTTCTCAATCTGCCATCGGATCGGGAGTGCTTAAATTCCGATTTAAACCCTGATAATTTAACAGTTGAATTTTGGGTATGTATTCTCTCAACTGTCGCAGCGGGCGCAGGTATTGATTGCCGTAAATTTCTGTTTGGGCTAAATCAACCCGGCTGTTAATTTCCGAAATCATCAAGTACATAACCAATGTTAATGGCATGGCAAATATAAAACCGTTCGGGGTGAATTTTTGAGGATAGTTCAGCCGATTCATTACATGGATTCCCAAGGATGTTTTTTTCATATTGGACACAATTCATAAATATTTTACTAAAAAAGTAGCGATCGCTACTAACAGGTTTTCTGGGACGATCGCCATTGCCGAGCTAAGCTGCTACGCAGATATAGCGGTTTTCAACCCCATGAGGTATCGGCCGATCGATGCCCTATGCCCACGGAGGCCTATGCCCAATCCCCAAGCGTA
>DPLL01000316.1 GCA_003542015.1 Microcoleaceae cyanobacterium UBA9251 | reverse complement strand
AATGCCCCTATCGACTCTAACCTCTTCCCCTTAGTCCAGTTTCCCAACTGTCTACTCCCACCCGGTCTTTCGAGAGCTTCAAACCCTATCTACAGCGTTCTATTTTTTAGTAAAAAGCCCGATCGCCCTGTGCACTTATCCAAACTGTCCCTATCTCTCCTGACCGCTTAATTTATACTCTCTATTCTTGAAGTTAATCAACCAAAAGAGATATTTGAACCGGAGGGATTATGACACAACAAATTGGACGTCAAAGAGATACTAATGCTTGGATTTTACAGTGTTGGGTTTCCTTTATTTTAGCCACTTCTACCACGGCGATCGGTATCATTTATCTGCCCGTAGATATCTGGGTAAAAAGTTTTGTGGGTATGGGTTTAACTTTCTCGGTTGGTTCCTCTTTTACTTTAGCAAAAACTATTCGGGATAACAATGAAGCAACTAGATTGACTGCCAGAATTGATGAGGCTAGAGTTGAGAAAATTCTCGCGGAACACCATCCTTTGAAATAATTGGCGGTTGAAACCGCTTCTACACAAACGAAGTCCACTCCAAGCGGACTAAGAGATTGAGAACGTGAAAGTTATATGTTGTATAAAAATAGCCCGCGCAGGCGGGCTTTGTTTTTGTAGCCACAGGTTTCAACCTGTGGGTTTTGATTGTGGATTTCAATGGCTACGTTAATCAACCTTTAAAGGTACGATCGCCCAATCTAGATTTTTGGCGCTGACGAACACCGGCCCGAACCGTCGCCATATCCACCGGAAAACCAACCACAGGAATCACCTGATCCAGGCGTTCATTTTCCAGATTCTTGAGTTCGGTGTAATCTACCCAGTGAATGCAATTCACCGGACAAGTGTCGATCGCCTCAACAATCAACTCTTCTGAATCACCATCTTGTCGAACTACGCGCGATCGCCCGTAATCCGGTTCAATGTAAAATGTATTGCGAGCAACATGAGCGCAGTGCTTGCAGCCAATGCAGGTAATCTCGTCAACGTAGACACCTTTTTGTCGCAACAAGCCGCCCAACTCCGGTTCTAAACCAGTGCGATCGGGCGCATCCCGCAAAAAACCACCCAACTCAGGCTCTAAACCAGAGCGATCGCCCGCAGTCTCTATTTCAACTCCAAAAATCTCCGACATTTCGACCTCTTGCAATCACAATAAGTCCGCCTGTACCCATCTAAGCGCACCAGCGCTGTACCACCAAGCGAATCGAACCATCTTGATTTTGCTTTTGCTCAGAAACTTGGAAACCCTGTTTGGCGCTCTCATTCACCACCGTATGGTATGCGTAGCGCTGAGTCACCTTATTGAGAAAACGGTCTACAGACCAAGCTTGCTGCCAAAATTGCAAATCAGCCACCAATTCATACTCAGTCCCGTTCCAGCTAAAACCTAAGTCATAGCCGTTTTCTTGCTGAATAACCACCTCAGCGGTACTGGTTAGGCCGCGATAGCCCCGCACCTCAGTCGGGCCCGACTTCCAGTCGATACCCAAGTCAGTTAAAGCAGCTTCCAAAGAAGTCAAATTGCGGATCTGGGTCTTAATTTGGCTAAAATGTGACATGGTGATTCCCCAAAAATTTAAGTGAACTCTACAAAAAAAGTTACCAATCGCTAAAAGCGACTTGGGCTGTCGCTTCGGCTGACTGATGCAGCACCTGGGCGAAATATTCAGATGTTGACTCTTGATGAAGCACCACGCCTAGCTGAGCTTCGATCGCAGCCGTTACCTCAGCGCAGGATGCGCCAACAATGCCGGTGACTGTTTCCTGGACGCGGCCATCTGGATAAATCACAAACTCTAGTGTTTCCATGTTTGTTATCAAAGAGTGGCTGACTGAATAGGAATAGTGGGACTAGACATCGGTAGCAGTAAGCTAGCGACGATGCCTGCTGAATTCGCTTCTTGAGGTTGGCGTTGCTCGCGAACCTCTAAATCAATTTTGACGAATTGATAGGTTGCGAGTCACAACTTAACAAAACTTATTAATATCTAGAAGCATTACGTCAGTGATCTGTAAAGTTTCGCGTACTTTGTGACATCAGTCAATGGATTTTAGATTTTAAATTTTAGATTTTAGAGGGGAGACCCACGCCCTGTAATCTTCTACGATCGATCGGACGTAGAGGTTTTTTCTCGATCCCCGCCTGTACCGGGGCTTTGTAGCCCGGATACTCGATCTTCAGTTACAGCGCGATCCTGTGTTGGTTGTCGCACTTGGCGATCATGTGTTGCGGGGAAGGAGGTATTCTGTTGTTTATGCGGGCTTGCTTATCAATTGCTGCCAATTAAATAATCATGGATTATCAAAAGTTTGAGTTTAAGAGCGCCACTACCGAAAAACCTAATTCCGCTAAAGGAATCGATTGAAATCCCGATCCTGCACCTAAATCAACCGCTAATCCTCGCGGTAATGAGTCGATCGCCAATTGACAAAAAAGAGCGTGATTTCTGGCGATCGCAGATAGCAGGATTTCCTGACATCCAACTGTAAACGGCCGCAAGTTTTTGGTTGTAGTGGTCTTGTGCTGTGTTCCTAATTATGCTAAGTTCAATAGCCTATTTAAAAGGAGCAAATTTATTCAAATTCTATGGAAACCAAACCACCTCTACCGCCTTTCACCCTGGAAACAGCTAAAGCAAAAGTTCAAGCCGCAGAAAATGCTTGGAATAGCCGCGATCCAGAACGAGTAGCCTTAGCTTACACCGAAGATTCACAGTGGCGAAATCGCGCCGAATTTTTCAGTGGAAGGGAACAAATCAAGGCTTTCTTAACACGCAAATGGGCAAAAGAATTAGACTATCGTTTGAAAAAAGAACTTTGGAGTTTTACAGATAATCGGATTTCTGTGCGCTTTGAATATGAGTGGCATGATGATTCTGGATACTGGTATCGTGCTTATGGTAACGAACAGTGGGAATTTGCCGAAAATGGGTTGATGCAAAGACGTGAAGCTAGTATTAATGATGTGCTAATTCAAGAATGCGATCGTAAATTTAAATGGGAACGCCCATGATTTGTTATCTAACAACTGTGTTAAAAACATGAGAAAACCGCAAACAGTAAAATCTCTGGAAGAATTAGGACGTATCCAACTTTCAAAGAGTTTTTTTATGCGTGAATTTCTGTATTCTGAAATCTCACAAATTGAAAGCATTCCCAATATCCCGGACGATCCAGATTTAGCAATTGCCGCCGGGAGAAATCTGTGCGAAAAAGTGCTTGAGCCAATTCAAGATGCACTCGGTCGAATCAGCGTCCGTTCCGCTTTCCGTGCTAGTGCTGTCAATCAAATAGGTGCGGCCAATCAAAATCAATATAGTTGCGCCAGTAATGAGGCTAATTATGCAGGGCACATCTGGGATGTCAGAGATAAGGATGGATATATGGGTGCAACTGCCTGTATTGTTGTGACTTCTTTTATTCCTTATTACGAGCAAACACAAGATTGGACAGCATTAGCTTGGTGGATTCACGATCGTATTGATGCGTACTCAGAAATGGAATTTTACCCAAAATACGCAGCTTTCAACATTAGCTGGCATGAGAATCCAGAGCATCAAAAAGTGATTTACAGCTATGTAAAAAATCCACATACTCAAAAGAAGAGTGGGTATTTAACAAAGACTGGAATGGAAAACTTTTCAGGCTCACATGAGCAGTTTTATCAAGAGTTTATTCGGCAGTTGCACCAGCCAGCTAACCAGGGCTTGTAGCAGAACGGATGTTTACGCTATGAAGACAGTATTGACATCCTTAAAATCTAGCCACCATAGTATCGGATAATTATGAAGTAATTCACTCCCGCCAACAGCATGAGCATTGACCAATTAAACACCGACTACGGCATTGCCGGCCACCTCACCTTCGCCACCGGAAACGGTGGTTTTCCGATGATTCACATCGACAACGGCCAAGCCAAAGCCTTGATATCAGTGTATTCCGGCCAAGTGCTCTCCTTCCAACCCGCCACCGAAACCGCAGACTTGATGTTCCTGAGCGAAAAAGCCTACTATGCGGAAGGGAAAGCGATCAAAGGCGGTGTACCCATCTGTTGGCCCTGGTTTGGCCCAGATCCCGAAGGTTTGGGGCGCCCAGCCCACGGGTTTGTGCGGAATCGCCTCTGGAATGTGGTAGCAACCAGCACCACCCCAGATGGCGCAACCAAAGTCACCCTCGGACTTAAGGATACTGAGGAAACGAGGGCGATTTGGCCCCAAGCCTTTGAATTGGCGATCGCCATTACCGTCAGCACCACTCTCACTGTAGAATTAATCACCCGCAATTTAGGCGACAAAGCCTTTCCCCTCACCCAAGCTTTCCACACCTATTTTCTAGTAGGAGATATCAACCGCGTGCAGGTTTTGGGATTGGAAAATACCCAGTATCTTGATAAAGTCGATGGTGGTGTGGAAAAAACTCAAGTGGGTGCAGTGGTAGCAACTGGTGAAGTCGATCGCATCTATCTCGATGTTACCAATGAATTAGTCATTGATGATAGCAGTCTTAATCGTCGTATTCGCATTAAATCCTCTGGTAGTAAATCCGCCGTAGTGTGGAATCCCTGGGTGACAATTGCTGCAAACATGGCCGACCTTGATGATGCCGATTATCAGCGTTTAATCTGCGTAGAAACGACCAATGCGGCGACGGATATTGTTGAAGTACCCGCGAATGGTGAGTTCCGGTTGGCGGCAATTTACAGCGTGGAACGCGACTAAGAAATGAGAGCTTATAGGTCGTAAGATTAAATGAACCGCGAAGGCGCTAAGGACGCGAAGTTAGAGAAAGAAGAAGATGCAGTTCTGACTTCGCGCTATGAGCGTCTTCGCGGTTTAATCATTCCGATGGAACCGAATTTTCTTAAGTCCAATATACTCTCAAATGCAACAAATGTAACAATATTTGATTTCCACCTGCTGTAAACTGAGCGATCGCAAAGATTACCATCACAAATGATTATGCAAAACTTCAATTGGAAAAAACTCCAAAATGGTTCAGACATTCGCGGTATCGCCCTCGAAGGCGTTCCCGATGAAAAAGTAAACCTCACGCCCGAAATTGCGACAATTTTGGGGCAAGCTTTTGTCACTTGGCTGGTGCAAAAAGTCCATAAGCCTGCGGCAAAATTAACGATCGCGATCGGACGCGACAGCCGCCTATCTGGGCCCACCTTAATGCAAGCAGTCATCGCCGGTATCACCTCAGTTGGTAGCCAAGTCTACAACTTTGAAATGGCCTCAACTCCGGCCATGTTTATGAGTACCATCACCCCTGGTTTTGATTGCGACGGTGCGATTATGCTCACCGCTAGTCATCTACCCTTTAATCGCAACGGCTTAAAGTTTTTTACCGCCAATGGTGGTTTACAAAAAAAAGATATTACAGATATCTTGACCTTAGCCCAAACCAATCAATTTGATAAATTTTCAGCGCAAGGTAGCATTACCAAGCATGATTTTATCTCAGTTTATGCTCACCAATTTGTCACCAAAATTCGCGAATCAGTCAATCATCCCGATAATTTTGAGCAGCCACTGACAGGGTTAAAAATTGTTGTGGATGCTGGTAATGGTGCTGGCGGATTCTATGTGGATAAAGTTTTAAAACCTTTAGGCGCCGACACCACAGGGAGTCAGTTTCTTGAACCGGATGGCACTTTTCCCAATCATGTGCCAAATCCCGAAGATAAAAAGGCAATGCAGTCAATTTGTCAAGCGGTAATTGCAAATAAAGCTGATTTTGGGATTATTTTTGATACAGATGTCGATCGCAGTGCCGCCGTCGATGGAGTTGGTAATGAACTCAACCGCAATCGCTTAATTGCCTTGATTTCGGCGATAATATTACAAGAACACCCAGGCTCTACTATTGTCACCGATTCCATCACCTCCGATGGCTTAACGCAATTCATCGAACAAGATTTAAAGGGGATTCACCATCGCTTCAAGCGCGGCTACAAAAATGTGATTGACGAGTCGATTCGCCTCAATCAAGCCGGACAGGAATCATGGCTGGCTATTGAAACCTCTGGACATGGAGCCTTGAAAGAAAATTACTTTCTGGATGATGGCGCTTATTTGGTCAGCAAACTATTGATTGAATTGGCTAAATCAAAGCTGGAAAATAAGTCATTGCCAGATTTAATTGCGAATTTAAAAGAACCCGAAGAAAGTGCAGAATTTCGGATCAAAATTGGTGTGGATGATTTCAAAGCTATGGGCGAGCGGGTAATTGAACAACTGCAAGAATTTGCCTCAACGCAAACTGACTGGAAAATCGTTCCCAACAACTACGAAGGCCTGCGAATTTCCTGCTCCGGGACCCAGGAATCCGGCTGGTTTTTGTTGCGTTTATCCCTGCACGATCCTGTCATGCCATTAAATATTGAGTCTAATGTTAAAGGCGGTGTCGATCGCATTAAGACTCGGCTTTTAGCTTTTTTCCAAACTAGGGAATCCCTCGATCTATCGACATTGAGCTAAGCCTTAATTAAGCGAAACTCAACAAATAGAATCCCCAGCTCCCCGACTTCTTCAAAAATTCGGGGAGCTCATAGCGAAATTAGTGAAATATACTGCTAAAATGATGAGGATATCTGAACAATTTTTAGAAGAGGCGCGGTTGCTATGATTGTTGCATCCCAAAAAATGAGCCTTGAAGAGTATCTCAACTTTGATGATGGTACTGATACCCAATACGAACTGGAAAATGGAGAACTGATTGTCATGCCCCCAGAAAGCGATCTGAACCAGCGAATTGCCTCATTGCTATTTGCTATATTCTTGCAACAGGGTATTCCACCTTATCGGTTGAGAATTGGGACTGAAATTGTGGTCAATGGTTCGCGGGCTACGTCTCGTTTACCCGATTTGATCGTGCTATCGGAGGAATTGGCGATCGCCTTGGAGGGAAGTAGTCGATCGACTATTACGATCGATATGCCGCCGCCATTGCTGGTAGTAGAGGTGGTGAGTCCCCATCAGGAGAATCGAGATTATCGCTACAAACGCTCTGAGTATGCGGCGCGAGGGATTGCGGAGTATTGGATTGTTGACCCGATGCAACAGCGGGTAACTGTATTAGAATGGGTTGAGGGTTTGTATGAGGAAGTGGTATATACAGGTGATAGTGCGATCGCATCTCCTGTTTTGGGCGTGTTGGAACTGACTGCTCAAAGGCTATTACAAGGGCGTTGAATCTAAAAGGCGATCGAGAATAAAAGGAGATAGAATAAACTCTATCTTACACGGGGTAAAAATCTTTTGATCGATTTAGGAGCAGAACGGCTCATAGCCGCAGAAAAAGGATAGAAAAAATCGCGATCGAAGTCAAAAGCTTCTGCCGTCAATCAGAAATGATTCATGATAATTTTCAGGAGTGTGAGCCGGAGATATTAGTAAGTTGGTTGTATTTCATGATTTCACGAGCTTCACGCAGAGTTAGTCCTTCAAACACGACTAACCTTTCAATTTGCTTTTCTACATCTTGAATGTGCTCTGCTCTAGTCAGCACTTCTTCAGCTTTTTCAAAGGGAATAACTACAACTCCATTGGCATCCCCAAAAATTAGATCGCTAGGATGAATGGTAACGCCTTCAATATTCACAGGTATATTCAGTCCTTTCAATCGAGTTCTCCCTTTTCCAGTCACCATGAATACACCTTTGGAAAATACTGGGTAGTTTAATGCTCGAACTGTTTCAGCATCGCGGTAAACACCATTGATGACTGTTCCTTGAATCTGCTTGTTCTTGGCGCAAGCTGTCAGAATTCCCCCCCAACAGGTACTGTCAGTAATTCCAAGATTATCAATAACGATCACATATCCTGCCGGGACTTGGTCAAGAAATTCACTGGCGTCGCAGTAATTTGGATCGTCATTGGTAGTTCTGGTTACTGTAAAAGCGGGTCCAAAAAATTTTAGTCCCCATTGGTGCGATCGGATACCCTTCAAAGCACCACAGTATCCAAATGAGTTGAGGCTATCGGATACCTCAGCCGTAGAAAGGCGCATATAACCTGCGTACAAGTTTGTTGGTGACATCATAAATACTATATAAATACTATAATTATAATAGGACTAGCCCTTTTAATGTGTAAATTTAAATAGTGTATTTGTCTTAGTGTCTTAGTGGTCAATAACTTGACTTTTGCACCCCAAATACACAAAGATGAAAAGCCCCCTATTGGGCAAAATTTCCGGTGATTTTGACCCAGCTTGAAAGGGCTAGTTTTATATGATACTTAGGTATTGTTTATCTGCCACCTTATTCAGTTGCCATATCTACCCCAAAAATTTTAGTTTCTACCTTATCAGCTCCTTGACCGGATTTAGCTAGGTATATACCAACTAAAACCACGAAAAAAGTTAACAAGTTGAGAGGGCTTAGGCTTTCATCAAAGACGAGCCAGGCAAGTATAGCTGTAATAATCGGCTCTAGCAGAAGAAACATAGAAGTAAACCCTGATGAAAACCGCTTGACGCTATAAATAAGTATTCCTGAACCGATGACTTGGCAAACAACAGCTAAGGAAATAACTGCTAACCATCCTTGTAAGGAGGAAGGAAATATTTGATTTTCAGTGAATAGAGCTACTGGCAAGGTTATACAACTTCTGAAAAAACAAGACCAAAGTAATATCGTTGCTGTGGAAAACTTAACTCTTAGTTTTTCTGAGACTAGAAAATTCCCTGCATAAAACACGGCAGAGAGTAAAGCCAAAACATCACCAACAAGGTGATCGCCAGCAATGTGCAAATCTTGAATGCTAATAGTGAACGCACCCCCCATAGCAAGAGCCATTCCTATCAGGAATTTGCTATTAAAGCGATGACCCAATAGCAACCATCCACCCAGAGTAGTAAAAATAGGTGCTAAGTTATGCAGTAAATTCGAGTTGGCAACACTAGTTTGAGTCACAGACCAAGCCCAGGAAATTTGGGAAATAGATGTTACAGCAGCCGAGGCTAGCAAAAGCAACACATCTTCTAGGGTGTAAGTCTGTTGTTGTGTGGGAGAATCACGAAAAAATAGGGAAATGAAGGATCTGATTCCTTGCACTAGTCCTAGAATGACAAAGGATATCCAGAAACGATTAAAAACTGTGGCACTAGGACCGATGTACTGTTCGCTCCATCTGATGAATATTGCTGCGAAGGACAGGGTTAATACTGCTACTAACAATAAACTAACTGGTATCAGACTTGAGGTCAATTTTGTCTGTTGATCTGGCAGTGCTACTGGATTCGTCACCATTACATTGTTGAGGAAAAATACTACAACTTTGGATTGATTTTTCTCGAAATACTAATCCTTATGGGATTTTCCCCAACAATTTTTTTTGGGGAAAATCGAGGTCTATCTTTCTTACTATACCAAGTTATGCGAAAATTCTTACTAGGCTAGGACTTACCCACTGTACAAATTGGAACTGATGTGTATTGACGGAATTCGACCAAGGGGCCGTGCGCGGAGCGCAATCGCTCATATTGGAACAATCATAGATTAACGCATCAAAATCATACCCTATACCGATCATTCTGTCAATACGTAAGCCCTAAAGCTGATTTACAGCGGTTCCCGCTGTTACGAGGTACAGTAGCAGCAATTAACAAAGCCTACTTTTAAATGTTGAGGATTAATCAAGTGTACCGCATTACAGCGGTTCCCGCTGTATTAACCGATCAACCATGTAGAGACACTTTCATTCAGTGCGTCTCTACATGTGGTAAAATTCTCACTAACAAGCTTACTTAATGAACATGTCATCAAAGCTCACGAGAGGAGAGTTACGCAGCCTGTTTCACAAGCAGGCAGGAGTCGATGAAAAAATCGGTCTCGAAATTGAGATAGCTGTGCTCGATCAAGACACAGGGAGATCGCTGCCGTATGAGGGACAAAGGGGTATGCGAGCGTTGCTTGAAGCATTTGTTCGCGATGGAATTGGACAGCCCGCCTACAAGGGTGAATTACTCACACAAGTAGATATGAATGATGGTGCCAAAATCACATTTGAGCATGGTGGGGCTATCGAATACTGTTCGCCCGTCACACAGAACCTGATCGAGCTGATTGTAACGATGCAGCAATCTCTGCGGAGGCTAGCTGAAACTGCCAGTACGCTTAATTTGGCTCTAGTTCCTGGTGGTATTTTCCCTTTCAATACCGTTGAGAATGCTAATTGGATGCCCAAGCCATACGGTAAGTTCATGCGTGAACACTTCACTGCCCTGGGCGATCCTGGTTCAGGTGGAGAGCAGATTATGGCTCATACTATTTCTACCCAGACCACACTAGACTATACTTCGGAAGAGGATTTAATCTGCAAACTTCGCACATCAGTGTCCTTGACACCAATAGTTGTTGCCTTGTTTGCTAATTCTCCGCTTGAGGATGGAGAATCGCGCGGTTCGCTGTCACGTCGCACTGAGCATTGGTTCAAGACCGATTCCAGAAGAAGCGGTCTGATCCCTAGGGCGCTGAAAGAGGATGTAACGATAGATGACTATATCGACTGGGCGCTTAACAATGAAGTGATTTTTTACGCAACCGATGGAGAGTACAAGAGTGGAGAAGGTTGTACGTTTGCAGCGGTGCTGGCAGACGGATTTCCTGATGGACGATATCCTACTCTAGTTGATTGGCGAAACCACCTCTGTCAGCTTTGGCCGGATGTTCGCACCCGCGAGACTATTGAGTTGCGGGCTCCCGATGGTCCTCCTTTTGAGGCAATTCCAGCAGTTCCCGCTTTCTGGGTAGGTATTCTCTATCACCGTCCCTCCTGCGATTCTGTCTGGCAATTACTCAAAGATTGTACGATCGAACAACACCAAGTAGCACGAGCTGATGCTGCACGGCAAGGACTTTCAGCACAGTACTGTGGAAAACCGATAGCCTCACTGGCAAAAGAAGTCATTCGACTCGCAGAAGAGGGACTTCAACACCGGATTAATTTAGGTCTGGAAGATCCCAAAGTTCTAGAGTATTTGGAACCCCTCAAAACAATTGTAGAAACAGGCAAAACTTTCGCTGAAAGTTGTATCGAAAACTGGAATGGCAGTTTAGTGCGATCGCCAGCACGGTTTGTCGAAATGTACCGAATTAAGTAATGAGTAAGGAAGGGCATTCCTGACAAGTTAAACAAATATGTCTTGGGATATGTTATGGTAGCTGTCACCACGTGCCAATTAGCATCAAACCCTTAGCTAACTTACTTTCATTTTTTTCTAACCTCGTCCCTAGCATAAGGAATAAATTAGTGAACGACTTCATCAAAACCTTGGAGCAAATGATTTGCGATCGCCGGAAGATGACCAGCCCTCTTTACCAATTAATTATGGATGGTAAAGCTAGTCAGAAACTTTTGCAGGAGTTCGTCATTAATCGCTGGCCTATTAAGAACTTTTGGACTAGAAATATTCTGGGGATAGCTTCCAGAATTGATGATTACGAACTCCGATGCGGCCTAATTACAAACATTTATGAGGAAGAAACTGGTGCTTTGACCAATTCCTGCCGACACTTGCAATCTTTTGTAGACTTTGGCGAACAGGTTGGTGTATCAAAAGAAACCATTGAAAATGCACCGATTCTACCAGAAACTCGTGCGGTTATCGAACACAATCTTCATGTTTGTAATGACTCTACTGTCCACTTTAGTGCTGGTGTCGCCTCGGTGCTTTTACTAATGGAGGGACAGCCTCCAATTATCAACGATCGAGGGCAAAGTATGCAACAAGTGATGCGGGATGTTTATCAACTGCCACACAAAGGGTATGATTTCTTCACCCACCATGCTTCGAGTGAAGGCGACCAAGAACATATTAGTGAGTTGGAAGACGATCATGCCAGTACAGCTAAAGAAATTCTGCGTTTGTATTGTACAACACCCAAGTTACAGCAACAGGCAGTTGACTATTTAGCCAAAGCAATTGATCTGAGGCATCTTCATTTTGATGTCATTTTAGAACGTTACTACAATCCAACTGAACCTCCATTTCGTTGGCCGGTGTGGCAGGAAAAAGAATTGGTGTCTCAAAGGTGAAATTGCCACAAACGAATGTAATTCCTGAAGCGATACCAAATTAGAAATAGGTGTCGCTCGCTTTTTAGTTATTAATCCAGGTAACGTTAATCTCCACAAATTGCTTTACTTATGTCAGTTAGACTGTTAGATGTGACTCTTCGAGACGGTGGATACGTCAACGATCATAACTTTAGCGACAATGAAGCCTATAGCATTGTTAAAGGGTTTGGCCAAGCTAATATTGAATACGCCGAGTTGGGATATTATCGACCGAGCCAGATTGATGCTTATGGAAGGTTCAGACAAGGACCAGCAGTGAGCGATCCTAAATATTTAGCTGGCTTCATGGATGCAAGGACTTTGCCCAAACTGGTTGTTATGGTTCATCTGGATCGGGTTACTCTAAAAGAGTATAAGATCTTAAGCGATCTCAACATCTCTCTCGTTCGATTTGTTGTGAAACATGAAAATCATGAAAATTTTGATGTCGTTAGGAAACATATAGAGGCTATTAAAGACTGGGGAATGCTTTGTTCGGTAAATCTGATCAGAGTTAGCGAAATACCCTTAGACTCGATCGTGTCTTATGGAAAGAAGTCAGAAGCATTTGGAGCAGATTTTTTCTACATAGCTGACTCAAATGGAAGCTTATTTCCCTCTCAGGTTTATGCTACCGTGCGAGAACTTTCAGAAAATCTATCTATTCAGATAGGCTTCCACGCTCACGACGGACTTAGCTTAGCATTTGCCAACTCAGTAGCAGCGATTGATGCAGGAGTCCACATATTGGATAGTACTCTTGGTGGATTGGGCAAAGGGGGAGGTAATTTGAGGACAGAACTCATTGCTACTTACCTGAATTGGTGCAAGGGTTCGACATACAATGTTTCTCAATTGGCGCACATAACACAAGAGTACATAAGTAAATGGTTAACTTTCAACAGTATCAACAAATGTAAAAATGTCCTTTCATCAATAATGAACTTAAATATAGACAAGATTCAAGCAATAGAGGAGACTGCTAAAGAAGCGGATTTACACTCATTAAATCTCATGGAAAAGCTGTTGACTAATGAAGTTGAAGCGGTTAACTTCCAGAGGAAAATTAGGCTTGATGAAACTATCTTTAGCTCAAAATAATCGCTCATATAGCGTTTACCTGTCTGTTTCGGATTTTTTGACCAATAATTTCAAAGGTGGTACAAGCCCCCGGATTTATTCCTTCGAGGACTCAGGACGGAATCAATCCAAAATCCCAAACCTAAAATCCTCAAGCCCCCGCATTTATACGTGGGGTAAATCTAAAATCTAAAATCTAAAATCTAAA
>DPLL01000315.1:1950-3397 GCA_003542015.1 Microcoleaceae cyanobacterium UBA9251 | reverse complement strand
ACTGGTTATAGTGCTCGGACTTTGCTGCAGGATGTTCCGCCCCCGAACGCTGGTAACGCCAAGACTTATACTCAAGCTGCGGCTTCTATTCCCACCGATGATGATGACGATTGGGTCTCAGGTGGCTCTAAAATTGGCTCTCAAGACGGTGAAGACGATTGGGGGCAAAATCGCGAAATTGTCGATCGATCGGCCGTAAATGACGTTTTAGAGGCAAATCCGAGGGATTATGAAGTCAAACAGGAGCCGAAAAGCAAGTCCTGGACAGGCTCAGTCTACTCTTATGGCTATCGCGATCCGAGCAAATCTGGGGTGGGACAAACTGAGTCTGTCTACGATGCGGAATATCGGGTGATTGTTCCCCCCCAAGGGGCGGCGATTCCTGAGACAGGTGGCCCAGAAGTGGCTAAAAATAATAGTGAAGATGAGGATGATTGGGGATTGGATGAGGATGATGATGAGTTTGAGGACGATCGCCCCAGTGGCGGGCCGATTAACCTTAAAAAATAGCAAAATATCGGAGGATTTGATTGTGGATTTATTGAGAGGAGTGAACCTCTATCTCGTCGGGATGATGGGCGCGGGGAAAACAACGGTGGGGCGCATTTTGGCCAGGGAATTAAACTACCGTTTTTTTGATACTGATGCCGTAATTGCTCAAGTTGCTAATGAGTCGATCGCAGATATTTTTGCGACTCAAGGAGAGGAAGCGTTTCGGGAATTAGAAACTCAAGTGCTCGGCCAATTGTCGGCTTATACTAATTTGATTGTTGCTACTGGTGGTGGCACTATTTTGCGATTGACTAATTGGAGTTACCTGCACCACGGTATAGTGGTTTGGTTGGATGTGCCTGTAGATCAACTGTGCGATCGCCTGCGGGAAGACACCACTCGCCCCCTACTGCGGGATGGTGATCTCAAATCCAAGCTGGAAACCCTCTTGAAGGAGCGAGAGCGTTTCTATGCTCAAGCAGATGTCCGAGTCTGTGCAAATATTAGCGAAACGCCGGAAGTTGTGGCCGCTAGGGCGATCGAGGAAATCGAAAAAGCGATCAAATCCAAAAATCGATCGGGCCCGGCCTTCGATGTGAATTAAGCCGCGNNCGGGAGATTTTGTACAAAAACTAATCGCATAAACGCTTTGTGTCCGATCATCCCCTACTGAGTTCTCCCTTAAAAATAAAATGGCCCCACCGCAGTCGGGCTGTAGGGCGCAAGGACAGTTAAACGCTAATTAGATTGTCCGACAATTTAGCACCAATGGTATCCTCCCATGTGACGATTTCCCGATCGTCCATTCACTCAATAAGTCTTCCGTATCAAAAAATGTAACCCAGCAGCGATCGAATTCAAGCTGTTCTATTCTAAAAACAATACCTCATGCATTCTTACGAGCAGCTCGTTCAAGCTGCTTTTTTATTGCAATAGTTATTGGTTATTGGTTATT
>DPLL01000315.1:0-1911 GCA_003542015.1 Microcoleaceae cyanobacterium UBA9251 | reverse complement strand
CGGGAGATTTTGTACAAAAACTAATGGCAGACCGGTTTGATGTGTTATAATCCGCTGCTAACTTCTCCGCAAAAATAAAATGGCCCCACCGCAGTCGGGCTGTAGGGCGCAAGGACAGTTAAACGCTAATTAGATTGTCGGAAACTTTAGCACCAATGGTATCCTCCCATGTGACGATTTCCCGATCGTCCATTCACTCANNTCCCAATTCCCAATTCCCAATCTACAATTGTGGCCACACGATACTGCCATTTTTTAACAAAATATCTAGCGCTCCGCCCAACCCCAAGCCAGTCATAGACACAGCAGCTAATACCCCAAAAGCACCCCATTTTTTTAAACCCGACATTTGAATGTCTAGTCTTGCTAAAGCTCCGGCTGAAAACAAGACTAAACCAGTAGCAAAAAGGTGCAACCATGTAACAACTATAACTGCAAAAAGAGCTGATAAAATGATAGACATAAAAGCACCTGTATCAGTCTTAAACCACCGGGTCATTAAGGTTCTTGTGTCTCTCAGCGGGAACGACAAGAGGACAGCTAATAGCAAAACGGCAGCTACAGATAAAAGCCAAGCAATCGGCAAGGGAACATCAAAGGCAGATAATTTCCAGCCAAAAGTGAAGTAGGTAACAAAAAGTAGAGTTAGGGAAACCCAAGAGTTTTTTCTCATCTTACCGATCGGATTTTTTTGCAGGGCTACAGGTTAGTAGAAATAGCTTGCACCGGACAAGTAGGGATGCACTGCTCGCAGACGATACAGCGCGATCGAGCAAACGTTAGTTTAAAGCTTTCTGGGTCAAGGGTCAAGGCTTCTGTGGGGCAAACCCCCGTACACAAGCCACAGTGAACGCAGATATCTTCGTCTATGAGTATTTCCCTGCTGGCTAGGGAAACGCCGATGTTTTGCGATCGCAGCCAGTCGATCGCCGCTTCTAGTTGGTCGATGTCCCCTGATAACTCTAGCACCAGTTTGCCCACTTGATTCGGAGCCACCTGAGCGCGGATAATGTTGGCAGCAACATTAAAATCCTTGGCCAGTCGGTAGGTGACAGGCATTTGGATCGATCGTTGGGGAAACGTCAGCGTTACCCGTTTTTTCACGCCTCTAGTCCTCGGTAATTTACAGGGAATTTTTTGATTCTGATCTTTTAGCGTACTTGAGATTTGTCAGCGGCACGCAAGTTTAACAAAATATTTATGATAAACGTGTTGCGATCTCATAATGTGGTATAATGGGAGACGGATATTAAAAATAAAACACCTACAATTAAAATCAAAATCCATTTTATGAGTCCAAAATCGCCAAAATCAACTGCGGCCCCCGCACCAGAAAAATCCGAAGCAAAAGCAGCGACGCGCATCAGAAACTTATTAATTGTGTTAGCAGCGATCGCCCTTTCAGTATCGATATTTTTCGGAATACGAACTCAAACGCCGTCAAGTAGTCTCACCGCAATGGCAAAAGCCTCCGCACCTCTGGAAACAGCTTTAGTAAACGGCAAGCCGACACTAATGGAATTTTATGCTAATTGGTGCGGTAGCTGTCAAGCAATGGCAAAGGATTTGAGCGAAATCAAACAGAAATACGCCGAACCGCTAAATTTTGTGATGCTGAATGTGGACAATGATAAATGGCTACCAGAAGTTTCAAAATATCGGGTAGACGGCATTCCACACTTTGTTTATTTAAACAATAAAGGCAGCGCCGTTGCTGAAACGATCGGCGAAGCGCCACGCAGTATTATGGAAGCTAATTTAGAGGCTTTAATTGCAGGTAAAGATTTGCCACACGCGCAAGCTACGGGTCAAGTTTCTAATTTTACTCCCCCAGTTGCGCCTGTGAAAACAAGTAGCTCCGACCCCCGCGCCCACGGGAGTCAAGTACAGTGAATCCCCAATGTTAGAATA
>DPLL01000493.1 GCA_003542015.1 Microcoleaceae cyanobacterium UBA9251 | reverse complement strand
CGCCTTGGCGACTGCTATATCTCGGCTAACCTACTGGTTTTCCGATACTTTTTAATTTAATCACAATCTAGGTTTGATTTTGTCAACTGTCAACTGTCAACTGTCAACTGTCAACCGTCAACTGTCAACTGTCAACTTGTGTCGATCGCCAATCTCGCATTCCCAAGCAGAAATTAAGCATATAGACTTAAAATAGAGGTTGATATCTCAACGATGCGGCAAAACTTGGGATCGCTCAAATCGAAAGCCAGCCATTAGGGGAATTAAATTCTGAAATCGATCGACTAATTAACTCACCTTCTTAACTCAATAATTTTTATGATTGCACTCCTAGCCGCTCTCTCTGCGTCTGCGGCGGGGGGTATGAGAATTGCCCTGCCCCTGCTGTTAATTGGTTTGTTGCGAATCGACAAACTGTGGTCAGAAATACCTCTATTGTCGCGGCTTCACCCCCAAGTGGCGATCGCAATTTTGGTGAGTTGGTCGCTGTTAGAATTATTTGCTTCTAAAACCTTTACGGGACAGCGGATGCTGCAAATTGTGCAGATTATTTTCAGTCCCATTGTAGGAGCGATTATGGGAGTTGCGATCGCAAAGGTAAGTTCGATCGACGAAATTGTTGCTCACCCTTGGATGCTGTGGATTATTGGTGTTGTCGGAGGTTTGTTGGCTTTAGTGCTGCAACTGGTACAAGCTGGATGGTTCTATCGGCTGAGAGGTTTACCACTTTGGGTGATTTTTGTCCAAGATGCTTTGTGTATTGCTTTGGTATTGTTTGCTTTTGATGCGCCGCGGCAAGGCGGATTGATTGCGATGCTGCTGCTGTGGCTGGCAATTCGTAGTTCTAAAGAGTGGTATTGCTGGTACAGGAGTCAAGGAATACCGGGGGGACTGGGAAATCCCCGCCAAGGTAAACGCGATCCAGATTAATTGAGTCATTAGTCATTAGTCATTAGTCATTAGTTATTTTTGGGAAAAGTCAACAGTCAACAGTTAACCGTCAACTGTCAACTGTCAACTGTCAACTGACTAAAGCAATCCGATCGCATGAAGTGGGCCTTTGCCCGCAATTAACTCCAGCAATAGTGCCATAAAACCAATCATCGCCACACGACCATTCCAGACTTCCGCCCCCGTCGTCAAACCCCACTCCCACTGCTCTTGAGGATACATCTTCACTTTCTTGGAAGGGCGTATCACCTCAGAGAACTTAACACTGGGAGATTCGATCGACTCGATGACTAAATCTGCCAAGGCCTCAATAAACACCGGATAAGTATTCAGGGCAGGTACTCGATAAAAGTTGTGAATCCCCGATTCTTCTGCCAATTCTCGATACTCCATGTCAATTTCTTGCAGAGTTTCGATGTGCTCGGAAACAAAACTAATCGGAACTACTAACAAATCTTCGACTCCATTTGCTGCCAGTTCGGTGATGGCATCTTCGGTGTAAGGCTTGAGCCATTCCACCGGGCCGACCCGACTTTGATAGGCTAGAGTGTGTTCGTTCGATCGATTCAAATGCTCCATAATCAGACGAGTGCAATCTTCAATCTCGCGCTGATACGGGTCTCCAGCCTCTTCTACATAGCTGACGGGGACACCGTGGGCGCTGAAAAAGATGTGAACTCGATCGGAATTAGGAATGTGGTCTAATTCTTGGGCAATCAATTCAGACATTGCCTGAATGTAGCCAGGCCGATGATACCAAGAAGGGATAGCGGTATATTCAATCTCGTTGACTTCTGGATCTTTGCCCCAGATTTCTTCTAGCTGTCGGAAGCTAGAACCGCTGGTACTGATGGAAAATTGAGGATACAGTGGCAAGATTGCCAATTGTTCGATCCGATCGCGTTTGATTTGGGCGATCGCCTCTTCAGTAAAAGGATGCCAGTAGCGCATCCCCACATAAACTTGAGCATCTTTTCCCTTGGACTGCAAGCACTTTTGCAGTGCCAGCCCTTGTTCGTCTGTAATGCGACGCAAAGGAGAGCCGCCCCCGATTTGGCGGTAGTTTGCCTGGGATTTCTGAAAACGCAGGGTTGAAATCAACCAGGCGAGTGGTTTCTGCATCCAGGGAAACGGCAGGCGAATAATTTCCGGGTCAGCGAACAAGTTGAACAGGAAAGGGCGGACATCCTCGATTTTATCGGGCCCGCCCAAGTTTAATAGCAATACTCCTACACGGCCCATAACGATTACAGCTCTCCCATCGTCTTAGTTCTGTTACTTATTTCAACAATTTGACACTCTCAGGTCTGAAGACACTGAGATTCTTGGTTCAGCGAGCCGGCTTACCCAGACAGGATTCCTCCTGTAAGAGTAGAGGTCGATTCTCCCCAAGCGTTGCTCGGATCAGCATCCAAAAGTTTCGGTATGTCCTACCGTACTTAATTAGTTTTTTTGCCTATTGACATACCTCCCCGTCTATCAAGTCCGAGGATTCCTTGACGCTTCATAGCAACGCGCTCCGCAAGCGGTAGTCTTACCGTCGCTCCACGTCC
>DPLL01000144.1 GCA_003542015.1 Microcoleaceae cyanobacterium UBA9251 | reverse complement strand
TGGCGAGACAGAAGCGACACTCCCCGAACTAGAATCCCTCGATCATGTTAAGGAAAGGTTGAGAACCTCTTACAATCGTTTGTACAGGCTTTTGCAGCAGGTGACAGAATCTCAACCCGCTGCGACTGCGGATACGTTAAACTTGCTGTATAGAACGATAGAAGACGGAGAGGCAATTGTCGATGCCTCAGCAGCAAGCATTCAAGAAATCAAAATGGATTGGAACCTACTATGAATCAACAACCCAGAATCCCCGACGCTGAAACCAGAAAGCGACACGTTGAAAAGATGCGTGAAGTCTGCCGACAGCTTGACGCTGTGACTCTCAACCTGGATGAAGTAATCGCCATATTTGAAGCTGACAACCGCCGCCAACGTCGAGAACGTTTAGCGGGTAAATATAGGCGTGTGGAATCTCAGGTAGTGGAATAAGAGTGGTTGATAATTAGAGGGGCGATTCTCTAGGGGATAGCTGCGCTTTATGCTCTTTTTTGACAAATGGGATATGAAGGGCATCTTGCCCGCCCCAAAATACAGTTTACGGGCCAGATGCCCGTTCCACAATACATAAAATTGGTTGTGGGGTGAGCAGGAAAACCCGCCCAAAATACAGTTCACAAACTAATCCAATCGCTGCAACTTAGCACTCCTCGGATCGATAATTTTTCGACCCAAACCCGAAAAATTAATTGCCAGATTAACCTTGTCCCCCGCACCCAAAACATGAGTAATTTCTCCAAGTCCAAAAGCAGGATGAAGAACTCTATCCCCCGCTTTCCAATCCATCAATTGTAGATTTTTTCCCTGTTGAGAAAGCCGAGAATTAGATGCTGAAATATTTTTGGGTACTGGTGAAGCAGCCGTTTTGCCAGCCTGAGTTTTCCTGGCACTTCCAGCGATCAACTCTTTCGGCAATTCCCCTAAAAATAGCGAAGGCTTACAGTGTTCGCGAAAACCTCCCCACAAACGACGTTCGCGAGTGTGAGTCAAAAATAGCATTTCCTGAGCGCGAGTGATGCCAACATAGCACAAACGCCGCTCTTCTTCTATGGCTCTGGGGTCATCTAAAGTGCGAAAATTGGGAAATAAACCCTGTTCCATTCCTACTAGAAATACTACGGGAAATTCTAAGCCTTTCGCAGAGTGCAGCGTCATCAGCGACACGCGGGAATCTCCTTCTTGCAAGTCATCTAAATCCGATGCTAAAGATGCTTTTGACAAAAATTCTGTCAGGGTTGGTTCTTCGTTTTGTTCTTCAAATTGTAGCACGGCATTGTACAATTCTAGGACGTTTTCGATGCGATTTTCCGCTTCCTCAGTTCCTTGATTTTTTAAGTCTTCAATGTAACCAGAATCTTTGATAATTCCTTGGACAATTTGGGAAGCCGGCAGGGTTTCAACTTGCTTTTGCCAATGGCTAATCATTGCGGCAAATTTAATCACAGGTTTTGCCGATCGCCCTGCGATCGTATTGACAGAAGACTCATCGCTGAGGATTTCCCACAGGGGAATTCCTAATTGATTCGCAGTGTCTTCGATTTTAGCAACTGTGGTATCGCCAATGCCGCGGCGGGGAGTATTAATGATGCGTTTGAGACTAACGCTGTCGTAGAGATTGGCAAGGGTCCGCAAGTATGCTAAGATATCTTTGATTTCTTTGCGATCGTAAAACTTCAAACCCCCGACAATATTGTAGGGAATATCTAAACGCATTAATGCTTCTTCAAAGGAGCGAGATTGAGCGTTGGTGCGGTAGAGAATCGCAAAATTACTCCCCTCTTCAAATTCCGAATTCTGTCGCTTCAATGTGTGAATTTGACCAGCTACAAATTCCGCTTCCTCTAATTCGTTGTCAGCACGCCAGATCACAATCGGAGCTCCGGGTTCGCGAGTGGCACGCAGCACTTTATCAATGCGTTCGGTATTGTTTTTAATTAAGTGGTTGGCGACTTCCAGGATGTTCGATCGCGATCGATAGTTTTCTTCTAATTTTACCATTGTCTTGGTTTTTTCATCAGACAAACCATCCCCGAATTCTTCTTGAAATTCCAACAATATGGTATAATCTGCCATGCGAAAACTATAAATCGACTGATCGACATCACCGACTATAAAAATAGAGCGATCTTGCCATTTATCAAAGTTTTTGGGTTCTGCACCGTTTGTAACCAAAAGCCGAATTAAATCGGATTGAGTGCGGTTGGTATCTTGGTATTCGTCAACTAAAATATGACGAAACTTTTTATGCCAATAATTTAATAATTGCTCATTTTGGCGCAAAAGTTGCACCGGAACTAGGATTAAATCGTCAAAATCTAAAGCATTGTTTGCTGCTAAAGCGTCTTGGTAGCGACTGTAGACATCAGCAATAACGCGACCTTTGTAGTCTGGTTCTGCTAACTGGTATTCTTGAGGCGACCAACCTTTATTTTTAGCATTGCTGATGATGTAGCGGACTTTTCGTGGGTCAAATCTCTTATCGTCGAGGTTGAGAGTTTTGGTGACAATTTGTTTGACAAGAGTTTGAGCGTCTGATTCGTCAAAAATCGAAAAGTTTCGTTTCCACTGGCGGCCTTTTTCGTCTTGATATTTCTCAATGTCGTAGCGGAGAATCCGGCCGCAGAGAGAGTGAAAAGTTCCCATCCAAATGTGTTTGGTAATGGTATGATAAATGTGCGATCGCAATTTTGTTTGTTGGTCTGCTGGCAATTCTGTCAAAGCTTTGCCACATTCCGCTTCAGATTGTTGATTTGCCAACAATTTCTCAATTCTGTCTTTCATCTCTCTGGCGGCTTTATTCGTAAATGTCACCGCCAGAATATTTTCCGGGTCAACTCGATTGGTGCGAATTAAATTAGCAACTCGGTAAGTAAGAGCTCGCGTTTTGCCGGAACCGGCCCCGGCTACTACTAACAGTGGCCCGTTATAATGTGAAACTGCTTGGCGTTGAGATGGGTTGAGATTACTGAGAAAGCTTGTGGTGAGCTTGTCGAATCCATCGGTAGTTTGAGTCATAGCTAAAAACCTTGTGGTGAGCTTGTCGAATCCATCAGTTTAATTGTTTAAATGGAGGATGATACTTCGGCGTGGAATATCAGAATTTTTTTAAGGGTAAGGTTCGCAGTGTGTTGGTGTCAAATTAAAACTTAAGCCCTCTGTTTCTCTCGTTTGTATCGAAGTCTCGATCCCCCTAAATCCCCCTTAAGAAGGGGGACTTTGAACGCTCTTGTCCCACCCCCTACTCCCCTTTTTAAGGGGGGCTAGGGGGGATCGAGAGAATTGTGACTCAGACAGAAGACCCATACTACGTTGAACCTGGTTGTTGAAATCAATGGTGCGCGGTACGCACCCTACAGTATAACTAGAACTTAATTTTTTTAACTTTTAAACATCCGTTTCAGCCAAATTACAGCTAATATTCCCAATCCCAACCAGATTGTCACAATTACAGCAGCAGCCGCTCGACTTGTAGGCTTAGTTTGCTCTTTTTCTGTGGCGGCTTTTTCTCGACATTCGCCTAAAACCTCTGGCGGAATCATTTTTATTACTAGCCAAATTCCCAAAGGCACAATTATTAAATCGTCCAAATAGCCGAGAATTGGTATGAAATCGGGAATTAAATCGATCGGGCTGAAAGCATAGGCAACGGTAACACCAGCTAACATTCTCGCATACCAAGGTACTCTGGGGTCAATACTGGCTAAATAAATAGCGTAAGTTTCTTTTTTGAGTTTCCTAGCAAGTTGTTTTAACGATTGCATATATTAACTGTTCTTTGTTCAATGAGGCACGATAGCGGATAGGGCATAGGGCATAGGGCATAGGGCATTGATCGGCTTGTACCTCACTTACTTGAGAATCGCTATATTAACTGTTCTTATATCAATTCCCAATGCCCAATTCCCAATGCCCAATTCCCAATGCCCCATTCCCAATTCCCCATTCCCAATTCCCCATTCCCAATTCCCCATTCCCAATTCCCCATTCCCCATTTAAGTTGCTAAAAGTGTAACCGTGGGGAGATCTGAAAATTTCCGTTGCAATATAAGATTATACCATCTCTTGTATATGAGGAGAATCAAGTTTATGAATTCAATTTTACGATCGCCCGATCGCATTAATTTCCGCAGTCTGATCGCAGCTTTATGTTTAACCTTAACTCTCGTTAGTTTTGTGGGACCAGGCCCGGCGGCGGCTCAAGAACAGCGGCTGAGAACGCTGACAGTTACTGGGCGCGGGATAGAAGTAATTCCCACAACCCAGACTCAAGTGCGCCTGGGAGTTGAGGTGCAGGGAAAAACGGCGGCCGCAGTGCAGCAGGAAGTGGCGAGGCGATCGTCCGCTGTGGTAGAGTTGCTGCGATCGCGCCCAGTCGAAAAACTCGAAACTTCGGGTATTAGTCTCAATCCCACCTATAGCTACGAAAATAACCAGCAGCGGCAGCTTACAGGATATATTGGGACGAATACAGTTACTTTTCGCATTAATACTCAATCTGCCGGCACTTTGCTCGATGATGCGGTGAAAGCGGGGGCCACACGCATTGATGGTGTGAGTTTTGTGGCCGCCGAAAGTGCGATCGAATCTGCTCGAAAGCAAGCACTCAAAAAAGCAACCCAAGACGCTCAATCGCAAGCAGATGCAGTCTTGAGCGCCCTGAATCTCAAGGGGGGAGAAATTCTTAGTATTCAAGTCAACGGTGCTTCTGCGCCACCTCCTGTGTACCGGCAATTTGCCACTCGCGCTGCTTCTGCTGCTGATGCTACAACGCCGGTGGTGGGAGGGGAACAGCAGATTGAAGCATCGGTGACTTTGCAAATTAGTTATTGATTGCGGGCTGCATTCTAATTGAACCTAAAATGCGATATATAGCCTTTCTCAGTAACAGTGCGGTGCACGCTTGATATAGGGCATAGGGCATAGGGCATAGGGCATAGGCCATACCTCGCTTATTGAGAACTGCTATATGTGAGAAACCAGACTCTTTTAATAAGTCTGGTTTAGGGGTGTTTTACTGTTTTATATTTGTCTACTTTTTGTCATATAAAACAGCTTAAATATCAAAATAATGTGATAAAATTAAATCAGTAAATATCCAACTAAATTTTTATGACGCGATTCATTCACGATCGCTTTGCCAAAGAATATCTGGAAGAACTTCTGTCTCCAATCGGAACAGTTAATATTGGTCGCTATGTCACTTCAGAAGTGCGCGAAATCGATGTTTACTTCACTCCAACTACCCTCACCCCAAAATACTTAGAAACTTTGGGAGTTTTGGGAAGAATGGCAAGCGCAACTGCAATCTTTGAACCGTTTCGCAATCCGGTAAGTTTCAGCGAAATTTGTAGCTGTCTGGGTAAGTTATTGGATGTGCGAGGTGAATTAGAGCGGCAAGCTAGAAGAGAAAATACTCGCTATGATGACGCTCAATTGCCGAAATTGTGGATTTTGACTCCCACAGCGTCAGAAGCTTTGTTAGGCGGGTTTCACGCGACACCAGAGGCTGAAAGCTGGCCCCAGGGAATTTATTTTTTGGGGGAACATTTGAAATCGGCGATCGTGGTGATTCACCAATTGCCAGAAACTCCCGAAACCCTGTGGTTGAGGATTTTGGGGAAAGGGAAAGTGCAGCAACGGGCGATCGCCCAATTGAGCAGTTTAGCAACGGACGATCCGTTACGGATTATCGCGCTAGAATTATTGTATCGCCTACAATCACATTTGGTAGTCGAAACTCAAGAAGAATCAGAGCCAGAAGAGCGGGAGTTAATTATGGCCATTGCACCACTTTTTCAACAACAAATACAAGCAGCACAGCAACAAGGACTAGAACAAGGCAGACAAGCACAACAGCGCTTAATTTTAGAAAATTTTCTGCAAGTACGATTTGGAGAAATTAACTCAAAAATGACTGCTTTTTTATCTCCAATATCAAACTTTTCCGCTGCGGATTTTACGGTGCTGTTGCTGGCAATATCAATGCTGACAGTCGATGAAGCAGGAAGACAACAAGCGGTCAGATTATTGGCAGAAAATGTCTTGAAAATGCGCCAAAGTGAGTTGGGCGATATTCTGCCTACAGCCCTTACAAATTTACTAAAATTACCTGTGGATGAATTGACATTGTTTGTAGAACAATTGCCTCAGTTGTCCGCAGATGAATTGAGAGCAAGGTTGGGATAAAAACCGGGGTAAGATTTGTTCGGGTAGCCATCAACTCTACCCGAATTTTCCGCCATCTCGTGAAAGTAATCCGAAAAATCTATGCGCGATCGACCAGCCATCTTTAACCAGTGCTTCCTTTCTATCGATTAATTCACGAATGTCAGTTATGACTCAAAAAAACGAAACAGCATCTCTAGTTTTAGCCCTCATAATTACCAGTGGCTTAATCGGCTTGTTTTCTTGGTGGTTCACCAGTAATTCTGCTTCCAAAACAGAGACTTCAACCAATCAAACCGATCGATCTAACGGTAAAAATTTTACTCAAGTCAAAAACGTCCCAAACGGACTATTTAGTTATGGTGGTAGCACGACTTGGGCCACAATTAGACGCGATTTAGATCCAGCAATTCAAACCGTTTGGCCTCAATTTAAACTGCGCTACACTCAAGGGAATGAAGGTATGCCTAATACGGGTTCAGGTATCCGTATGTTATTAGACAATCAATTGTCTTTTTCTCATGCTTCTCGCCCAGTTGAAGATCGGGAATACGAACAAGCAAAACAACGAGGCTTTAGTTTAGTAGAAGTTCCAGTAGCCATTGATGGGAGAGCGATCGCAGTTCACCCAAGCTTAAATATTCCAGGCCTGACAATACAGCAAAGAGATGATATTTATGCAGGTAAAATAACCAATTGGAATCAATTTGGTGGCCCTGATTTAAGAATTAAGCGTTACGCCATACAAGGCGATCAAGGAAACAATCTTGAAATAGTATCAACCCCTACCGATGCTATTCGTAAAGTTGCCGCCGATCCAGGGGGAATATTTGAAGCTTCTGCTCCATTATTGGTATCGCAATGTCAAATCAAAACATTACCGATCGGTCGGAAATTGAATCAACTAATTCCACCTTATAAACTACCTTTTGTGCCGCTGTCTGAGTGCCAGAATAAGCGTAATGAAGTGAACACAGAAGCTTTTTCAAGCGGAGAATATCCCTTAACTCGGCGATTGTTTGTAGTTGTTAAAAAGAACAATCAAGTTGACCAACAAGCCGGAGAAGCTTATGCCAATTTACTGCTAACAGAACAGGGTCAGGAAATGATTCAAAAGGCGGGATTTGTCAGAATTCGCTAAGAAAACTTTCTTGACACGGCGGCAGGAGACTTTACGTGCATGGGATGTGCGATCGCGCTTCAATCACTTCTACCGATCGCACATCCCATCCCCAACCCCGCCACAGACACCCAACAACGCCCACAACCTCAAATTACTACCGGATTGGCGATCGAAGTGACAGAGATCGACTAAAGTAAACAGAAATTATTATTGGCGGTGATTAGAGTGATTGAAACTTTAGCAACAGGAATCGCAGCAGCAGGTTCGCTGCTGGCTTTAGGCGGGTTGGGCCTGGAGTTGAACTATCGCCTGCTTCCCCGTGGCAATAAACTAGAACTCACAGCCGGAGAATGGCACTTAGCCATAAACGAACCCAACCACTACCTTTTGGTGGGGGAAATGGAGTTCCGCAACCTGACAAAGCGGTTTGAGATTATGTTACCGTCCGTGCGCGCTGGAGTGAAACTGCTGTCAGATGGAAGTTTAGATGATGTTACTTCCAAAACCAAGGTAATTCCTTGCCACAACGACGCATCAGCTAGAGCCGACGATTACTGGTTCGGCTACATCGTCAAAGCCCAAAAAACCACGAAAATCAAAGTCTCTGTAGAGATTCATGGGCAAGATTTAAGCAAATTGCAGTCAGCTTGGGTGCAAGTAAATTATGTCACCTACGGCCCCGGCGGCCGCATCCCAAAAGTCCGCCACGTAGTAGTACCGCTGCAATTTCCCAACTCCGAGACAGTACCAAATGCCCGCAATGTCGGAGTTGCAGAAGTTTTGCCGATTCGTACCCACATACTGACGGAATTGGACCATCCCGTCGAAATTGTCAAGCGTTACGTGCTACCCCGCGCCCAGAAAGGTGATATTGTCGCCCTAGCAGAGACTCCCTTGGCTTTGATGCAGGGACGTTACCGCCATCCCAGCGAAGTCAAACCCGGATGGGCGGCTAAGCGAGTCTGTTTGTTTTTCTTGCCCATGTCGAGTTTGGCTACAGCCTGCGGGATGCAGACTTTGGTTGATGTAGTGGGGCCTTGGCGCGTAGTTGCAGCATTTGCGATCGGCGCTGTGGCGAAAGTATTCGGTAAACCGGGAGTCTTCTACCAGCTAGCAGGGGAACAAGCCAGGCTGATTGACGACGTTACCGGGACTCTGCCTCCTTTTGACCAATTTATTGTGCTGGGGCCGGACAATCCTCAGCAAGTTGTAGAAGAAATTCAACGAGAAACCGGACTTGCAGCGGCGATCGTAGACGCTAATGACTTGAAAGCAGTTAAGATATTAGCAGCGACCTCCGATTTATCGGTAACATTTTTAGAGCAAGCCTTGCGTAGCAACCCCGCAGGGAATGCAGATGAGCGAACACCGGTGGTTGTAATTCGACCCCTGCCAAAGAACTCTTGAGTTAAAAATTAAAAATTAAAAATTCAAAAGGTGATTTGGCATTTTTAATTCTTAATCTAGGAAGAAGGGGAGGAAAAAGCAAAGTTTTAAGTTTTGAATTAATCACAGAAAATTCACAGCTCAAAACTCAAAACTTCCCTAACTCTTCCCCTTTTGAAATTTTTGATTTTTTAATTGATAATTTTCCATTCCCCACTTCCCTGCTATGACTTCATTTCCTTCTCAAAACCAAAACCAGGTTGTGATCCGCCCGTTTCAGTACCGCGACATCGACGCGATGGAACAACTTTGCGCGGAAACAGCCGATGAGCCAGAAAATCGCAAGGGCGCAAGCTGCGACTTGGTACTGGGCAGAAAGTTGCAGCAGATCCGCCGTTGGTACGGACTACTCAAGATTTTCGCCTTGTTTCCCAACCCTTGTCAGTACCTGTTCCGGGCTCACGTTGCTGAAGAAGAGGGCCGAGTTAAAGGCGTGATTCAGATTTCTCCTTTTAACCGCACCCGCAGCACTTGGCGGATCGATCGCATCGGCGTAGACTCCGAAGCCCGCAGCAAAGGCATTGGTTCGATGCTGCTGCGGCACTGCTTTGAGGCGGTATGGGAGGCGCGGACATGGCTGCTGGAGGTGAATGTCGGCGACAAATCAGCCCTGGCTTTGTACCGCCAAAATGGGTTTCAGCCTTTGGCCCAGATGACTTATTGGACGATCGCCCCGGATCGACTGCAAGAAATGGCCTCGGCTATGCCAGATTTGCCCAACCTGCTGCCGGTCAGCAACGCGGATGCTCAGTTACTTTACCAACTGGACACCGCATCTATGCCACCCCAGGTGCGCCAAGTATTCGATCGCCATATGCAAGATTTCAAAACCAGTTTTTTGGGTGCTTTGATCGAAGGTGTCAGACAGTGGCTAAGCAAAACAGAATTAGTCAGCGGTTACGTGTTTGAACCGCAGCGGAAAGCCGCGATCGGCTATTTTCAGGTGCAGCTATCCCGCAACGGCGATCAGCCTCATGTCGCCCAGTTGACGGTACACCCAGCCTACACTTGGCTTTACCCTGAATTGCTGTCTCAGATGGCCCGCCTCGTTCAAGATTTCCCGGTTCAAAGTCTGCACCTGGCTTCGGCTGATTATCAGCCGGAACGAGAAGCTTATTTGGAGCAATTTGGAGCTGTGCGTATATCCCACAGTCTGCTGATGTCTCGATCGGTATGGCACAAATTGCGCGAGTCTAAGTTGGGATCGATCGAAGGGCTTCAGCTCTCCGATGTGTTGCAAAGCTTCCAGCCAACTCGCAAACCAGTACCCGGTAGGATGTCCTGGCTCGGCCCGATGGCTGAGGAACCGGTAGCCGGACAGGCTGCTGCGCCTGAGATTAAGCCACTGTTCGCTGATTCGAGCAACGGGTGGGCTTTGGGGGTTAACCCCTTGGGCGGCCCGAATTCCGAATCAGCAGCAACTGATGGCAGCAGCATTTTGCCTCTGAAATTGTCGGATTTGCCGCTCGACGGCGAGTGGCAGTCAAGCATCTAATTTCTGAGGGAGAAAGTAGAAAAGATGCCCATTATACATGGGTGTTAGGTGCGCGATGAACATCCACAGGGGTTGATATTGCGTACCTAAATTTTAGGAGATTTGGCGATCGCCAATCTTGAACTTCAGCGGAACAACTCGCCCAAACATTGAAGTAATATTTGGCCCGGTTGTCGTCAATGACTTGGCGGCGCGATCGGGCGATCGCAACTTGACAATCCAGCCAATTTATATGTAGATTTTAACTAAGGATGAGGCTTAAACGCAATGAGCAATTTCAACATTCGCAAGTTAGAGGGAACGCCGAATTGGATGCGTTTCGCACCCTACGCAGCCCTGGGCATTTTACTATTTTCTCTGAATTCAGCAAGCGAACTCAATTATTTCTGGAGAGGCTACTTTGTCATTCTAGAAGCTCAAGCAGGTATAGTTCTGCTGTATTTTGCGATGTCTAAGTTTCGCAAACACAAAAATATAGCAGATGTTGAAGGAAGAAGGAAGAAGGAATAAGGAAGAAGGAAGAAGCCGATGTGAAAATGCAATAAAACAATGGTTTCAGTAATTAAAAACTTCCAATTTACCGAGAAGGTTGCTATAAATAAGCCAAGATTAGTATAGTCTAGTGCGATCGTCAAAGCTGAACTTGAAAAACTGGGGTCAAGGAAAAAATGGTGAAAGATAGAACCGTAGCAATTGTGTTAGCTTTCTTTTTAGGAGGCTTTGGAGGCCACAAATTTTATTTAGGAAATAACTTAGCAGGAGTATTGTACTTGCTGTTTTCTTGGACATTAATTCCGTTACTGATCGCATTTTTTGATTTTCTCGGCTTGCTACTGATGTCGGAACAAGCTTTTCAAGCACAGTACAATCTGGGTATGTTGCAGTCTGGACACATTCTCAGAGCGGCAAAAGATGTGACTGGGGCGATCGGCGACCTCAAAAAACTTTATGATATCGGCGCAATTACCGCCGAAGAATATGAAGAAAAACGCCAAAAACTGCTGCGGGATTTGTAATTACGAAGTCAGAAGGAAGAGGGAAGAAGTCAGAAGGAAGAGGGAAGAGCGCATTGGTGTCAACTTAACGTCAAACGTAGTCACAGACTGCTGTTTGAGCATTAAATCCCGATCCCCCCTAGCCCCCCTGATAGTCGGGGGAGACCGGAAACTTCTTTAAGTCCCCCTTCTTAAGGGGGATTTAGGGGGATCGAGACTCAGGTAAAAACGAGATTTATCAAGGATTTTAGTCTTAAGTTGACACCAATGGGAACAGCGGAAACCCACTATTAAAAAAGTGGGATGGGAATAAGTGTAAAATAACAGCTATTTAAGGATAAAAATAAAGTGTTTCAAGATTTACACTGGTTGCGTCAAACTCCAAATTGGGTGTGGTATTCCTTCGTCCCAGGCTTCGGGGGATTGGCAATTTGTTATGCCGGCCACCAGTCAAATATTCGCAGTTGGATTGGGTGGGGTGCTGGCTTTACTTTAGCAGCACTAGCGGTATCTTCTTCAGCTAATTTTGGCCTGATCGTTTGGATAGCTCAAATTGTCACTGCCTTTTCTTTAAAAAAGCGCTATCTAATCAAAACAGCACCCAGAGGTTTACTGGTTCCTGCAACTGCGACCAATGCAGAAGAACTGGCCAACCTGCGCGGCAAAATAGATATTAACGAGTGTACCAAAGATGATCTGGTGAGAGTATTGGGATTGCCGATCGTCTATGCTAATGATATTGAATCTTTGCAAAATGAAGGATATATTTTTACTTACGCCGAAGAGTTGTCAGAAATAGCCGGAGTTCCAGCCAGTCACGTCAGACGCATCGCCCCGATGATTTGCTTTAGCTACAATTATCAAAAGGAAGCAAGTTTTACTTGGAAACGACTAAATATATTGTCTGTAGAAGAATTGACAGCCAGTGGCTTAGACAGAGTTGTGGCAGAGAAAATAGTTACAGAAAGGCAGATTAAAGGCGAATATAAATCAGTGATTGATGTGAAGCGGCGCACGGGGCTGCCTTTTGATTCCTACCGCCATATTTGTTAGTTATCTGTACATCCTCGACTCTAAAAAATATGACGATGGCAAAACTCGATGTTAATCTAGAAAAATTGTACGATCGAGACTACCTAAAATGGATTGAAACTACCGTGGAAAAGTTGCGGCTTCGCGATTATTCAAACATTGACTGGGAAAATATGATTGAAGCAATAGAAGACATGGGGCGAACTGAACGGCGGAGTTTGGAGAGTAATCTTGTGGTAGTTATTATGCACTTGCTAAAGTGGCAATTTCAACCAGATAAAAGAAGCGGTAGTTGGAAAGGTACCATAGCCGAACACCGTAGACGTATTCGCAAAAGTTTCCAGGATTCCCCCAGTCTTCAACCATATCTTGAAAGGGTATTTTCTGAATGCTATTCGGATGTAATAGAACAAGCAAGTGCTGAAACTGGATTTGCCATAGAGACATTTCCACTGTGCGTTTACACTTCTGCTGAGGTTCTCGATTCTAATTTTTGGCCAGACTTGCTGTCAGATGGGATGACTGAAAACTAGGATAATTAACCCCACCTAAAAAAATATAATACCCAGAGCCCCGACAACTTCTGCGAAATCGGGGCTCTAAAAATCGTGGACTAGACAATGCTTGGAATATTGGTGCTATTCTACAGAATTATTATTGAAATGCCGATCGACACAGTAGAGTAACGCTAACATCACACTTATGTCTGACTCTCCTCCATCCCAAATTTCCCCTGAATCCTCCCCAGATAGTACAGCTACAGACGACCGCAGTGCTAAAACTCGGCAACTGTTGGGTATGAAAGGGGCTGCTAGCGGGGAAACTTCCATTTGGAAGATTCGCTTGCAACTGATGAAGCCGATTACTTGGATTCCCCTAATTTGGGGCGTGGTGTGCGGGGCGGCTTCTTCTGGTAACTATACTTGGAACCTAGAGAATTTTGCGATCGCAGCAGCTTGTATGTTGATGTCAGGGCCGTTGCTGACAGGGTACACTCAAACTTTGAACGATTTCTATGATCGCGAAATCGATGCCATTAACGAGCCCTACCGTCCAATTCCCTCCGGGTTGATCTCCATTCCCCAAGTAGTCACGCAAATTTTGGTATTATTGGCCACAGGCATTGGGGTAGCTTGTGCTCTAGACTTGTGGGCTGGTCACGAATTCCCGATCGTGACTGTTTTGACTCTCGGCGGCGCATTTTTGGCTTACATCTACTCTGCGCCCCCGTTGAAACTCAAGCAAAATGGCTGGTTGGGAAATTACGCCCTGGGTGCTAGCTACATTGCTCTGCCTTGGTGGGCTGGTCAAGCTTTGTTTGGTACACTAGATCCCACCATTATGATTTTGACCCTGTTTTACAGTTTGGCAGGGCTGGGAATTGCGATCGTCAATGATTTCAAAAGTGTTGAGGGCGATCGCCAATTAGGGTTAAAATCTTTGCCAGTAATGTTTGGCATCGGCACCGCAGCTTGGATTTGCGTGTTGATGATCGACATATTTCAAGCTGGGATTGCAGGTTACTTGATTAGCATCCACCAAAACCTGTACGCTGTCATCCTCTTGCTGCTGATCGTTCCCCAAATCACTTTTCAAGATATGTATTTTTTACGCAATCCTCTGGAAAATGATGTGAAATATCAGGCAAGTGCTCAGCCTTTCCTAGTATTGGGTATGCTGGTAGCCGCTTTGGCACTTGGTCATGCTGGTTTGTGAAAAGTTCTGAGTTGGGAGTTTTGAGTTAAACAGTTTTTAATTCAGAATCCATAACTCAAGAATCTGTGCAATTGTATTGAATAAAAATGTCAAGTTAAAAATTAAAAATTGAAAAGAAACAGCCTTTTTAATTTTTAATTTTTAATTTAAATTGATGAGGTGTGAAGGTCTAAACGTGGCAGAATTTTTCTCAAATATCAAAGATAAGTTGAGCAAAGTCACTAACGCAATAGGCGGTAATTCCGATCGAGAATTGCCTCACGCTGCGAATGGCACCGGGCTAACTTCGCCGGAATCCGAGGCCCAATTATCTACACAGACAACGACAGAAAGCTCAGAGTATGTGGTAGAAGATTCTCAACCTCTAAAAGAGTCAAAATTAGACTCGTCCAATAATGAATATCCCATAGTCAGACGGGATTGGGAAGGATTGAGGCGGTTAATTGCTTGGTTGGAAATTGAAGCTCAAGTTACCAACTTGCAAACGAAGGGAAAACAATTGTTTCCGCCACGGTTGCGTAGGTGGGAAGCTAAATTGCCCAAAAAACGGGGGGGTGAATCGCAGGAAAATACCGAACTACAGGANNCGAACTACAGGAAAATACCGAACCACAGAAAAATCCTCAGAAACTGAAGTTTCGCCACCCTCGATTTTGGATAGGAATCGGTGTTGCTAGTATTGGCGGGGGCGCTTTAATCTACTGTTTGTGGATTTTGCACACCTTAGATAAAAGTTTGCCGGATGTTAATGATTTGTCGGCCTTTAATCGCGATGGAACACTGACAATTAAGGCGGCAGA
>DPLL01000145.1 GCA_003542015.1 Microcoleaceae cyanobacterium UBA9251 | reverse complement strand
GAGAAAGAGGAGGAGAAAGAGGACGTTATTAATTTCCTCGGAATTTCCTCTGACGCAGATTTGAGATTTGAGATTGTCGATGAAGGGCACCTAGCTCCGAACCGCCTTCTCTTCAAATTGCCGGCTCTACGGTAAATACACGCTAAAGCCAAGGGTCAAGCCCTTGGCTTTTAGCTTTGACAGTCCTGGACGCAAAAACAGAAGAGCAACATTATTGGTAGCGGTAAGGTGCTCGCGGGGCGCACCCTACAGATCGAGTTTATGCGTCCAGGGCTATTTGATTGACATACTGATACTTTTAATTCAGACTTTCTCCGACAACCTGAGACAATCCAAATATCGCCTTCCTATTGCAAGGATTGGTGGTATCCCACAAAGCTATTGCCTTGAGACAATAGCGCTTTTTAATGTCAAAGACACCTGCAAACATTGAGGACTACGCCTATAAATAGGTACGCCTGTATTTGCTGGCATTTGAAAAAGATCAAGGGTCAGCGTGACTTTCACAGGTCCCAAGTTGATGGGAGTCCTTTAAGCCGAACCGTTGGTTTCTGACTTAATCTAAAGTCTACCAGATGGCGCGAATTTTGGGGAAAGTATGTGTTCAACAAAATTCCCAAGATTGTCAGGCTTATTACGGGAAANNGTATCCCAGTTTTTTGGTCAAAAGCGCGATTAGCGAATCTAGTTAGGGGCGATCGAATTTTTGGTTGAGATGGCAGACCCCTGCTGTGTACTCAGACTCTATTCGTCTGATTCGATACTACTGCTCAATCCGTGATTGTTCAGCGTTTCGCAGTAAAACTCAGCGTGTTCTAGAGCACAAACAATCACCAGTCCCAGCCCGTTAGTGTGAGCTTCCATCATAATGTTCACGGCCTGTGGCTGAGTCAGACTCGGTACCGTCTGCATCAGAGTCTGCACCACATACTCCATAGGGTTGAAATCATCATTGTGGAGCAGAACGCGATAGCGCGGTGCAAGCTTACGGACTGTTGAAGGTTTTACAAGAATTTCGACAGACACTACTTTGTATCCTCCTGGTGGGTAAAATGTTAAAATTTGTGAATAATCTAGAGTCGGATTCCTCCGCTGTGCAATAGTATCCGACTTTTAGTTATTTTAAATGAATTGACATCCTGTGAGGCGATCGAATTCCCACAAAGCAGCTAAAAAGTCGATCGCCACCTTTTGAACCCAAAACCGGACGCAGATGCGGTTTGTGACAAGTCCGGCGTACACAGCCAGTCGCCTCTACCTTGCTAGCGCCGTACAATTAGAATACAACAGATCAAAATAACAAACTACTACCTGTCGAGTCTCCAGAACTGAGTGAACCTATATGAAACGCAAACCTAAACCCTTCAACGACAGATTCAGCGCCGACGCACCAGGGGGAGAAGATGACTCCGACTACTCCGGCCCCTTTGGCGGACAATCCCGACGCCAACCTCAGTCTGGTAAACCCTCCTTCCTCAACTACACCTCCCTGGGGATTTTAGCAGCCGTTTTCATTCTCGGAATTGGTATTGGCATTGCTTTTAGCTCCACCGCTACCATTAGCCCAGAAAACGTAGCATCCCGCGAATTTATCGATCGCAGTGCCCCGAATCCCGAACTTTGCGTACAGTTTGGAGCCAGCGCGATGGTGACAGATATGCGCGCCTACGTCACCCTCAACCCTTTCAACGTCTACATTTCACAGCCGACTATGCGCCCCGGATGCGTGCTCCGAACCAACAACTGGGCAATTCTGGAACAAAGAAAACTCGTCAGCCAAAACCAAGTGCGCGAGTGCAAAAATCGGATGAATACATTTGGCTTCACCGGTGCCCTGGAAAGTCAACCCGACATCAACTGTATCTATCAAAATGATAGTGCCAAAAACCTGTTTATCAACCAGCCCGGTTCAGTGGCTCCAACCACAGATAATCAAAATTTCTAACTTTGATAGTCCTGGACGCATCAAAACCTTAAGAAACCGGGTTTTTTGGGTTTTGATGGGCTGTAACGAAGTCTTGGAGCAAAAACCCGGTTTCTGACCACCCGTGCGTTCAGAATGATTAAACCGCGAAGGCGCGAAGAGCGCGAAGGAAGAACTGCATCTTCTTCTTTCTCTTCCTTAGCGTCATGAGCGTCTTCGCGGTTCGTTTAATCTTACTCCTGTTTAGGAAGTGGTTCACCAAAGTTGATGATGATTATCCGCCGTTCTGGTGCAGCAGGACGGGGTACAGGAGCAACAGGTATCCCCCGCCGTTCTTGAACCGCAACCCTGACTAAAGGCACTGTTATCGGTCGGATTTGGTCGTTTTGAGTTGTTGGCTGGGAAGGATTTCGCTCGTAAGTTTGAGTGGCGATCGGCTGGGGCTGCGGTACTTGTGTTGTTGATGGGGTTTGGGTTTCGGTTGTATTACGACTCGAATTTGGGGCGATCGCGGGCACTAACACCCAGCGATTGGCGGCCCCAATTTTTTGGAATTGAGTGCGATCGGGCCTGACAGCAAATCCTGGTGCTAACTCCATCACAATTCTCACCCTTCCCGGTTGAATTTGACTCATTCCCACAGAACGTACTAATCCTTTTGGGTATAATTGAGTCGCATCTACTGAGATTTCAGTATTGGGCAAATCCACAGCAATTTGATTTGGGTTTAATACAAAATATTTGGGAGTTGTTCCCTCTGGGAGGTTAATTACTAGCTCATTTGTGGCCGGATCGAATTGCCAAATTGGGACTGTTGAAGCGGTGGCTTGTTGTTGTCCGATTTGCATCGAAACTGTGGCGGCGACTGCTAGACTCAGACTCAGTGACTTGCTTGCTAACAATCTGGGTGTTAGAGAATTGTAGCAACCGCCAAGATGGTTAGGATACTTCTGGTCACTGAGCGTAGTCGAAGTGTCCACTTCGACGGAGTTTATCCTGAGCCCAACGACTGCGTTTA
>DPLL01000146.1 GCA_003542015.1 Microcoleaceae cyanobacterium UBA9251 | reverse complement strand
CCCTTCGACTACGCTCAGGACACTTGTCAACTGACCCTTCGACTACGCTCAGGGTACTGTCAACTGACTTCAATCCGCGATCGCCACGCCCATATTCTTAGCCGTTCCAGCCACAATTCTCATGGCCGCCTCAACATCATTAGCATTAAGGTCAGGCATTTTTGCTTCCGCAATTTCTCGCAACTGAGCTTGGGTAATCTTCCCTACTTGCTTGCGATTAGGTTCTCCCGAACCTTTTGCAATCCCAGCCGCTTTTTGAATCAAAACCGACGCCGGCGGGGTTTTGAGAATAAACGTAAAACTGCGGTCTTCAAAAACCGAAATTTCTACTGGAACCACTAGACCCGCTTGGTCTGCGGTTCTAGCATTGTACTCCTTGCAAAACATCATAATATTGACGCCATGCTGACCCAAGGCCGGGCCGATGGGAGGAGCTGGGTTGGCTTTGCCCGCCGTAATCGCCAACTTAATTACTGCAACAACTTTCTTTGCCATTAGTTAGTTCTGTTTCTGAACCTGATTGAACTCCAATTCTACAGGCGTATCGCGCCCAAAAATCGAGAGTAAAACTTTGAGCTTGTTCCGTTCCGGGCTAACTTCAATCACATCACCTTCAAAATCCTTAAANNGGTTCTGATTCCTGAGCGTTTCTGAAGATCCGTTCTACTTCTGAGTGACTCAGCGGTAGCGGTTTGACGTGACCTCGGCCGCGCCCGTAGCGGCGTTTCTGCTCTGCCCCGACAAAATTAATTACATTCGGGGTATTTTTGATCACCTGCCACGTATCCTCATCCATGAACATTCGGATCAGTACGTAGCCAGGAAATATTTTTTCGTCTGATTGACGCCTAGAACCGTCTTTACCGACTTTGAGCCCCGGAGTTTGTGGAATTTCCACTTGCACGATGCGATCGGCAACATCCAAAGTTTGAATTCGCTGTTGCAAGTTTGCCTTCACCCGCTTTTCACAGCCGGAAGCAACCTGAACAGCATACCAGCGAGCCACGATCGCCGGCACCTCTGGCGAGCCTTTTCCTGGGGCGGTTTCTGTGGAATATTCCGATTCTTCTGATGCAAAAGTCATGGCCCAAACACCTTTCCCGCGCCCCAGTTGAAAAAGTTATCCACCAAGTAGATTAGGCTTGCTGAGAGGATTACCATCAAAAGCACGGCCAAAGACTCGCTGATTAGCTGCTGCCGACTTGGCCAAACGACTTTATCGAGTTCTTCTCTAGTTTCCTTCAAAAAACCCGCCGGGTCAAACCCAGGCCCGGCTATTTCTTGAGTTTGTTGAGCTTCGTCTTTTTTCGCCACAATTGAATCCCCCTTGCGATTTAAGATTTGAGATTTGAGATTTGAGATTGTGTAAGTGGCGATCGGGTCTCAGATTTTTTGACACTAACCACTTCGGCGCCATTCTAAATCTTAAATCCAAAGCAACCACTTTACAAGCCCAACCCATCCGAGTGTCAACAAGCGATCGACGGTACTGATCATCAAGATACCGAGAATCGAGATGCCACATCGAGAATTTGTTGGTGGCTTCTGATACTTTTAATTCAGACTTTCTCAGACAACCTCAGACAATCCAAATATCGCCTTCCTATTGCAAGGATTGGTGGTATCCCACAAAGCTATCGCCTTGAGACAATAGCGCTTTTTAATGTCAAAGACACATGCAAACATTGAGGACTACGCCTATAAATAGGTACGCCTGTATTTGCTGGCATTTGAAAAATATCAAGGGTCAGCGTGACTTTCACAGGTCCCAAGTTGATGGGAGTCCTTTAAGCCGAACCGTTGGTTTCTGACTTAATCTAAAGTCTACCAGATGGCGCGAATTTTGCGGAAAGTATGTGTTCAACAAAATTCCTGAAATTGTCAGGCTTATTACGGGAAAGTCTGGAAAATAGTCTTCCTAGTAATTACTCTTTGACAAAAAATTGAACCGTCCCCAAAAACTAATTCTACCCGAAAGCTTGCGGTTTTGGCTGCTGCGGGCCAATAATCCGGGCGCTTTCGGGCAGAATTTAAGTTTTGGTGATTCAGCGCGCCCTGGAGGACTTGAACCCCCGACATCAGGTTTTGGAGACCTGCGTTCTACCAACTGAACTAAGAGCGCACAGGTGAGGTTGCAAAGAGTTGCTTAACCTCTAGATTTCTATTCTAACACAGTGCGCTCGTAAATTGGAAATTTTTTTTTTAAATTTCTCAATTTCCAATTTCCCAATGGGGAATAGCCTGGGTGCATTCCTACAGAGCTCGATCGAACCGCTGTTTGACGCGGGTGGCTTTGCCAATCCGATCGCGCAGGTAATACAGTTTTGCTCTGCGGACTTTCCCGCGTCGCATCACTTGGATAGTGGCGATGCGGGGCGAGTGAATCAAAAACACCCGTTCCACACCGACGCCCTGAAACACACGGCGAACAGTGATAGTTTCATTAATTCCGCCGTTACGCATGGCAATCACAGTGCCTTCGTAGGGCTGAACCCGTTCTTTGTTGCCCTCTTTAATTTTCACACCGACTCGCACAGTGTCGCCGACGTAAATTTCGGGGAGCACTTTGCTGAGTTCTACCTTGACTCTCTCTATTTCTTCCGTCTCAAGAGAGCGGATTATTTCTGCGCCTTTCATGGGATTTACCAAAACTCACAATCCCTTATCATATATCGAACTGCCCGTTTTATGTCAAAAAAATGTTAAATACCTCACAGGCTGCATTTGGGCAACTGGCGGCGATCGCTGCACTTGCCTTGTACGTCGCTGCCAATTTGGGGGCTAACGATGTCGCTAACTCTATGGGAACATCGGTAGGCTCAAAAGCGCTAACGCTGCGGCAGGCAATAATTGTGGCAGGCATACTGGAGTTTGCGGGTGCGGTGCTGTTTGGCAAAGGAGTTTCCGAAACTCTGGCAACAGGAGTGGTGAATGCAGAAGCCTTCGCAGCCCAGCCACAAGTATTTTTAATTGGGATGGTGTCAGTGCTGGCTGCTTGCGGGATCTGGCTGCAAATCGCTACTCGTCGGGGTTTGCCGGTTTCTTCGTCCCATGCGGTTGTAGGCGCGATCGCGGGTTTTAGCTGGGTTGCCGCCGGAATTGGTGCTGTTGACTGGCCAACTATCGGCACTATTTCCCTAACTTGGCTGGCGACACCGGTAGCGAGTGGTGCTGCTTCCGCCCTATTTTACAGTTTAGTCAAGTATTCGATTCTCGATCGACCTGATCCTTTAGATCAAATGCGCGAGTGGATACCTTGGCTGAGTGCAGCAGTGCTGAGCATATTTGGGATCATTGTACTGCCCTCTGTTGTTGATGTCGCCTTCGTGCAGACAGGAGCGATCGCACTTATATATGATCGACTTGGCTGGAATATTCCGGTTCACGATATTGTGATTGGCATTGGGGGTATTGGGGCGATCGTCCTTACCCAAATTAGCTGGAAAAAATTAGCAGATGCTTCACAAAGTTCAGCAGGGGAGAAGGAAGAAGGAAGAGAGAAGAAGGCAGAAGGAAGAAAGCCCTCCGACTTCGCTCTGGGTACAAATCAGGCAGAAGGAAGA
>DPLL01000148.1:5698-24660 GCA_003542015.1 Microcoleaceae cyanobacterium UBA9251 | reverse complement strand
TCTAGGTTTCCGATACCTGGCACTGTGACTTACCAGCCAGGATGTTGCCAGCAATTTGAGGGTTATAACAATTAGCAAAAACGAACTTTTCAGTGAATCAAGACTTACGCACTCCGACCAAAGAAACCGGGTTTTTCCGAATTTGTGGGATGTAACGAAGTATTTTCGTAAAAAACCCGGTTTCTGAACCCCATGCGTAATTCCTATAAGTTTAATATCACTTAGCAGAATTAGATCCAGCAATCCGATCCTCCTCTGCCAAAAAAGGAGTTAAATCAATCTCTGGCGAAGACGGAGAAAACTGAGAAGTTGCCAACTTACCCTCACTATTTTGATAAACCGCATTACCAGTCAGCAAATTTTCAGTCATATCTCGCATTGCTTGATAAGCCTGCGTATCGCTACCGGGATTCAACGTCAACACCAGCGGACAACCATCGCCACTTAACTTAGTTTTAGCACAAATCACGTATTGATTCGGCGTCTTAGGCTCGTCTCTATAAGCTAACTTAATTAAACCATCTTTGCGATAACCGTTCAAGGTTTCAGAAATTATTTGGCAGCGTCTTACAGGCGTATAATCACTGCCTAAAGTTGTGACCATTTTTAGCCAAGGTTGTTGACCTTTATCGTGACGGTACATGACAGTCCAAACTTCACCTCCCCGCTGAGTATCTGGGCGAAGTTCGCAGGAAAAACGAGCGTTTTGTCCAACCAACAGGGGCATCCAACCTTGAGCATAAGCAATTCCCGCACCGACAACAGCCGCTAACAAACTTAGTAAACCGACAGTCAGGTTTGCGACGTTAAAAAACTTTCCACTATTACTCACGGTACTGAATCCTCGATAAAATTTTGATAGACAACAACAGCGATCATAATAGGACTTACGGGGAGTCAGAAACCGGGTTTTTTTCGACAATACTTCGTTAAAGACCGTAAAAACTGCAAAAAACCCGGTTTCTTTAATCTCGACGCGCAAGTCCTAAATAAGTTGAAGATTTCTACATCAGCTAACTAACGTATTCCCGAAAGTTGAATTAAGCGATTAAGTAACATATAATTAAACCAATTGTTTTACCTTAAACTGTTTCAATTCCCCAGGAGCAACAGTGCCATATTCTGTTATAATTCCTGAGATTAATTCCGCAGGAGTCACATCAAAAGCGGGATTATAAAAATCGACTCCCACAGGACAAATTCGCGTAGTTCCAACTTGATACATTTCAATTGGATCGCGTTCTTCAATGGGAATATTGCTCCCGTCGGCCAGTTCAAAATCAATGGTCGAAAGAGGCGCGGCGACAAAGAAAGGGACATTGTGAGCTTTGGCGATAATTGCTAAACTGTAAGTGCCAATCTTATTAGCAGCATCGCCATTAGCTGCAATCCTATCTGCACCGACAACTACTGCATGAATCATGCCGAGTTTCATGCAGTGGGCGGCCATATTGTCGGCAATTAATGTTACGGGAATTCCTTCTTGGACGCACTCCCAAGTTGTCAGTTTCGCACCTTGGAGACGGGGACGAGTTTCGTCTGCAAAAAGTCTGGCGAGTCTGCCTTCTCGCCAAGCAGAACGAACTACACCTAAAGCCGTACCGTAGCCAGCAGTTGCTAAACCACCGGCATTGCAGTGAGTTAGTAATGTTAATTTTTCCGGTGTCGCGGGGAGAACTTCTAAACCTCTGTCACCGATATCTTTACAGGTTTGCAAGTCTTCTGCTTGAATGGTTTTTGCCATTTCTAACAAAGTTTTTTGCACTTGTTCGACGGAACCGATCGCGCCATGAGCACTTTTGAGCATTCGCGATATTGCCCAAAACAAGTTTACCGCAGTCGGACGAGTCGATCGCAATAAATCGCCGACTTTTTCTAATTTAGCGAGAAATTCGGTGCGATCGGCCGTTTCGATTTCCCTCGCACCCAAATACATCCCGTAAGCTGCTGCTATTCCGATCGCCGGAGCACCTCGAACGATCATCGTTTTAATCGCCTCAGCCATATCATCGCTGCGACTAATTTCGACTGTGCTGTATTCTTGAGGCAATCGATTTTGGTCAATTAGTAGAACTCGGTCTTCGAGCCAGGTGACGGGAGAAACTGGGGATTTTTGAGTAGTCATGGATTTCTGTTATGTGATTAGGAATGATTGATTGAACCGCAGAGGACGCAGAGGGCGCAGAGTCGAAGAGAAGAGAAGAGAGATTTGAGATTGACTATAAACTATCGATTGAGATTGCGTTTCATGCGATCGAGTTTTTCATGGGAATGATTGATTGAACCGCAGAGGGCGCAGAGGGCGCAGAGGTAGAGAAGAGAGAGATTTGAGATGGGCTACAAATTATCGATTGAGATTGCGTTTCATGCGATCGAGTTCTTCGTCAGCTTCCCAGTGTTTAAACTTTTCTTCCAGAGGGTCTGCCGCACTAAAACTGCTATAATTTGAACTCTGATTCCAGCCCTTTGTATCCCAACTCTGCTCTGTTTTAGTAGCTGTTTTAGCAGCAGTGCGAGTTGCTGCTTCGGCTGCTTTTGCTCGGACTTCCTTTCGCCGCGCCTGAATTTGGCGGTAAAGTTCTTTAGCTTTTTCAATCCGTTCTTTACAGCCTTGCATTTGACCCCAGCGCTGATTTCCCTGACGCAGTAAAGCTGCTTGTCGCTCTTGAGCCGCTTGGGCGAGGTCAAGCCTTTGAGCCGCTTTGGCTTTGTTGATGCGATCGTTCCAGCGCTGAATTTCTTGCGCTGTTGACAGAATCTCTGCTTGCAATGTTTTCTCTTGTTTTTGGATTTCGAGAATCAGCCGCAGGGTGTCTTCTTCTTGTTCCTTGAGTTGTTCTTCTATGGCCTGCAATTCCAGATGTGGATTACTTCGCAAGAATTCTTCTAATTTTGTTTCTAACAATCGACTGAAATCGTCAAATAAGCCCATTTTTTTATTAGTCCTATATTATTGATTATTGGTTATTGGTTATTGGTTATTAGTTATGGGTTATTAGTTAGATAAAATCCGATCTTCATCAGAATTAGTCATCTCNNCTCCCTCTGCGTTCTCTGCGTTCTCTGCGGTTAAAACATTCCGATGCAAATGGGTGAGATAAAATCCGCTCTTCATCAGAATTAGTCATCTCTCTCCGAGCTCCCTCTGCGTTCTCTGCGNNAAAACATTCCGATGCAAATGGGTTAGATATCATTGGTTATTGGTTCTTGGTTATTTGTTATTTCTTGTTAGTTTTTTGCTGTTGAGATTCCCAGGGATTAATTTATTAGTTAACAGTTAACAATTAACAGTTAACAATTAACAGTTAACTAACTAATTAAAATTTCTGCCCGACAAAAACCGATCGCACATCTCCCCCTTTACGAATAACTGCTTCTTGATTTTTGATTTCTGCCAGCGTCCAACCACTAGCGCCGATGCTTTCGCCAACATAAATTCTGCGGGCTACGCCATCTACTTCAAATAAAGCTGCCGATCGATCGCCCAACTCCAAAATCCCGACGAGCGTGTGTGCAGAAGTCTGGGCGCTGCTGGTGACTGGCGGTGCTGGTTGTGGCTGCGGTGCTGCTGGCTGAGCTGCGGGCGCTGGGGCTGCTGCGGGCGCTGGGGCTGCCGGTTCGGTTTCGCGAGCCAAAATCTTTGGCTGGGGAGACTCCGAGGGAGAAGAGGAAGGAGAAGGGGAAGTGGCGACGGGAGTTTGAGTTGCCCTTCCGGCAGAGGCGATGGCTCGACCAGAGGCGGGGGCTGTGGGCGAGGGTGAAACCGTAGCGGTTTGAGGAGCCACAGTAGCTGAAGCTGGAACTGGAGCTGGAGCTGGAACTGGAACTGGAAATGGAATTAGAACTGGAGCTGGAGCTGGAGCTGGAATGGGAACTGGAACTAAAACAGGAGCTGGAGCTGGAACTGGAGCGGGCGGGATGATTACCACTTGGGCTGGGAGTGCAGGTGCTCCCGGCTGCGCGGCGGCTTGTTCTAGGGCATCAGCGATGCGGTTGACTGCTGTCGAGAGACCTGCTGTTACAGGTGGCGACCCGGAAATTTGAATGCTGGGCAGTGTTCCTGGGGGGGCGACTCCAGGAACTACCGGCAGTTGCGGGTTTGCCTGCGGTGCTTTTTTTTGTTCGATCGCTTCTAGCGATCGTTGGACGTATTCGACAAACTGGGTATCTGGTGCTGTTTTCCCAGCCTCTGCCGGCGTAGAGGCTGCTGGTGTGGCGGTGGGTAAGCGGACCAGTCCTGACCTGCTGGCCAGCCACAATCCCAGGACTAGCATTAGCGAACCAAATGCTGCTCCGAGTAGGATTTTGTCGAAGGATTGTTTGGACTGTTGTTTTTGGGTTGTTTCTAGGGCGACTTGGCGGGCGATCGCTTCTACGTCTTTTTCGGCTGGCTGCTGTGGCTGCGGTAACTGCGACAGGACTATTTGAGGTACCGAGATCGACTTGAGCGTGATCGTTTCTGGCTGCACCGGCTCTGTGGGCAGTCCGCCATTTTTGTCAAATGATCGATCGACCCCTTCAAACAGCTCATCCATCAACCGATCGGCGTAGGACTCTACCGCCACTGCTTCGGCTGGCATTGTTTCGACTGTCGCCACTACGGCGATCGGGTCTTGGCCTGATTCCAAAGCCATCTGTTTTGCGGTGACATTCTGAGACATAGTTTTTTCTGATTCGCGCTTCTCGAAAACCCTGAGACTCTTAGCTTCTGACTTTTACAGGATGATTTTTAAATTTAGCAATTCTTTCCCCTGAACAGGTGAATTGTACCTCACTCATAACAAAATTTTCAGTCTTTGGCAATTTTTTTTGCCCGATCGACTTTTTCTCGATTGTGGCGGCTTAACTTTTCCGCTTCATCTTCAGTCTCTCGGAGTGCATACCACATTTTTTGGGCTTTTTCAAGCCTCACCAGAGAATTTTCCCAATTTTTGATACAAAACAAAATTTTACTTTACATTACTTTACTTTCCGATCTGACAAAGATTTTTTGCTCTATCCTAGGTTGGCGCTGGTATTCCAATATTCAAAAGAGTTTCAGGAATTTAGCTTTGAAGAGTCTGTTTATTTTAACTTATAACTTAGGCCAGATTATAGAATTTTAATTGTACCATAGCTCAATCACGATGTAGTAATAAATCCTGAAAAGTCGCAAATTCGTTAATTAAATAAGAATCTTTCCTATTAAAAATTTTACAATTTTTTACAATACAACTCGTAACATTAAATATCAAAAATATGTTAGGTGTATATATAAATTTTGCTTATCTAAAATCGCGATCGAACTTTCCCCAAAAATTAAATGATCAATTTGTCTGCAAAAACTCAAGAAACCGGGTTTTTTACCGAGACGGATGACTTACCATATTTCTTAGCAGAAAAACCCGGTTTCTGTATCCAGGATGATGTGACTGAGCCAACAGACTCCTATTTCCTTGAAAATTTACGCTCTTTGAACGCCTTGAAATACTATAGCAAACATTCTAACGCTTTCTCCATTACCTACCTCAACGATTTGCGAGGAGCAATTCTCGCATCCCCTTATTTTGCGATCAACAACCTCAACCGCGACTTCATCGGTACAAAAGGCTTTTCGGTAGTGTTTCAACGTTCCGAAATCGCCCAAGTAGAACAGCGTTTCCCATACTTCAAACCCTATCTAGACCAAGCGCTACAGCCGGCTTGCAATGCTTTTTACCTCAACCCTCTGCTGCTGAAAGAAGGTTCCCGTGTCGATCCGCATATCGATCGCTCTTTGCGATCGTACTGCAAAACAGTTGAACCGCCGGCGACAGTCAGCGTTTTGTACGTCCAGGTACCAGCAAATCTCGAAGGGGGAGAGTTGGTGTTGTGTTGTCACAAAAAACAAGTCGGTCAAATGAAGCCAGAAATGAACGCGCTGGTGTATTTTCAAGGAGACTTGACTCATTCTGTCAATGCTGTTAAAACTGCTGGAACTCGTCTGAGTTTGGTTTGCGAACAGTATAGTTTAAGCGAAACAGAATTGCAAGACATTCCACCATTTACAGTAGAATCTAGGGCGGCGAAGGTAAAAGGAAAGTAAGGTTAGTTAATTATGGGATAATTTTCAGAGTAAAGCGAGGTAGGATGGGATGTGCGATCGCAATTGGTAGTGGTAAGGTACGCAGTACACACCCTACAAATAGAGTTGAGCTTAAGTCCTAAATTCATCAGGTTGTTGTTCTAGCGATCGAGATTAAAAATTATGTACTCAGACCCTGTTCAAACAGAATATTCTCGCCTCGCAAAGCGATACGATAGTCGCTGGTCATTTTATGTAAATGCCACAATTAGGGAAACACTCAACCGTTTAGAAATCAACCAAGGGGAACGTATTTTAGACCTTGGTTGTGGAACCGGGGTTTTAATCCAGCGTCTGTTACAGGTGTCTCCAGAATCAGAGGTTATCGGAATTGATGCTAGTGCTGAAATGCTCGAAATTGCCAAACAGAAGCTACCTGAGTCTGTGGAGTTAAAACTAGGTAGTGCTGACAACCTGCCATTTCCCAGCAACTATTTTGATATAGTAGTGTCAACCAGTGTATTTCATTTCTTTCGAGATCCATCCCAAGCACTCCAAGAAGCAAAACGGGTTCTTAAACCCAATGGTCGTCTAGTGATTACAGATTGGTGTTATGATTATTTAACTTGCAAGGTTTTTGACTTTTTTCTGCGCTGTTTCAACCGCGCTCATTTCCGTACCTATGGAGTGGCTGAACTTCAAGCGATGATGCGAGATGAGGGATTTCAAGAAATTGCCATCGAACGATACAAAATCGATTGGTTTTGGGGGATGATGACAGCAACAGCAGTCAAGGAAGCAAGCGCCACATCATAAACCTGTTGATGCAAAGTCTATTAGCTACACAATAAACGATCAGTTTGGGAGTACCCGCAGCAATCTTGAAAGTCTCTGTCTGGTGAGTGGGAAGGTTAGTATCGCACTCACCCCTGCTCAACTCACCCGTTCCGCCAATTCCAACCAGAGCTCGGTCGCCCGATCGATCTCTTGATTCAATTGACCCAAACGTTCAGATAACTTTTTCACCTCACCAAAACCACTCGGAGAATTGAGAGATAAAATCTGCTCAATCTCTGCTTTCTCAGCTTCCATCTGCGGAATTTTAACTTCTAACTTCTCGTATTCCCGCTTTTCATTAAATGACAGCTTATTCGATTTTGGATTTTGGATTTTGGATTTTGGATTGTTAGATTCAGCGGATTGTGGGATTTTAGTTTGATTTTTTTGTGCTTTAAGTTCCTTCGCTTCTTCGGCTTTCTTGTAATCTACATACACCGAATAATTACCGGGATACAAACGCAAATTCCCCCCAGGTTCTAAGGCGAAAACCATGTCTATTGTGCGATCGAGAAAATAGCGATCGTGAGATACTACAATTACACAGCCGTTGAAGTCTTCCAGATAATCTTCCAACACCGCCAAAGTCTGGACATCCAAATCGTTTGTCGGTTCATCCAAAATCAGCAAGTTCGGCGCACTCATCAACACCTTCAACAGAAACAATCGGCGCTTTTCCCCGCCCGAAAGTTTGCTAATCGGTGCATATTGTTGAATCGGCGGAAACAGAAACTTCTCCAACATTTGAGAAGCCGTAATGATTTCTCCATCGGCCGTTTTCACCAATTCTGCAACACTTTTGAGGTATTCAATGACTCGTTGGTCTTCGTTGGGTGTCAAATCCTCCGAGTGTTGGTCAAAATAACCAATGTGAATCGTTGTCCCGATTTCTACAGTCCCCGAATCCGGCTTAATTCGTCCGGTGATGATATCCATCAGCGTCGATTTTCCCGCACCGTTACAGCCAATAATCCCAATCCGGTCTTCGGGAGTGAAATTGTAGGTAAAATCTTTAATTAAAGTGCGATCGCCATAAGCTTTACAGATATTCAGTAGCTCAATAACTTTCTTACCAATCCGGCGCCCCGCTGTAGCAATCTCGACTTTGCCATTGGCTGTTTTGAACTCCTCTGCGCGCATATCTTTAATTCGATCGATCCGAGCCTTTTGCTTCGTACTGCGCGCTTTAGGCCCCTTTTTGAGCCATTCCAACTCACGCCGCAATACTCCCGCGTGTTTGCGCTGAGTGCTGGTGGCTGAGTCTTCAGCTAAGGCTTTTTTCTCTAAATAGTAGGCGTAATTGCCACTATAATTGTAAAGGTCGCCGCGATCGATCTCTAGAATGCGATTGGTGACGCGATCGAGAAAATAGCGATCGTGCGTAATCAACAACAAAGCACCGCGATAGCCGTTCAAATAATTCTGCAACCATTCGACAGAAAGCGCATCCAAATGGTTAGTCGGTTCATCCATTAGCAACACATCAGGTTCCGAAAGTAAAGCCGTTGCTAAGGCAATTCGCTTGCGATAACCGCCGGATAAATCGCCAACTTTGGCATCAAAATCCTCAATTCCCAACTTAGTCAAAATCAATTTTGCCTTAGTTTCCAAATCCCACGCATCCACCTCATCAATGCGTTCAGACACCGCAGACAGACGCGCCAGCAACTTATCAGTATCGCCTTTACCGTGGGACAAGTGGTCGGAAAGTTCCTCGTATTCGCGCACCAAAGCCATTTGTTCGCCACTGTCGGCAAATACTTGCTCTAAAACCGTGTGATTTTCGTCTAAATCTGGCTGTTGGGGGAGATAGACGATTGTAGCGCCGGGATTGACCCAGCGATCGCCCGCGTCGATGGATTCCAAGCCCGCAATCATTTTCAGCAGGGTTGATTTCCCGGAACCGTTGGTGCCGATGAGTCCGACTTTATCGCCTTCATCGAGGCTGAAACTGGCATCTGTCAAGAGTTCTTTGATGCCGAAGTCTTTTTTGATCGATCGCAGAGTAAAAATAGTCATCAGTATATCAAGTCATTTACCTAGCTTAGTTTAGCTTAGTTCGATCGCTTCCGGTTGCACTTGTATGTAGCAATTCTATTTCATTAGTCTTTACTCACAGTCTAACGCACTTAGAGTTAAAGCTTTTTGTATTGCAGCCAAATCGCAATTATGATTATAACTCCTAATACACACAATACCGCCCCTAAAATCCACAAAAAAAGTCTTAGATGTTCCCTTTGTTCGAGCCTTGTACGCTTTAGTAGTATAATAAACGTACTCAATAGTGTAATAAATACACCCAATATTTCAGTAAATATACTCGACAAAAACTCCTGCAACCTTAGTAGTATACCTGAAGTAGGTGGAGTAGTTGGAGTAGAATATTCAATATGCTCTAATTTTTTCATTGCTTGAGATATTTTATCTCGCTTCAATGTCCGATTGATCGACTCAATTAGTTTGTTAGAAAAGGGCGTGTTTTCCTTGACTGCCATAACATAGTCTTCTGTTGGTAATGAAGTCAAGTAACCATCTTTTTTGAAAATAGTGTATCCTTTTCTGTTGAAGGGTTCTTTAGAGTTATATCCACTATCTAAAATAGTCTGCAAAATAAGTGCATCACTAGCAAATGCCTCTATTTCCTTAACATTTTTATCAAGAAGAGCATTTAAAGCTTCATCCCTCGTATCATATGGACGAATGTTATCCACAATACCTTCTAACAGGTTGGATGTGGTGGTTTCCTTGACAACACCAACTTTTATATCTTTCACATTCCGACGTTTTGAATTCAAATCCTCAACTAATTTCTCTGGTAATAGCAACTTTACCCCGGTTTTATGGAAACTATCTGAAAACTTAATGCCGACAGCAGTTTTCAGATTATCAGATGGTATTGAATTAGGACCACATTCAATATGAATTATTTTTTTATTCAAACCATCATACCTAGGGTATTTGTATCCAAGACCTTCATTCTTAATCTCATGATATTCAACTTCAATTCGTTTACCATTAGGAGCTAACTTCTTTAACTCCTCTTGTAGCTCCTCACCAAAAGTGCCACAGAAGCCATATGCTTTATTTGTACTTATATTATTGCCGATTGCGGAAGCAACAGTTCTAACTCCTATTTTTATATGATTAGGTAACTGACCTTGCGAAACAGCAGGAACAGAACTCAAAATACAAGCAAGACACGCAAAAGCCAAAATTATCCCAAGTCGAAAATGTTTTCCAAGCGCAAGTACAGAACTCATAACAAGAGAAACTCCACCTCTAATGTGGATTAAGATCTGCATTATTGTGGTCATAAAATTGTGTCCTTCCCAAAAATAAGTGTTACTTAGATGACGATCTACTTGATTAAGTAGCGCCTCAGTCGTTGCAAGGCTATTTACGTAGTAGAGAAAACAGACGAATTCAATGCTGTTGATACAGCATCTGCTGCCGGAGTGATATCTGACGGCTTTTTCGCTCCTCCTCAGTAGTTATTCAACTACTCTTACAACTGGATACACCGCTCTCTTACATTATTCCGTACAAAACACTAAATTGCTACAAGACGATCGCACGGAGCCGTTTAACTTCTAATTCACAACACAGTCGCCGCCGGAGCAACTCACAATGAACTGCACAAACACAGTTCTATTAGTAACATGAGTTTCAAGAATCAGATGCCCACATTGGGAAATTATTTAGAGTGCATCAAGTGCCAAACCCTGCTTAAAAATACACTAACACAAGGTGCTAAAAAGCTGCTGGTAAATAAATCATATCCGGGTTGTTTCCCCTCGATAATTATGAGATTCAAATCGCGACTCAACAAACAAAGTTAGTCTTCCAAGACCAATAGATAAAAGGAGTATTCAAACCGGATTTGCAATTCCAAGAAGTTTTATGACAACTTTTGACCACCCAGCGGCGCAGCATTGCTCACCATCGCGCTCTGCGATCGAGCCACGGGATCGTACTGTACAAAAGTACGATTGTTCAATTCGCTCTCTAACCTCTCGGTGTCATACCTGTAAATTGCCGAAGCAGTATTTTAACTTTGTTTAGGGGAAAGCAATGATATTTAATTTGTTATTTTAATTGTTCAAATGGTTCTCGCAACTATGGGATAGCCTAGATTAGAAAACAAGACGTCAAATCATTGAATAAATTATTAAAGCCTTTGAAGAGTTGCTTGATGCTTTTTATAGACAATGGGAAAACAGTAAAAAAAATGAGGGTAAATCATCAGCAGCTTTAAAGACTTTATGGATGAGGCTGAGGAGTCACCTACTCAACCTTTACCAGCATCTAATATGTCGATATTAGCTATTCAGGCTTCTCTAACAGCAGCTACCAACTGCCTTTTGATACCATGTTCATTTCCAAATGATCAGAAGCAAGCCTTTTCAGAGAAGGTTTCTAATTTAGTCCGAGATGAAGCATTCATACCTGAATTTAGTGACCGTATTAATAATCCATCCTAGCTTGAAACCGCAGCTTAATTTGTAGAACGTGGTAGCAATGTATTGAGAAAAATGTTGTCTGATAAATTTGGGATCAAGGGTGAATTTTGCTGACCCACATTTTGCTCTCAAACCGAGACTCTAAGGGATGTCTACCTCTACAATTTTAATTTCCTCAGCCGTCAATTCATACAACTGATAAACCAGTCGATCTATTTCTTTTTCTAATTCTGTGGTGTCTGCTTTGGGATCGGATTTTTTGGCGGTCATGATTTGATCGACTATTTGGATAAAAGGAATCTGATTGTTTGTAGAAAGTGGATAAAACGGTAACATTCCTAAATGAAAAGATTTCACCTGTGCTAACGCTTCGCCCTTTTCTGGATTGATGCTCCTGTAAACAAAATCAATCAGTTTTGAATTCAAAATACCAAGTAAATATCTCAGGCTAAATTGTCGATCTCTTTGTAATATAATATGAGTATTATCACGCATAATAAATCCAGCTTCAATCAAAGTACCAATTATCTTGTCGCTAGTTTGTCTAAAAATCAGTTTTTCCTCTGCTTCAAATATCGATGCTTCTCTGGGGGCTGCCAGCCATTTACCATAACTAATCCAAAAGTTATTATTCCATAAATTCACATATTTATGAAAATAACGCCCTCCAATTAAAGGTATAAAAGTATTGTTTTCTTTTGTTTCAGAAGTGTAAGGTTTTTGCTTTAACACTTCTTGAGTCTGTGGTGGATAACCCTTGCCAATTTCATAAGGTTTCACACCATTCTTGATGGCAAAATAATCTTTGACCAAGACAGAATTTAAGTTGATTTTATTGAGCAGATTTCCTTGAATTTCCGTGATTGAGAAATTGAAAAACGGCTGCTTTAATAAATTGTTTTTTGATAAAAATTTTACCCCCTCAATGCTATCCCCATTTCTGAGCTGTACTTTGATATCGTATTCAATTAATAGGTTTTTTTCGATAAATATAATGTCGCAGTCTACCGTAGCTTCATCAAAGACTTTTGTCTTAAATTCGTCTATACCCAAAAAATGAAATTCACCCATTAGACTTTGCCGAAATGTTTTCGCAGCCTCAATTAACTTCCAAGTATTTGGAATAATATAACTCAGATATCCCTGAGATTTTAAAATATCCTTTAACCCAAATAAACAAAAAATAAAATAGCTATCTTTTAAGAGTTGATTAATGCCTAGAGACCCATACTTAGGATATAATAAATTTAGCTCCATTTTTGAAATAGTGGCTCCATAGGGCGGATTCCCAATCACCACATCAAAACCCACAAAATCACCATCATTATTCAGCAATTCAGGAAACTCAAACCGCCATTCAAACGCATTTTCGTAAATTTTGCCACTTTCTATTTCCTCAATTTCAAATTCTAACTTATCAATCTCATTACTTAACTTAGTGATTTTCTTTTCCCGTGCCTTTTTATCCGTCGTTGATTCCTGAAATAACAACATTTGATTCTCTAAATTATAACGCTCACCCTCAAGATTTCTCAACTTAGTCTTTTTTGAATCATTCCCATAAAGTGTTGTGCGAAAATTTCCCTTAATAGATGAGATTATGCCTTCCATTTCCCGTTTTTGCTCCTTACTTTCAGCATTGCGGTAAGTTTGTACAGCATTTTTGTAACTATCAATATCACACTTGCTTTTCCTTAAAGCTTGTCGCAAATCAACATCCAACGCAAAACGGCTAATCAAAGAATTACCACATTTGATATTGATATCAATATTTGGTAGAGTTTCCAACTCCGTGTAATGACTTTCGGCTTTATAATAAGCATTTTTCAAAAGTTCAATCCATAACCTCAAACGACATATTTTGACAGAGTTTGGGTTAATATCCACACCAAATAAACAGTTTTCAATAATCGTCTGTTTTTCGTGAAATAGAGTTTCTTGTATCCGTTGACTTTCCGGGCTTTTGGGATTATACTCAAATAATAATCCATCATCATCGGTGACAATTAACTCATCATTTACAACTTCTACTTGATAATCTCTTAAAGTTTTCCCTTGTCTGTCAAGCAAAATTTTTAGTTCACTTTTAATCGCGATCATTTCATTAAGAGCCGAAACTAAAAAATGTCCCGAACCCACAGCCGGATCGCAAATCTTGAGACTATTGATAATCTGATTAGCTTCTTTCTTGTCTGTAATTTTATCGTACAACTGATCCATATTTTGGCATTCCCAGCTATTAGTCTGATTAAACTTTTGCAAAACCGCCCTACGAATAGTTTCGCGGCACATATACATAGTAATGAAGCCTGGAGTAAAGAAAGCTCCATCTTTATAACCATTAATTTTCTCAAAAATTAACCCAAGCACAGAAGCATTAATCAGCCGTTTATTGTCTTCCTTAATTTCTGATGAACCTTCGCTGCTGAAATCGTAAGCATTCAGAAAATCAAAGAAATATTCCAAGCCATTAAGTTCGCCTGTGCGCTTTTTTCCGTTGCTATCTTTCAATACGCTAGATGATAAAATCGGCAGATTCTCATCCCGGAGATTGCTAATAGAAATAGTTAAGTGTTCGAGTTCGGTTAGCTCAAATAATGAACTGTTTAAATAAGGAACCTTGGGGAAAATATTTTGGATACTACTACTTCTTTCCTGTGGTTTGCGCGCCAAAACGCTAAAGAAAAGGCTATTCAAATCGTCATAGTTCTGTACTTTGCTTAAATTCAAAAATGCCAAGGATTTATCGCCTTTGTGATATTTAATTAACTGCGCTTCTAATAATTTCAGAAACAGGATGCGATTTACCCAAGTGATTGCTAATTCTAAGCCAACATTAAACAGTCTGTCTTGGTAAGTATCACCAAATTTTTCTGGTTTTTCGAGTCGGGAGATTTTGTCTAAACTATCAAGTTGCTCCATCGCATTTTCAATCAGTGAACCAATATTGCGGCCTTCTTTTTTCCGCCCGATCAGTTTTTTGCCGCCTGCTTTGGTTTCCGTCAAACCGATGATGTGGAGTAACTCGCTGTAAAATGCTTTATCCAGACTGTTGTTATCATTCGCAAACGGTAGTTTCAATAAATGCTCTGGTGAAAGCAGCTTAAATAGTGGAATTAGTTGATTGTCATCTTGCTTTTCGGTATTCCTTAAAGATTGTTCGTAGTCTCGAAGATCGAAATGGGTAAAAGTAATCTCGTCTTTGATTGCTTCAATAGCAGGTGCCGCAATTTCTTGATAGAAAAAGTCAGTTTTTTTCCCCGTTAGTCTTCCTGCTTCAAAATCGGTAAATAGCTTTACCAGTTGTTGATTCTGAGCAAAGGATTTTTCAAAAGTATAGCAGTCGCCAAGGCGNNGTCGAAGGGTCAAAGGATTCAACGGTTATCAATGCCTTAACCACCTTGGCGGTTGCTATACCAGCATCAAAAATGAACCACTCGTAAACATTGGTTGCGACTAAATATTTGATTTCAAGGTTTTTTCCCGAAATGCGATCGCGCAAAAAATAGAGTACCAATTCCTGAAAGGCTTTGCTATTCAGATTGTCAACCTTAAGCATCTCCCCTTTGTTAGTTGGCTTTTTAGCTTCCAGAATGACACCAACGCTGTTTTTGGCATCTTTTCCGTTATGAATAACTAGGTCATTGCGCCCTTTTGTGTTGATGAAATGATTGGCTCCATAATAAGTCTCACGCAAAAACTGCGCCACCAGATTTTTGTGAAATTCCTCCGATTCTGCTTCGTTGATGTGGTCGATTAATCTAATCAGATTGTGTTTAAATTGTTCAAAATCATCCCGATTGGGTTTCACCTTAAGGAATGCTTTATTTAATGCTTTTATCGGCGGTATTTTATTTGGGATCATCTGCTTTTAAATTTAATTTAATATTGACCATTAATATCGATTCCGGTTGCACTCAGCAATGATTGTTGACTGTTGACTGTTGACTGTTGACCGTGAGTCGAAAAACTGAAAATTGCGGTTATATTTGGTGGCCACTTGACTCGATTTTACAATTCTGATGGTAGCGGATGCGATCTAACTTCTGATCTCTGTCATTGGCCCTTCGCTAAAACCGGAACATTTCTTTGAACATTCTGCCTTCTGCCTTCTGCCTTCTGCCTTCTGCCTTCTGCCTTCTGCCTTCTGCCTTCTGCCTTCTTCCTTCTTCCTTCTGTCTTCTGTCTTCTGTCTTCTGTCTTCTGCCTTCTTCCTTCGCCAATAAAATGACGCCCGCTCAAGTTTCCCACCAGTACAAAAGCACTTCTAGAAAACCAGCGGGCGTCAAAATCAACCAAGCTTAAATCTTAGAACAGACCAAGAGTGAAAGATTTGTCGATCGGGAAAACAGCGCCAATACCCAACCACAGAGTGATTGCTGTTCCCAATAGGAAAACAGTAGTAGCCACAGGGCGGCGGAACGGATTTTGGAACTTGTTAACGCTCTCGATGAACGGAATCAAAATCAGACCCACGGGAACGCCAGCCATGCAAGCAATACCCAACAATTTGTTAGGCAAAACGCGCAGGAGTTGGAACACAGGCCACAAATACCATTCCGGCAGAATTTCTAGCGGAGTAGCAAAAGGATTAGCCGGTTCTCCAACCAAAGCCGGGTCGAGCACAGCCAAAGCGACGCACAGAGCGATCGTTCCCGTAATTACTACAGGAAAAACATAGAGCAAGTCATTGGGCCAGGCTGGTTCGCCGTAATAGTTGTGGCCCATGCCCTGAGCGAGTTTAGCGCGGAGCGCTGGATCGCTCAAATCTGGTTTTTTGAGAATAGACATAACTACAGTGTTCTCCTTTTGGTTGTTGGCTGTAAATAAATATGATGAGCGATGAATTCTGAATTTTCAACTCAAAACTTAGCGGGGGGCAAAAAAATATTGCCCCTACAACTCAAAACTTACAACGGGCCTGAGATTCCTTGCTTGCGAATCATCAAGAAGTGGGCCAGCATGAATACTGCAATCAGCCAAGGCAACACAAATGTGTGCAAGCTGTAATAGCGGCTTAATGTGCCTTGACCGACGCTGACGCCGCCACGGAGTAACTCAACCAGTAAAGAACCGACAAAGGGGATGGCTTCGGGAACGCCGGAAACGATTTTGACGGCCCAGTAACCAATTTGATCCCAAGGTAGCGAATAGCCGGTCACACCGAAAGAAACAGTGATGACTGCCAAAATTACTCCTGTCACCCAAGTTAGTTCGCGGGGCTTTTTGAAGCCGCCGGTCAGGTAAACGCGGAAGATGTGCAGAATCATCATCAGCACCATCATGCTGGCAGACCAGCGGTGGATGGAGCGAATCAGCCAACCGAAGCTGACTTCGTTCATGATGTATTGGACTGAGGAAAAAGCTTCTGCTACCGTGGGACGGTAATAGAAGGTCATGGCGAAGCCCGTGGCAAACTGGATCAGAAAACAAACCAGAGTGATTCCGCCCAAGCAGTAGAAGATATTGACGTGGGGGGGTACATACTTGCTAGTGATGTCGTCGGAGAGCGCCTGAAGTTCCAGGCGTTCGTCAAACCACTGGAAGGTTTTTGAGTCGGTGATTTGTTTAGAAAACATTGAGCCAGAATTCCTAAAAGAATATTGCTGTGGTTGAGATTTAGGGCCGCAGCCACAAGGATTTTTGGTCGCCCCACGATGGTCAGTTGGCTTTTGCTAGCAACTACCTTCGGCTATTTTAATATTTGGAGCTGACGAGAGGAACTCTATTTTGCGGTAACTCGCTTCGCTGGGAAACGGAGCTAGAGCTGGTTTCCCTTTGCTGGCGTTGCCCGATCGAATTCCTGACTGTGATAAAAAATGTAACATAATAGCCGTGCAGATTTCACGGAGCGATCGCTTTTGCCTAGTCTCAAAAACCTTTGTCCGAAACCTCAACATCCGTCCCAAGCTGGCATACAGTCTCTGACTCAGCGGAGGACCGGCATCAGACTCGATCGACCAGTCTGCGGAAAATTTCATAATAATGATAAAACTTTACTCATCCTGCGGTTAAATGTCAACTTTAACTAATTTTTTGTTCGCGACTGCCAAAGACCTGATGCTTTAGGACTTAGGCAAAAACCCGGTTTCTTAACGTAATTGCGTCATTTTAGATTGAGGATGAGAACGAGAAACCGGGTTTTTTCCGTTCAGTGCGTCCAGGACTGGCTTTATGACTTCTGCCTTCCCAGACATCAACTTGAATGTGCAAAAGCTCAAAAGCGTACAAACTTAAAATATAACGGATACCAATCTACTCATATTTTACGGAACAATCATGCACAGACGAGTTTTCCAGATTGCAATTTTACTTGTCCTCCAAGTCGCCCTGGTTCTAGGTGGGTGGCCCCAACCTGCGGCGGCGCTGAGCCCAGAACAACAACTCTTGAGTGAAGCTTGGCGAATTGTCAATCGCTCTTATGTGGATGACAAATTCAACCATCACAACTGGTGGTCGATTCGCGAACAGGCTGTCAAGCAACCGCTGAACGATCGAGAGCAGACTTACACCGGTATTCAACAGATGCTGGCAAATCTGGACGACCCATTTACTCGACTGCTGAAACCCGAACAGTACCGCAGTTTGCAGGTCAATACTGCCGGGGAACTGACGGGTGTGGGGCTACAAATTGCGATCGACCCTGAGAGCGGTACTCTGACAGTGGTAGCTCCTGTGGCGGGTTCACCAGCAGATCAAGCCGGCATTCAACCCCTCGATCGCATTCTGAAAATAGATGGCACTCCCACCTCAGAATTGAGTCTAGACGAGGCCGCAACTCGAATGCGCGGCCGCATCGGTACTCCTGTCACCCTCACCTTGGGGCGCGAAGGGAGAGACTCTCTTGAAATTGAGTTACTGCGCGATCGCATTGCTCTGAATCCGGTTTACGCCGAATTGCAGTCGGGGCCGGAGAATTTACCAGTGGGCTACATTCGCCTGAGTCAATTCAGCGCCAACGCCACTACCGAAGTCGCTCATGCGATCGACCAACTCGAAAAACAAGGAGCCGCCGCCTACATTCTCGATTTGCGGAATAACCCAGGCGGACTTTTGCAAGCGGGGATTGAAATTGCCCGCCTGTGGCTGGATTCCGGGACGATCGTCTACACTGTGAACCGACAAGGCATTCTCGGCAGTTTTGAAGCCTCTGGAGAAGCCCTGACTCACGATCCCCTGATTGTTTTGGTGAATAAGGGAACAGCCAGTGCTAGCGAAATTTTGGCTGGTGCGCTGCAAGATAACGGCAGAGCTCAACTTGTGGGCGAAAAGACTTTTGGCAAAGGGCTGATTCAGTCGCTGTTTGATTTGTCTGATGGTTCGGGGTTGGCTGTGACTGTTGCCAAGTACGAGACGCCGAACCACACAGATATTCACAAACTGGGGATTTCGCCCGATCGGGTAGTACCGCTACAGCCGATTGCGCTTACCAAATTCGGTAGCAAAGACGACTTGCAATATCAAGCCGCACTCCAACTGCTCAAAGAACAAACCGTAATGGCAAAGTCAGCTTGAACCCCAAGTTTTCAGTTCTGAGATTGTCTGGCTCAGTCAATTACAGGACTTACGCAGTCAACAGTCAACCGTCAACAGTCAACCGTCAACAGTCAACAGTCAGCAGT
>DPLL01000148.1:0-5592 GCA_003542015.1 Microcoleaceae cyanobacterium UBA9251 | reverse complement strand
TCCGATCGCGACTGATTTACTCGCCCTTGGGTAAGATTGACTTCAGCTTGGATTTCCTGCAACTTTTCTTGCACTGCCCGGTAGTGAGGCCAAAGCTGAATCAAAGCAGAAATCGCACAGACTGAAAGTATCATGTTGACTGCTAACTTGACTCCTGTTTCGGCGGCAAGCGCTTGGTGAGGGTAGGAACGCTGACGAATGCTCCTCCGACTTGGAGCAACAGCAACGCGAGGGGAGTTTTTTACAGATTTCAGTGGGGTAACGGTTGGTTGAATCGCTTGCATAATCTTTTTTGACAAATACCTGCTGAAACAGACGTTTGAGAGCTGCTAATTCTGGAAAATTTTAGCTCGTCCCCCGCAGAAAATCCGAGTACCGATTCTTCTTCAGGAGACGAGGGCGGAACCTCTTTGATCACAGGTCAAATAAACATCCCTGCCGCTTCTAAAAACCTAGGTAAACCTAAGTAAACTCTGCGGTTTAAGTTTTAAACGTTCTTTTAAGCGTGCTTTACGCTTCCCCGGAATCGAGGAACGCTCAGGAAACTCCTGTTAGAAATGGTACAGTAGTCACAACGACGTGACACACCACCAGAACGTTTAATCTTTTTATTCCATTGGTTCCACTGGCTCCACAGGTGTTTTTCCGAGTTCACCTCGAAATAAGCGGTTAGGTCGCCAGGAATATTTTCACTCAGTTGCATGGCTCGACGGACAATCATTAACGATGACGCTTCATCACTAGCCAGTCCATAAATTCTTAGATATTTAACCAAGCCCAACCTAAAGAACCAGGGTTCATATCAATACCAATGCAGCCCTATACCCGCTCTCTAGAAACTTGCTTCACAGGGCTGTGAACTGTACAGCAGCAACCCATTTACCCTTTTTACGATAAAAATGCCAAGTTTTAGCACAGTATACTGGTAATCGGTTGATGTTCCGATTGAAATCACCAATCTCAGAGGAGATGGTTTTGCCAAACCGTGATTCTCTACAATTAGGGACACGGAAAGTAATTTTACTTCCATCCCATTGACAGACATGATTACCGTAAGACTCGTCTTTAGAACCAACAACAAAAACATCAGCGTCAGGTACTGAAACGTTGATATGCTTAACTTTTAACTGTTCTAGTTGGTTTATAAAAAGTGCAAACTTACGCTTTTTATTGTGAATTTGAAAGCGTAAATTCTGCCAGTTTGTAGATTTGTACTTAAGTGAGCAATAGATCGGGAAGTTGCAGCCTTTTTTTGATTGCTGCCATTTCTTATTGGCATAGAATTTACGAGCCAATACCAGTTTGCGCTCTGCTTTATTGAGCCACGCACTGATAGACTTAATCTTCCCTTCAATGGTTTTCAAATGCAAGGATCTGTGCTCTTGATTCCCGTCTACTCGACCTCCTTCAGAACTGATCGCGCCATTAGCGTGACGTTTGTTAATGGGGTAGGTCTGCTGTAAATGGGTATTGCACTGGGATTTTTTGAATTCTACGAAAGCAAATGATTGACTGTTTCGATATTTGCAGCCCTAAAAATAGGGGCGTAAGCATCTAGAAACATCTCGAAATCTGTCAAACCTAACTCGTTAAGCTCATGGGCTGGTGTGGGTAAGCCTTTGCAATAAGTTATGGTAGCCATTGATTCGACCTCTCAATGTGGTTAGATATCTAGATATTATCTGTTTTCTAGAGCATCTGCAAGGTTTTGGATAAGTTTTTTATTTTTATTTGATCTGTCGCCGTATAATCTTGCAGAGAACACGGTGATCATCTCCAAAACGTCACTCGCTAATTCTTCTTCAAAATTTGCGTCCTCTTTTTTGTTCAGGATGACAACTTCGACCCCGTGGTATTCGCAGATTGCAAAAACCAGTTCTGAGCCAAATCTGAGTAGTCTATCCTTGTGAGTGATCACGAGTCGGATTATGTCACCGTCTAGAATAGTAGATATTAGCTTGGTGAGTCCTTTTTTGCGGTAATTCATACCACTACCTAAATCTCGGATCACCTCATAATCCCAACCAAAAGACTGACAGTACCCAGACAAGACGGCATCTTGTCTGTCAAGGTCTGCTTTTTGGTCATGACTAGATACTCTGGCGTAAGCGATGGTCTTTCCAACTTTTTGTTCAACAAAGTCTGAAATACGATACCGTCTGTGTCCACCATCTGTACGAACGGATTGGATCTTGCCTTCCTTCTCCCATCGTCGGATTGTGTCTACACTGACAGCTTTAAGTTCCGCTAATTCACCAATGCCGATCAATTTGTCCACGGATTTACCTAGAATTCGGTATTTAAATTCTAGGTAAATATAGATAAATTGTCAACGGAATTCAACCCTTGCAGTCTCGTCTTGCTGACAACCAACAATTTACTCCACTGCCGGAGCAATTGTCTGCAATCTCAAGATTCAACTGCGCTCGGAGGGCGCTTTACCGTTGCAATCTGGTGTCCTAAACTATTTGTACAGTTCAGTTGACAGCCGGAAAGCCAAGATTCCGGGAATCAAAGCAATTACGAGCGCTACGTAGACTTGGGTATCTGTTAAAGACATATTCGGAAAACTCCTTTTCGCGGGCACGAGCTTTCACCAATTTCAGACAAATTGGCGCTTTTGGGAATCATTTGTTACAACTTGCAACACTTCTGGGCGGGGGAGTGGGGGAGAGAGGGGGAGAGTGGGGGAGAGTGGGGGAGAGTGGGAGAGGGGGAGAATCGGGAAAGTCTTCCCTGTTGCTTGTTCCTTCTTCCCTGTTCCTTCTTCCCTCTTCCTTGTTGCTTGTTCCTTCTTCGCTGTTCCCTCTTCCCTCTTGCTTGTTCCTTGTTCCTTCGGACAGAATGGCCACTTATAGGTTAAGATCAGTGGTGACACTAATTTTCGACAGAGCCAGTGATTTGTGCTGATCTCTTCAATTTATCAGAAATTGGGTTAAAAACCCCGTACTTTTAGGACGGCTTGCTATAATGGTGGTCTCTGTTACTCAATATGTGCGGTGCGAGTCATGCGTAGTCGAAGCGTTGAAACACCTACGTTGAGAGTAAACTTAGAGTCCGCTGTCAGGGCAATAGTTGAATCTAATCTAGAAGCAACTCAAAAAGTCGGCATGGGGCATCAGCACGACTCTAAACGGACACAGAGCGTGTCCTTAGCTAGCAATTAAATAGACAGAGTGGTACACTTATGGACAAACCACTGGTGTATTTATGTTTAAACCTCACGAATTTGCAAAAAAGCTTGGACTTTCAGTAAAAACCCTTCAGCGCTGGGATACCGCCGGGAATTTGCCAGCCAAGCGTACATTAAGGAAATCAAAGAAAACTTGAAAGACGCTATTGACAGACCAGTCCAAGATCTGTCAGACTTAGCCAAAAGAGAAATACAGTGTTGAGGTCGAACAATGCTTCTATCCATCAAAACAAAGTTGAAACTAAACAAGAATCAAGCAACAATAATGAGTAAACACGCTGGCATAGCGAGGTTCACTTATAATTGGGGGTTGGCTACTTGGAGTAATCTTTATAAAGATGGACTGAAGCCCAACAAATACTTACTCAAGAAATTCTTCAACAATCATGTAAAACCTGAGTTTACATGGATTAAAGAGACGGGAATCTGTCAGAAAATTACTCAATACGCTTTCGATAATCTTGGTGATTCCTTCTCTAGATTCTTCTCAAAGAAGGGTGGATATCCCAAATTTAAGAAGAAGGGACATCATGATTCCTTCACGATTGATGCAGGTGGTCAACCAATTCCGGTGGGTGGTACGTCCATAAAGTTACCAACAATCGGTTGGGTAAAAACCTAGGTCGGATTGCCTCACACCACCTGCAAGTCAATCACAATATCTCGAACTGCCGACAGTTGGTTTATTGCTTTTGCCTACGAACAGGAGCATGAACCAACTCTAAAGCAACATCTTGTGGTGGGTGTTGATTTAGGTATCAAGGAATTAGCCACGCTTTCCACTGGTGTTGTCTTTCCTAATCCTAAACACTACCAAACACATCTCGCAAAACTCAAGAGATTATCAAAGATTCTTGCCAGAAAAGTAAAAAGTTCCAAGAATAGATATAAAGCCAAAATCCAACTAGCAAGATGTCACGCCAAGGTAGCAAATCTCAGGAAGAATACTCTAGATCAAATCACTACTTACTTATGCAAAAACCACGCAACGATAGTAGTAGAAGATTTAAAGATTTCTGGGATGCTGTCTAATCATAAACTAGCTCAAGTCATAGCTGATTGTGGATTCCATGAATTCAAACGTCAGTTGGAATACAAAGCTAAAAAGTTCGGTTGTGAAGTAATCATTGCTGACCGTTGGTTTCCATCAAGTAAAACTTGTTCAAACTGTGGACATATCCAAGATATGCCACTAAAAGAAAGAACTTACAACTGTTTAAGTTGCGGTCATTCGATGGACAGGGATTTGAATGCCGCAATTAATTTATCGCGCTTGGTTAAAGCGTGAAAGCTTACTGAGGGATAACCGCTCCCATGCTCCCGATGAAGTAAGAAGCAAATGTCTAGATTTGTCTAGTATTTGCATAGCAGGAAACGTAGGACTGCTGCGGTAGCAGATTTCGATGAAGTGTCAAGAATCATAGTTCGACTACGCTCACCAATCATCGCACCTGATAGTCGGTGAGTATGTCAAAAATCTTAGGTACACAAAATAGTTAATGCTAGATCAATTTCTCGACGCTTCGCCCAGTTTGGGAGTAGATGCCTTTTTATTATTGTTGGTTTTGGTGGCTTTGGAGGCTGTTCTTTCGGCAGACAATGCGATCGCCCTAGCATCTATTTCTAAAGGTTTGGAAGATGCCAAGCTACAGCAACAGGCTCTCAACTTCGGTTTGGCAATTGCTTTTGTACTGCGGATCGCACTAATTTTAACTGCTACTTGGGTGATCCAATACTGGCAGTTTGAACTGCTAGGAGCTCTCTACCTGCTGTGGCTAGTTTTCCAGCATTTTTCCTCAGATGCTGACTCGGAAGGAGAACATCACGGGCCACGATTTTCGTCTCTATGGCAAGCAATTCCGGTGCTTGCTCTGACAGATTTAGCGTTTTCTTTGGATAGCGTTACTACGGCGATCGCGATTTCCGATCAAACTTGGCTCGTGCTGACGGGCGCGACAATCGGAATTATCACCCTGCGATTTATGGCAGGATTGTTCATCCGCTGGCTGGACGAATTCGTTCACCTGGAAGATGCTGGCTACGTCACCGTCGGGTTGGTGGGATTGCGACTGCTGGTGAAAGTGATTAATGACAATTTAGTTCCGCCGCAATGGCTGGTGGTTTCCAGCATAGCCATAATATTTGTCTGGGGATTTTCTAAACGTAATCCTGAATTGCTCGCTGAGCCAAATTCCTTGGAAGTTGCTCTCAAGCAGCCAGATTCAGAACCTGTAACGCAGGAGTCGGAAGGACAGAAGTCGGAAATTTAACATATAGCAGTTCTCAATCTTGGTGAGGTATGCCCTATGGGAAATAATTACGAATTACGAATTACGAGTTACGAGTTGATTTTTTGAAGTGCTAAATTCGGAATTCGTAATTCATTAATTCGTAATTGA
>DPLL01000150.1 GCA_003542015.1 Microcoleaceae cyanobacterium UBA9251 | reverse complement strand
ATGCTTCGCGACCCTCAGCATGACAAGTCAGTCTTATAGTAAGCGATCGCTCGGACTTGATATGATATATGAACAGGCAAGATGCCTGTTCTACAACACAATTTATTGAGGGATAAATTAATTGTGGCACGGGCCGGAAAGCCCGTGGCTGATATATGAACGTGGCTAATATATGAACAGGCAAGATGCCTGTTCTACAACACAAATATATATAAGTTGTGAGTTATTAGGGAGCTATAACTGCTAAAGCTTTGGGAATGACTCGAAATTTTGCAGGGGTGTAAGTTGTGATTTCACCGTCGGTATTAATCGGACGGCGTTTGCTAGTAGATACCTCAATTTCTTGAGCTTCCCAGGTGTGAACGTTGGGCAAACTGGCGTGATTTCCTTGCCTCATAGCAGGCAATAAAGCAATTATTTCCCACCAATTTTTTATTTCCAAACTGTACAAATCTAGTCGCCTATCGTCTATTTTTGCATCCTCGGCAACTGTCAAACCGCCGCCGTAATAGCGACCGTTTCCAATAGCAATTTGAATAGTTTTTACATAAAAAGATTGATGATTAACCCTAATTTCTGCTCGGAAAGGTCGCGCTGACCAAAGTACCTGTAATGCAGTGAAAGCATAAGCTAAAACTCCCCAGCGCTGCTTCACTTCTTTAGTCAGCCGCTCGGTAATTTGCACGCTCAATCCTAAACTTGCTACATTAAAAAAATGCTTGCCGTTTACCCAACCTAAATCTATCAGTCGGACTTGATTGTTGGCAATTACTTGACAAGCTTCCGGTAAAGATGTAGGAATTCCCAGAGTGCGAGCTAGGTCATTAGCAGTTCCCATCGGCAAAATACCCAAGGGTAACTTAGTATCGAGCAAACCTTCTATGGCTGCATTGAGAGTGCCGTCGCCGCCGCCGACTATGACTAATTCAACTTGATTTTGGTAGCGCCGAATTGTATCGGGAAGGTCGCGGGGGTGGGCTGTAGATTCTGTTATTAGCTCAAAACCCAGTGTTTGTAATTCGGCTGTGGCTTGAGATAATAGCTGTTTCCCTTTTCGGGAGTGTTGGTTTACTAAAAACAGAGCTTTTTTCATTTTGTTATTAGTTATTTGTTATGGGTTATTTGTTATTTGTTACGATGGGTAATTGGTAATTGACAATTGGTAAGTAAGTGGTACAAATGAATATAACATGGGGTGAGGGCGGGTGAAAGCAGCAGCTAGCTCGCTCATAAGATAGACCATAACTCAACCCGCCTCTACAATTTATGATTGGATATTATGTCTAATATTTTAGAACAAGCACAAGTCGCGGCCGATCGCCAAAACTGGCCATCCCTGGTCCAATGCTTGCAGCAACTGCCACTCAAGGGACAGCAGCCGCCGGAAACAGTCAATTTAGAGTTGGCTGTAAGTTTAGCAATACAAGTTTTAGAGTCGGGCGATTTTGAAGACAGGTGGGAAATTGCTAAAATATTGCCCAATTTGGGAACAGTGGCGATCGCACCCTTAATTTCCCTTCTGGAAGACGAAGACGCAGACACGGAACAGCGGTGGTTTGCGGCCCGCATCCTGGGAAAGTTCGATCGCCCCGAAGTGATTGAAGCTTTAGCAAAATTAGTCAAAAATTCCGACGAAGAATTGAGTCAAATCGCAGCCGAAACCCTGGGGAATTTCGGCCCGACAGCAGTAGCATCCCTAGCAACTCTGTTATTGTCAAAAGATTCCCGACTGTTTGCAACAGAAGCACTTGCTCAGATTCGGCACAGTGAAACCATCCCACCGCTGTTAAGTGTAGTCAGAGACTCCCAAGTTGCAGTGCGGTTGGCTGCGATCGAGGCCTTGAGTAGCTTTCACGACATCCGCATTTCGGGGGTACTGATAGCAGCATTGAAAGATCCGGCGACAGCAGTTAGAAAAGAAGCTGCGCGAGCTCTGGGGGTTCGTGCTTACTTGGATCCAGAATGGGATTTAGTTGAGTTGTTGAAACCTTTGCTGTGGGACCTCCATGCAGAAGTTTGTCACCAGGCTGCGATGACGCTCGGACGGCTGAAAACCGATGCAGCAGCGGCGGCTTTATTTGAATTATTGCGATCGCCAATAACTCCGCTGGAATTGCAAATCGAAACTGTGCGGGCATTAGGCTGGATGGAAACTGCAACCGCTTTAGACTATTTGCAGCAAACCTTAATTGCGCGATTTATTAACATAAACTCTACAGCTTGTCAAGAAATTGTCACTGTTTTAGGGCGAGTAGAAAAGCCGGAATTAAAAGCCTCTTCTGCTGCAATTCTGATGGATTGGCTCAAAACCCGTCATCCGGCTCTGCACTCGCCTCAAATCAAAAAATCTTTAGCTTTAGGGTTAGGAAAATTAGGAGATAGGAGAGGGCTAGACGCTCTGATTTCAATGTTGGCGGATGCAGACAACAGCGTCAGGCTGCACTGCATGGCCGCGCTCAAACAGCTAGATCCTGTTGAGGCCAGACAGAAATTAGAAAGTTTATTGAAACAAGACAATCTCGAACCGGGATTGAAAGAGGGAATTGCGATCGCACTGGAAGAATGGTAGGAAAATTAATACATGACTTACGCATTTAAATGTAATTTTGTCATGCTGAGCGAAATGTAATTTTGTCATTCTGAGCGAAGCGAAGAATCTCACAGATTCTCAGAATGACAGACAATAGCTGCGTAAGTCCTGTAATAGTCATTCCTAAAAAAACAGAATACTTAGATGCCCGACAACTTCTGCGAAGTCGGGGATCTAAAAGAAGAGCGTTTTATGATATCATCAACTTTGTTTGTGAATTTGGGCGATCGCACTTGTCACCCGCTCTAAATCGACCTCAGTCAAATTAGAGCCAGAAGGCAAACAAAGGCCATACTCAAATAACTCTTCAGCCACGACACCGCCCATACATTCACAATCAGCAAAAACTGGTTGTAAATGCAAAGGTTTCCAAACTGGACGCGCTTCTATTTTCTCTTCAGCAAGTGCTAAACGAACTTGTTCTCTATCTGCACCGAAAGCGATCGGATCGATTGTTAAACAAGTCAGCCAGCGAGTAGCTTTTCCAAAAGCAGCTTCCGGCATAAATTCAATTCCCGGCAAGTTTCCTAAAGCTTGTTTGTAAAAGTCAAAATTGCGTCTTCTCGCCTGTACTCGCTCCTCCAAAACCTGTAATTGACCACGACCAATTCCCGCCAAAACATTGCTAAGACGGTAATTGTAGCCAATTTCTGAGTGTTGATAATGAGGCGCTGGGTCACGGGCTTGTGTCGCAAAAAAACGAGCTTTTTCTACCAGTTTTTGGTCATCGGAAACTAACATTCCGCCGCCGGAAGTGGTGATAATTTTATTACCGTTGAATGAGAAAATGCCGAATTTGCCAAAAGTTCCTGGAGAACGGTTTTTGTAGGTTGATCCTAGTGATTCGGCTGCATCTTCAATCAGCGGAACTTGATAGTAATTGCAAGCTTCTAGAATTGGGTCAATATCGGCGCTTTGACCGTAGAGGTGTACAATCACCACAGCTTTGGGTAATTTACCAATTTTTGCTCGTTTGTCAAGTGCTTCTCGCAGCAAGTCGGGGTTGAGATTCCAAGAAGTGCGATCGCTATCAATAAAAACTGGTTTTGCACCAAGATAAGTAATCGGGCTAGCAGTCGCAATAAAAGTCAGAGTCGAGCAAAAAACCTCATCTCCCGAACCGACACCAATTAATTGTAAAGCCAAATGCAAAGCCGCTGTCCCGGAAGTAACAGCCGCTGCGTGTTTAGCGCCAACTACTTCGCAGAATTCTTGCTCGAAAGCGTCTACATGGGGGCCCACGGGGGCGATCCAGTTGGTATCAAAGGCTTCTTGGACGTACTTTTGTTCCAGTTCGCCCATGTGAGGTGTTGATAGCAGAATTTGTTTTGTCACTTTGTTAGACAATAAACTCATTTTTTACAGACAAAGTATAGCATTCCTCTGATAGGTTCGTTAGCTAGTGTTGCTGGGGATTCAAGAATGATACCTTGGCTCAGTTGGTAACTAGAACCATATCCAACAATCTGAAAATTCACATCTCTTAAAAGCTGATAAGCTTCTTGAACTTTGTACCAATAAACATGAGCACCTCCATCAAACAGCGCTGCCAAGTTTGGCCGTTTCTCAAACTTAAGCCAAGGAAGATATTGAATTGAACGATTTGACCCGCGTAACTTCCTCAACAGGCGGATATACTCCACATAGGGGCGGTATAAGGCACTGCTGATTCTGGCCTCAAAACTGAGGAATGAAAATAAGGCAGTCCCCCCTACCTTAAGAATCCGGTAAGCTTCCTTTAAAGCTTTTAATCTTCCCAATTCATCATCTATGGAACCAACCATTTGGCCTAAATATAAGATTTGCTCAAAGCTGCAATCTTCATAATTTAATTGGGTGGCATCTTCAACCTTAAAATCAATATTGCCATCTACATCTCTCTGTTTTGCTACCTCAATAAATTCGGGTAAGTAATCAAAACCATAAAGAGAATTAAAACCTAACTTGCTCATTTCCAACAAAAGTCTCCCTCCTCCTGTCCCAGCCTCCAATGTTTTTTTGCTTTTCTCTAAATAGTTCTCAATCAAAAAAAATTCTTCAGGTAACAAACCATTTCCATAAGCCCAACGAGCAAATTCTTGATCCCGGTAAACTTCTTTATTGCAGGAAGTTGTTTTTAGAGTGACCATAGTAAAACCTCTCAAATAGTTTTGCGATCGAGCAGTTGTCAAACATTTTCAAAAAACAGATATCTAGCAGTCTCGTTACCAAGAAATGTCCAGCAACAACAGAAGTAATCCTGTTGCTGCTGACAGTTTGGCTTATCCTTTTTCGCCTTGGTCACTTTGAGCTTCTTCCAGCTTCTTGTTAACCATCTTCCGCAGAATCTCTGTATTATCTTTGATGTCTGCAAGTTGTTCCTTCGCTTCCTCTTTATCCAGAAAACCTGCAATCACTTCCCTGGAGAGCAAATTTAGCTCTGGATGATAACCTAATCTTTGGTATATGGGATATTCGATTAACCCAGGGATGACACAGTTTGTACTGTTTCCGTGGATTTTCAAAGTCTTCCAGCCTATATCATCCAGCATTTTTAACACCTCCTTTTCGGTTAATTGCAAAGCAAATGGCAGGGAAAAGAACTGCAAATTAATCCCAGAGGCTTCATCTTTCACCCACCGCACAGAACGAACTTCTGGTTCAATCCAACGCCACCAGTTACGTCCTAAAATCACCCGATTAATGCCCTTTGTTCCACAGTATATTTGAATTTCCTTGTGGAACATTTCCCCGCATTTATAGCAAGGATAGCCCTGCGTAAAGTTTTGATCCATCATGTCTTTTAGAAAAGGGGCAAACTCTATGTTTAAAACAACGAGTTCCACTCCTAACTGGTCGCACAATTCTCGACCATTATCGATCACTTGTTCGGGAATAAACCCGTTTTGTACTAAGACAGCAACTACCTCTAGATTCAATTTCTTTTTCGCCCAATAAAGAGCCGCGGCACTGTCTTTACCTCCAGAAAATGCGACTACTGCATCTAGTTTAGCTCCTGGCTCTCGTGGGGTATTGATAAATGTTTCCAATTCGCTATTGAGAATTTCTAACTTGAAATTCTTTTGGTAAGTCATGCACATATTACAAAGACCATCAGAGCCAATGTATATGTTCGGTATCCGCGTATCGAATAGACAATTTTTACATTCTACGGGCTTGAGAAAGGGATTTTTGCCTGTGTTAATCCAAGTCTTAATCATATTCTGCCCATGTATCCGTCGCGCCCGGAAATTATAATTTTCCCGGTTCGCGGAGACATTGCATTTGTAGGGTGAGTAATCTTCTCGCAAAAATTTAGGCAACAAGAAACTAAAAGTGTTCAGGAAAGAAGAACTAGATTTCATTGTTTTTTTCTCCATTCTTTTGTCGGTTGATTAATTAGGTAGATGCAAACAAATATGGCTATATACACTCATTAAAACTCGTGGAACCAGACTATGTTGCCAATTTGGCAGAAATTTACAATTATTTACATCACGGCGTTTAATTAGGCGATCGTACTTATCCTAATTGCAGAACTTTTCCGCGCGAAATGAATTAGTATCACCCCTCAATGATGAACTGGATATCTGACAGAATTGAATCTTTAGTCAGTGGGGGATTTTGATAGTCGATAGAGCGGGAAAAAATCATTGTCAAAATCATTGCGCTCTCCATATTTTTCCTCCCAAGATTGAATCAGGTTTGTATATTTTTCCGGGTCGATAATCATTCTATATGTATAAAAATCAGACCTTAAATCAGAAAAACCAGACTTGAATTTAAACAAAGAATCAGGACGGGAACCCACTCCTCCACCTAAATGAAAAAAGCGATTTCCATTTTCTTTAGCCCAACGCCGCACCACATCAATTTCTAACTTAGAGGGCGCTTGAGAAAGATACTTGTCAAATGTTCCTGAAAGATAGGTTTGCACAAGGCCATTAATGGCCGTAAACAATAAACTGGAAGCGACTTCTCCTTCAGGAGATAAGATGGTACAAAGGTGGAGGTTATCGCCCAGACTAGAACGCAAATCAACAAAGTAGCTCTCGTCAAAGAAGTAAAACTCGCTAGCCGATACACGCTGCATATTTGCCCGATAGATGGCAATAAATTTGTCAAAAAAGCTCCAATCATCAATCAGGGCTTGAAAACCCAATCGGGTCAGCTTGTTAATATCTTTTCTGTGATCTTTTCTAGTTTGCGACCACATTTCTTCAATGGATAAAGACAGATCAATATATACAGTTTGACCATGTTTTACAACCGTTCCAAATTTAGCTAACACATCGAAATTTGGCGGCAGCAAAGGATGCAAACGGAAGAACGCACTAATCATTCCAGATGCCGCTCCCATCTCTCGAAAAGACTTGAGAAAAATCTCTAAACTCCATGTATCATCAGCAGGAATAGAGAGCGGTGTTGGATAGCCATAAGGGGTAGTCGCATCGTACCAATTATCAGGTGCTTCCAGGCTTTCTGGAATCTTTCGAGTTAACAAAGGAACCAAAAATGCAGCTTCATCTGCCTCCCCATAGAAAGCAATAGGTTGACTTTGTTCATACTTTGCTGATAAAGAAACATACTCTGGTAGATGGTAAAAATCGTGCAAAGCCAGTGACAAGAAACGTTTCCATTTGGGATTACAAGGCAAAATAAATTCTGACAACATCATCATTTCGCTCCTTTTAAATAATTTCTCGCACCATAACAAAAGCCTCCGCAGCGAAACGCCCTACCGTACTTCCTCGTAACGTCGCCAAAGCTCTTAAAGTTTCTTTCGAGCGTTCGTGAGGGAAAGGTTTGAGTTGAGAAGCATAGAGTTCCATCGCTTGAATTTTCATCTCCAAATAACCGGAAATATCCACAAAAACATTCGGGACAAAGTTAGGTGTTAAATAAGGAGCATTCCAGTTCGTTTCTGAAAGGGTTTCGTAAGCATAAATTGTGGTTGGTGCATTAATACGATTTGGTCGCGCCGCCACTAAAGCTGATAAGAAAATTCTTTGATGGTCTACATGAAGATCACCATTGAAAGGAATATAAAGAACCTCTGGCTGGATGTTGCGAATAGCTTCAACCAATTGATGATTGATGTCGCGGTAGGGAACGCTGTCTAAATTCGCTGCTGGTAGAGTCAGAAATCGGGTTTCTTTCACACCAAGTAACCGATTAGCAGCGAACCCTTGTTGGCGTACATTTTCTGAAATTTCTTCTGGGTAATCAGGTGGATAGCCTTGGGTTGCGATGACTACATAAACTTCAGCACCCTCGGCAGCAAACCGAGCCATTGTTCCCCCGACACCAAGCACTTCATCATCAGCATGAGGAGCTATTACTAGGATTTTTTTGTTCATCGCTTGACTCACTTAATTAGCTCCTAAGAAGTTCCTTGTTTCTGGACCGCAACAGAATAAAGTATCGATAATAGATAGGTTCGGTAAAAAGCCAAATTCTGGAAAGAGTTGATTGTAGGATGGTGAGTTAAAATCTTGCCAGATTACATTGATTTCAGCAGCTTCAAAAAGGGATAAATCCATATATCCTTTACCGCCAGAACCCGATAAATAAGTATCAGCCCCCACGGCTTTACAAACCTCGATCAGAAGGTCGCTTTTAGTTCCATCTACCGCCAATTCCGACAAATAAACAATCTGCTTGTTAATGCCTAAAACCTCCATAATCCATTGAATTAAAACCATGTCAAGTTCACAGAGATAATCCCATTCTTTTTCCAGTATTTTTTGGAGTTCAAAGGCGTACTTATCAAAATAAGGCGCCGGGGAGTAGTTGGTGAGCAGCGTATTCCAATGCTTCCGCACCCAAGGAAGTTCCGAGTCAATTTGCACTTCTTTGATATACTCTTCTTCTCGAGAAGATTTATGGAATACGGGAACTGTTAACCATTGCTCACCTTTGTTGGTTTTAATTTTGTTGCGGTGTTGAATGCCGCGCCGCATAAATTGCACACTATCCATTACCACAAAAATGTCGCCTTGGTTCAGTTTGTGGAAGAAACCCAGATAGGGTAAATATTGAGGTTGGTGAATCACTGCGATCGTCATATAGCGAGGCTCACTTAAATTAATGAAACTTTCATCAGTGGAAATGTGGAATAGATGATTAGTGGAATTAATTTCTCTTACCTATTCCCTACCTAAAGAGGTTGGCCATGATGGGGAGGCTCATCCTCTTTAGCATAGGCACCTTCTTTACTAAGAACTACGGGAATTGTACGGATTAGGATAACTAAGTCTAACCAAAAATTCCAATTATTGACATACCAAACATCTAGTTTTAGCCGTTCCTCTAATGTGTTGAGAAGACCGCCTTCTACTGCCTCCCAAGCTGTAATACCTGGGGACACTAAGAAGCGTTGTTTTTGCCAATCGGTGTAAGTTGGTAAACACTGAACTAACAGCGGTCGAGGCCCGACTAAACTCATTTCTCCCCGTAAAACATTGAAGAATTGCGGTAATTCATCAAGATGGTATTCGCGCAAGAATCGACCAATGGGGGTGACACGAGGATCGCCTTGAAAAGTATTAATTCCCGCACCTTGATGGAGCGCACCATCAATCATCGTCCGAAATTTGTAAATTTTAAATGGTTTTGCTAGCTGGCCCAATCGTTCTTGGCGAAATAAAATTGGGCCGGGAGAACTGAGTCGTATTGCAAAAGAAATCAGAGCCAGCACCGGGAGTAAAATGAGGATAGCAAGGCTGGCGATCGCCAAATCTAAGATGCGTTTCATTACCAATGATACTCGAATACCTTGGCGTTTGTCAAGATAATTGTTTTTCGCTTCTTGCCACTGTTCTGCTGTCCAAATTGGCGCATAATTCAGGTCAGAGATAGGCAAACATTGACTAGGATAAAATTCTGAATCCATTTCTTTAAACTCCTGCCAACTATTGATTAGTTAACCGTTGTAATACCGAGTAGATTTTGTTAAATGAACCGACATTTTTATTAAACACAGGACTTACCCACAAAGGGTCAAAAACCAGGTTTCTGCGATACCTCGATCGCCTAAACCCAGGATTTTGCCAAGAAACTGGGTTTTTTTGCGTAAGTTCTCAAACAGAAACCATAGGCTTGACCTGTTCTAAAGCCTCTGCATACAACGTGTCGTGCAAATTGAGAATATGCTGCAAGTCATAGGCAGCCATCAGTTCCCGTCCCCGCTTGCCCATTGCTTTCGCCGCGGTGGGATGGTCTAAAATCCGGGTCATTGCCTGAGAAAGTTGCTCCACATTGCCCAACTGAACGAGCAAACCGCAATCTCCTTCCAGCAAATCCTGGATACCCCGAATATCAGTACCAATAACCGGAACTTCCAAGCACAAAGACTCCATCACACTCCTGGGTAGCCCCTCCTGTTCGGAAGCCAGCACCGTCGCCACCGAAGCCTTAACCAAAGTCGGTATGTCCCGACGGTAGCCCAAAAAATGCACTCGTTCTGCCACACCCAGCCCAGAGGCTAACTGCACAATCTCCGGCATCAGTGGGCCAGAACCAGCAAAAGCTAGGTGTGCTTCAGGTCTAGCAACCTTCGCAAATGCCCGTAAAACATCGCGATGGCGCTTGCGGGGAATGAACTCCGCAATGGATAAAAACAGAGGCGTTTCCGGTGCAAGTCCCAGTTCTTGTCGCGCCTGCACAACCTCAGCATCAGAAATAGCATTGAGATTGTATTGTTGAAGATCTACGCCAATTCCTGGCATATACCGGACTCTGTGAGCCGGAAGAAGACCGTAGTGCTTGGCGGCGGCTTCATCCTCGCGATTCATTGTCACCAAGTAATCAGTCCATTGCCCCGCCAACTTTTCCAAGGTTAAAAAGATCGCGTTTTTCAGGGGATTTTCCCCTTGGTAGAAGTTAAAGCCGTGAGCCGTGTAGATAATCTGAGGCTTATGCTGTCCTCTCAAACCTTTGAGGGCGTAGCGGGTGACAAACGCGGCAACTGCCATGTGAACATGAACGATATCATAGCCTTCGCGCACTACGATTTCTCGGATTTTTGGCGGAGCCACTAAGAGATTTCGGGGATGATAAGGGCTGCGGGAAAACTCCACATCCCAAACGCGATCGAAAGCCTTTGTGCAAAAAGCACAAGTCGAAACACCGTGAGCCATTGCATCTACTCGCCATCCCTTAGCGCGGAAACGATCGCCAAAAGGAAGCAAGAAAGCGCGGAGGGCATCTGGAACAGCAGTAACAACTAACAGTTTGTTCATTATATAGCAATCCTAAATGAGTCGTAAAGTTTTTGACCCCACCCCAACCCTCCCCTTATTAAGGGGAGGGAGTAAGAAATTCACAAATGATTTAGGATTGCTATATCTTTTGCAAAACTCATTAAGCAATCTGTGTTCATCTCTGTACATCTGTGGATATTTTTGGTAAAAAATCCCATATTTCGGACTTTGGCAAGAAGCCTAGAGAATCGGGAATTTTTTAACACTGATTTGATCCAAACAATTGCTAGTATTTTTGTTTAAGCCAAGCCTCGGTTGTGTCACGGACATGGCGGTAAAATGCAATTCTGCGATCGCGTAACACCTCCTCTCTGTAATCTTTTGCCTTTTCCCAATTCCGTGCAGACATCCGAGTCATGCGTTCTGGGTGACTCACCACCTCGCGAATTTTGCCCGCGAGAGCAGCCACATTACCAGGTGGTACAATATCTTCAGGCGGTAGCAATTCGGGAATACCTCCCACAGTCGAGCCAATGCAAGGAAGCGCCCGTGCCATCGCCTCAATCATCGCCCTGGGCAAGCCTTCTTGATGAGATGGCAAGACAAACAGATCTGCGCGATCGAACTGAGTTCGCACCGCCTCCCCCGCAAGCAAGTTGCCCAGAAAACAAACGCGCTCACCCAGATTCAGCTTTGCAGCTTGCGCCTCCAGTTCCCCTCGGTGTTTGCCATCCCCCACCAACACTAATTTGAGGTCTAACCCCCCTTCAAGGCAGGTAGCGACAGCATCAATCAGCACATCTGGAGCCTTATAAAGTTGATCCTGGGTACCTACGGTGATCAGAGTCAACGGGTGCATCCCTTTAAGTGAACGAGGAAAAGGTACGAAAGCCCGATCCGGCAACTCAACACTGGAATAGTGTGTCGAAAAAGCATCATTGGCTGGTGGATAGCGCTGTTGCAAGGCGCGTTCAGTGACGTAAGCAGCAGCACAGGCTCCATAGCACTGCTGTTGTAATCGACGGGTGAACATCCAGCGGAAGAAGACTCTCAAGGGATGTTTAACAGAACCAGGTGCAAAGACATCGTAGGGATCAGCTACAACTTCCACGCCGTAAGGATGGTCAGTATGACGCAGCAAAGGTTCGAGATCGTTAGCCAATTGAGAACCAACGCGCAAAATCACAGCATCAGTTTGATTTAAGGCATTTGTGACCGCCTGTTTTACTTGCCTTGCCCGGAAAAGATACTGAAGAGGCCCGGTGTAATCCGGCACGGGTGCAAATGTTACCCCCTCACCGTCAGCCCGTTTCCAGTTAGGAGGAATCTCCCTCACTTCGCCCATTCGCGCCACAACCTTCACCTGGTCAAAAACGTCCAGGTAACGCAGCCAAAATGAATAGGGGAACATGGTCTGTGTCCACACTGCGCGATCGGGAGTTTGCCAAAAGTGATGCTCAAGCATAACGATTACATTCATATTTGTTTCACTTTTTTGGAGAGTTTTCTGCATTTTAGTTGTCTCAGTTCTTAGCATTTTCACTTTCCTTTAATCCTCATTGTTTTGGCAGAATCAGTAGACGATCATCTATATTTTTTTGAAATTAATAGTGAATTTTTCCGAACTTAGCACCAATATTATAAAAGGAAAACCTCCATTTTTGGTCAGAAAAAATATCTGATTATCCAGGTCGCCCACCAGAATTACAAAACAGTAATTTACCAAAAAAGGCAACAAGATTAATCGGATATCATCAGCTTGCCAAGTGAAGAGGAAACGTCGAACATTCCCGACAACAACGCCAATAAAAATAAAAGCAAACGGAATTACCGTTGGCCCGAAGTTGAGCATAGTTTCACCAGCTAAACCATAAACTTTTGAAGATGCCCAAAGCTGAGGATGATAACTTCCCATGCCGTATTGTGCCTCTGTCCCTGCCTTAATCTTGTCCGGTGGTTTAATCGGCCAAAAAGCACTTGGTATTAGCATAGAGAATGCTGCATAATAGGTTCTGCCCAAGGCATATTTGTAGTCACTATTAGGTTGCATTAATCTGTAGAGCAAGAAAGCCTGAATGTCACTCCTTCCCAGGTCTTGGAGGACTAATCCTTGCCAAGATCTACCAGACTTTTTTTCCAAACTAGCACGCTCTTCCTGTCCTTCTAAAGCTTTACTCAAACCTTCTAAACCTCCGGTCTTAAAAAAACCATAAATGTACATAAAAAGAACCATAAATACTAAACCGATCGCTATTTCTTTCTTAGTAATTTGGCGAATCCAAAAATGAATAATGCCCGCGGCCCAAAACAAAGCCCAGATTGTGTTACTCCGACTACCGCGCAGACCGCCAAAAAGCATTTGCAGAACTAGGAAGACCAGCAAAACTATCACTAATACAGTCCAACTTCGCATTTTTTGATTTTTTTGGGCATAGGCCGCGAAACCCATCATTGCCAAAATCGGGAAGCTCTCTGAAAACAAGAAGACTATGCCCGATCCCGCAAATTCACCTTCTCCTTCCCTGTTAGCTTCTCTTGTAGCAGCTTCAATGTAGTTACTTATTCCGCCAAACTTTTGGTAAACCAATAGCTGTAAGACAGCAGAAAGCATCAGGGCGAAGCAAAGAATCGGGATAAAACGCCGTCGGTTGAGTTGCCAAACTGTTTGTTTTGCCGAATTTTCAGTTGAATGAGCGGCAAGATTTCTGGAAAAGCGATATATCCAAAGACCGAAAAAATTCAGAATCGCCATCCAGCCAATCCAAGGTCGCCAGTCGGGAGGCGGTATGGCATCTCCTCCCATCCAATAATCCCAACTGACGTGGCACAGAGGTGCTAAAAAGAAGAAATGAAAACCTAATAAGCCGATAATACCAACGGGATCGAAGATGCCTAAGCGACCGCGAAACCAATCAACCGCATCAATTCCCATGATAATTCCGCATAGGGTGACGGGGAACAAAAACCAGTGGAAAAACTGGTCTGAGGTTTGGATAAAACCCACAACTATCAGGAGGCTGAGGAAAAAAGAAACGATCGCGCTATCCTTGTATGCAGTTTTGATGCGTAAACTATTCTGGGTCATACAATAGCCTCGCGATGATTGGGAATATCTTTATCTTCAAAATCGACAACGACAGCGCTAAACTTAGCTCTCGAACCTCTGCGAGGAATGGAGGAAAGATACCTAAATTCTATCTGCACGTTGGTCTGCAAACGCTTGATTAGCTGGTCACGAATTAACTTTTCTAAATACTCGGTTTCAACTGAATCTGCTTCAAATTTGACAATGTTACAGATAAATTTTTCGTAACCGACCTGGACGATCTGACTTTCTTTGACACCCGGAAGGTCTTTAAGAACACTGTAACCCAGCATTCCAATCCTGCGCCCATCCCTAGTTTTCACAAGGTTCTCTAACCTTCCCTCGATTTGGGCAATAATCGGCCATTTCAACCCACAAGAACAGTCTGAGACATAACCTGTTGATTCGGCTGCATCTCCTAGTTCGTAACGAATTAAAGGCATACTTTTTCGCAGCAGTCCAGTGACAACAACTCTTCCTAACTCGCCTTTTTTCACGGGTCGATCGTATTCGTCTAGGATCTCGATAACGCCCATTAGCGGGTTGATGTGCATTTGTCCGAATGGACACTCCACAGCTAAGTGACAGCCTTCTTGTGAAGAGTAATAGTTAAACAGTTTCCGGCAAATTACATTTTCGATATCAGCACGCCAATCAGGTTGTAGGGTTTCGGAAGTGACAACAGCCACGCATTGATCTTTTGAGCGCAAAGTGCGATCGCCTAAAAGAACAGCTAACTGGTGAACTGCTGAAGCGTAGCCCCAGATTATTTGTGGTTTCAGGTTGTTAATTAACTGAATGATTCCGTCGCGATTGCGGGAGTTTAATGAGTAAATAGACAAAGCAACATTGCCAAATAAGAGATCGCGCCAGCATAACTCTTCACTGTTATGTGAAGGGGTCATAAATCCAGTGAGATAAAGCGTTCGCGGATAGCGATTTCCGCAAATGCGAAGAAACAATTCTTCATTAATTGCCTGATAAAATCCTTTTTCCCAAATAGTTTCAGACAAGCGAATCGGAGTGCCACTCGTTCCGCTAGTCGTGTGAAACATTGTCAGGGGTAACAGTGGAGAAGGCAAAAAATCCGAATTGTTGGCTCGGAGCGTTTGTTTCAAGAGAACCGGAAACTGAGAAAGAATTTCTAAAACATTGTCGTCTCCAGAAGAAAGTAAAGGATAATCATTTAGATTCTTTTGGTAAAACGGGACTCGGTTTCTGGCAAATTCGTAGAGGGATTTAAAAGCAGTTGCTTGGTAATTCCAGAATTCATCAGTAGACATCTGCCACGCATTTCGCACTAGGGAACGATTTGGCAATCCTGCTACACTTTTAATTCTGGTGTTGAGTTCAATTTTGGTGGCTTTCCAGTTACTCATTTACTTCTCCAGGTCGATTTATCTGTGAATTTGGGTAGCACACCTGGTAAGACTTGCTGACGTTGAAGCTATAGAGTTTCGCCAGAGTTTCAATTCCTTTTTCGATGTTGAAGGGACTCTGCTCAATAACGCTCATAGCTTCAGATTGCTTAATGACTGACGCATCACGAAACCTAGCTAACACTGCATCCGCCCACACAGAGGTTGGTTGCGAAAGGGATAGCCGCTGCATCAGCGGCTTGATTGCATCTACCTCTTCAGTAATCACATCAGAAAATAGACAGGGTAGTCCTGCCGCCTGTGCTTCGAGGGAGACTAGGGGCAGCCCTTCGTAGAGGGAGGGAAAGAGGAAGAGATCCATTGCACCTCGCATCAAGCGAGATACATCCGGTCGGACACCCGTAAAGATTACGCGGTCAGCTAAACCGAGTTGTGCAACTTCTTGCTCTATTTGGGGACGAAGTACACCATCTCCTATGAGTAAGAGGTATGTTTTTGGTTCTCGTTTGGCTACTTCTGCGACAATCTTTAAGAGAAACAGGTGATTTTTTTGTTGAGCAAATCTGCCAACGTGACCAATCACGAAAGCATCTGCTGGAATACCCAACTCAGCGCGAACTGCAACCGGATCGATCGCATCTCGAAAAGCTGTCAGGTCAATACCGTAGTAAAATACCTGCCAACGACGATCGCGTTCCCAGTTGGCACCGAACAAAGCTGCAACTGCTGGGTGACTGCACCCCAAACCAAGGGTGGCGTAACGATCGATCCAATGTTTCGTCACAGTGAAATACAAGTGCCGATAGAATCCCGCTTTAGCCTGGAGGAGAGAGCTATCATTATGGCTGTGGGCAATGCGGACGGGTACACCAGCTTGCTTTGCCAATCGCAGAACATAGCCGCTGAAGTGATGGGGGTGGCTGTGAACGATGTCATAGGGGCCATACTCGCGCAAGATTCGCTTGAAGTTGACAGCATAACTCCAAGGATTCCCGCGATGCAGCGGACAGAGGATAATTTGACTACCCAAGGCGCGAATCTCTTCATCGTAATCGCCCGGTTTAGTCGTGAGAACCAGGAAATCCATCAGGAAGCGATCGCGATCGATATGTCGCAAAACGTGCATCAACCAAGTTTCAATTCCACCGCGCACCATTGCGCCGACAACGTGCAGAATGCGAATTGGACGATCGCCTAATGTGTTTTGCGGATGAGGTGTTGATCTAGCAGTCGAGTCTGTGAAATACATCTTTCTTCAGTTCCTCTAATAACTTCATCAATCACGAATATTCACCACAGCCTGGAAATTCGGGCCAAGCATATATGCAGTGCTGTTTGGCAGGTTTTGCAAGGAGAGAAAAACGGTTTCGAGTCCCTCTGGTTGACTGTCTAGTTTGGGTCGAATTGCGATCGCACCCATACTTGCGCCAACAGGAATCGTCACGGAGTTAGGAATAGTTTGGTAATCTACCCCATTTTCGGCTGTTCCCCGGATGGTGTAATTCACCGTTAATGCTTGACTTAAATTGCCCGTGCGAGTGATGATAAACTCTCCAAAATCCCCAGATTCAGAAGCATACATATCTGTCGTTGCTATGTTGATAATTGTGGGATCGCTTTGAGTGAAATTTAAGTTGACATATTTATTTCCATCTTTCTCACTGGGTAAAAAATCGAAGGAGGCATCCTGGAAATTTGTGATTGGCTTTCCTTCAATCGAAAGGTTGTCAAAATTGATATTGTCGATGTTGCGTTCCGCATCGTAGCCTTGAAAAACTGACTTACTGCCACCATTATCGTCTACTTTCATGTTTTGAACATAGACGTTTCTGATGTAGCCAAATTGATCGGGTTGCGAATCATGCCGCCACGAACCTGTCCGAATTTGCCAGCTAAATAGACGGGCTGATTTATCCTTTTGGGGGCGATCGAGAATATCTTCTACCCGAATATTTTTGAAGTAAATATCTTCAAAATATCCTCCAGCAATCGGCCAGAATCCTGATAATTCATTGGCAAACACAACATCGATATTTTCATAGGTTACATTTCGGATAAAATTTGGTTTTTCCGTTGAAGCTAACTTGAACCCATTGCCACCGTAAAATACGGAATTTCTAACATTGATATTTTCATTGTTTTGAATTGCACCATTCTTATCGCCACCGTGGGAAGTAGCATCATCAGTTCCTTTATAGAGAATGTTATCGATCGTGATGTTTCTGGAAGACCAGAAATCAAAGCCATCTGTATTGAGAAATTCCGGCTCTGGATCGGCTAAAATCTTGACATTGTAGATATCAACATTTTCTGAATAAGACATCCAAACATTGGCAACTGCTGGATCTTGGAGAAGAGTGTCTTGTAAGAGAACATTCTTCGCATTCTTCAACAAGATTAAACTGTACCATCCCCCTCTCGGTCGCCAATAAGTCCCATTGCCATTGATGACTCCGCGCCCCATAATTTTGACATTCTCGGCGTTTTCAATCTGGATTAAACCGTGCCCATAGGAAGGATCAATTTCTTTCGTCGCTTCCAGAACGGCTCCTGGAGCCAAATACAAAGTTAGATTACTCTTCAGGTTGAGTTGTCTGGTTGTGTATACCCCAGCCGGGAAATAAAGAACACCTTTTTGGGCTGAAACTTCATCAATGGCTTGTTGAATTAGTGCCGTGGCCTCTTGTTTTCCTGTACGATCAACTCCGTAATTTAAGATGTTTGTCACATTTGAATCGCTAATACTGGGAGGTTTTTCTTCTAGTGGTTCGGCAAAAATAAATAATTTTTCATCCAATGAATTGACTTGATGAAGAATCAGCTTTCTGGGGACGGTTAGCGAAAAAGAAATTTTGTTCTCGTTCCGGCTCGTTGGGATGTCGTAGCTTTTAGGACTAAGGGTATATTTTTCGCTCGCTTCATCTGCCGTAATTTCAATATCAGCTTTCCCAGCAAAAGCGAATTGGACATAACTCAACGAGTTATATCTTTGCACCGGTACAGGTTGACCGTTGACGGTGACTGAATAAGTACGGCTTTCTGTCGATGAAGCTGACTTTGGATCTAGTTCAACTAAGTTTTTACCCGACGATATTGTGCTGTTCATAGATACCGTGTTAAGAGTTACAGTAAGGATCGTTGCTAAACAAACCAGTGCCAATTGCAACCCATTAAATTTCCATTTCCCCAGATTTGGGAATTTTATGTAGTGCATGAAAGATCACCCCCAAACTAAAAACTGTTTGGACAATAGCTGCCAGAATCAGTGCTAGTGCCGCCCCTTGCAATCCCAGAGAGGGAATTAACCAGAGACTTGCGATCGCAGAGGTACCCGTAACCGCAGTAAACAAAGGAATTTGAATCAGGAAATACCTAGCTGCGGTCATTCCATAACCTAAAAAAGAAGCTACATAACCGATCGCGGCAGCCACCATCACCAGAACAAACAAATCTTTATGCTGGGCATACTCAGGCCGATAGACAATAGTCAATAGTTCCCGACCTGCAACCAGTGCTACCAAAACAGCCACTACACCGATCGCAGCACCCATCCCCACTAACTTGATCGCCAGCGTGCGGAAAGCAGTGCTATTTCCCGCGGCATAATATTTCGCTAATCGGGGACTGGCTGACAGCCCTAAGGCACTGATCACTATGTTCCCTGCTACCATTAGGTAGGCCAGTGCGGCAAAAATGCCCAGTTCTCGTTCCCCCAAATAGGATTCGATAAAATATCGTGGGATATTGCTGTTCAAGGAAATCAACATCATCACCAAACCCAAAGGCAGAGCAAGCCAAGTGAGTTGACCCAAGGTTTTTAGGTGCCAGTGGGGGTGTAACGGATTTTGGGAAGTGCTACTGCTTTTCGGCTCACCTGTTCCCCAAGGGCTAGTTTTCAGCATCAAAGCACCACTGTGAATGTCGTAACTAAGTAAGACGATCGCCCAAGCCACCGCTAATCCTATACTTCCCCACAACACAGTCTTGGTGAGGTAGACTCCAATACTTAATAGTAAAAGTGATAGGGGGCCTTTAATCATCATCGAAATGGCGATGCGATCCATCCGTTCGTGCTGCTGAATTAATCCGTAAAATACGTCGCTGATCGACTCGAAGGCCTTCGCCAGGGCGATCGCCAAAATCACCAGTGATGTCTCCCATCGATATCCTGCTTTGAGCGTAATTCCCGCAATGATCAACAGTGCTAACCCAGTTCCAATTAACCTCAGACCCAGATAATCACTGAAAACATAGTCCCCTTTCGCATCCGTCGCTTGGATACCTCGCAGTTGCAGATTGGTTAACATAATCACAGGTGCTGTCACCGCCAAACCCAAGGTAAACTGACCCACCATTTCAGGACTGCCCAATTTAGCCAGCACCACCAACATCCCCCACTGGGAAGCCGCATAAACGAGGTTCCCAGTGAAAGTCCAAGAAAAATTACGGCGTAATGTTAGTGGTTTGATCTGTTGCATTAGTAGCTCATTGCCTGCTTGCTAATTGGTGAATTCAAAATCCTGTATTTCAAATCTCAAAATTATTAACAAATGCCCCATTAACTATTAACAACCTTAGCCCCAATCAATTTCCCTACCGCCGCGCATTCTACAGGCTTCGAGAAAAAATATCCCTGTCCGTAGACGCATTTTAGATCTTTTAGCTGAGCTATTTGCCAACTCGTTTCTACTCCTGTGGCAATCATTCCCATACCTAACTCCTGAGTTATGCCAATAATTTTCTGAAGAATTTCTAAGTTGGGGTTGCTAGTATTCAGGCCGCTCACTAGAGAGCAATCTAGCTTCAAACTGTCGAATTTCCCATACTTCAGCCGCGTCAATTGGTAGAGCTGAGTTAAGGATAGATCGCTGAGACCGCAGTGATCAATTTGTACTTCCAACCCTAAAGTTTTAAGTTTGACAAATACAGAACTAGCCAACTCGCAATCATGGGTCACAACATCTTCAGGAATTTCTAACCTCAAACTAGAAGCATCGAGATTTGTTTCCTTCAATATTTGGTCGATCGTCTCGATTAAGTCAGCTTGGAAAAACTGTTTGCTAGTCAGATTCACGCTGACTGTTAAAGGAGAGTTAAGACGAAACTGCGACTGCCAAATCTTCATCTGGCTGCAAGCTTGTCGTAGCACCCACTCGCCAATAGGAACAATCAAACTCGTTTCTTCTGCCGCTGCGAGAAATTCGTCTGGCCACAGCAAACCTCGAGTCGGGTGCTGCCAGCGCAACAGCGCTTCAAAACCAGTAATCTTATTAGTTTCCAGACAGACGATCGGCTGATAGTGAATCCGAAACTCTTCATTGGCAAGAGCCACCCGCAAATCCTTCTCTAACTGCACAGATGCTGCACTACTAATCTTCGCCACAGCGGTTGTTTCTTGGGCTGTATTGGCGTGCAAATTGGCTGTTGAATACACCGGTACATACTCAGGCACTAACTGCTGTAGCATTGAGACAATTGAATTGGTATCATTGCGATCGCCCGCTTGACAAAGAGCTTCTACTTCCCGATCGATATTTTCTTTCACTATGCGGCTGGCATTACCCAAACTCAGAATTTTTTCGTGTTTAGTTTTGTTGTATTTCTCGCCCGGAATAAACAGTTCTTCAAACAATTTTTCTCCAGGCCGCAGCCCTGTGAACGCGATTTCAATGTCTTTGCCTACTTCATATCCTGAGAGCCGAATCAAATCATTTGCTAAATCGAAAATTCTGACTGGTTTCCCCATCTCAAGCATGAAAACTTCCCCGCCGTCACCGATGATTGCTGCCTGCAAAACCAGTTGAACTGCTTCGGGAATTGTCATGAAATAGCGACAGATATCTGGATGGGTAATTGTGATCGGCCCGCCTTCAGCAATTTGTCGCTTGAAAGTGGGTACGACGCTGCCGCGGCTGCCAAGAACATTACCAAAACGAACCACTACAAACGGGTTTTTGCTTTTTTTTGCTGCTTGCAGCACCAGCATTTCGGCAACTCTTTTGCTAGCTCCCATAATGCTAGTTGGATTCACCGCTTTGTCGGTGGAAATCATCACAAAATGTTGCACATTGTATTTCAATGCCATATCCAACAGATTTTTCGTCCCCCGCACATTGTTAGTAATGGCTTCCGGCGGGTTTAATTCCATCATGGGTACGTGTTTGTGAGCGGCCGCATGAAAAATCATGTCTGGTCTAACTGTTTCAAAAACGTACTCTAATCGATCGAGCAAACGAATGTCGGCGATCAAAGCTGTCAGGCGAGTAATATCTGTTTGGGTTTTGCTGGGATTTTTGAGTTTTGACAGGACTTTTGTTAGTTCTTGTTGAATGTTGAATACAGAATTTTCTCCGTGTCCGACGATGATGATTTCGGCTGGATCGCACTTTAATATTTGCCGACAAAGTTCGCTGCCGATGGAGCCGCCCGCACCAGTAATTAGAACTTTCTTACCTCCAATCAATCCCAATACTTTCTGGGTATCGGTTTGGATGGGGGCGCGGCGGAGCAAGTCCTCAATCTGTACTTCTCTGAGGCTACCTAAACTGACGCGACCGTTGATGATTGCATTGAGGCTGGGGAGGGTGCTGGTTGGAACTCCAATTGACTGGCAAATTTCTATGATTTCCCTAATCTCTTTTCCCGGTGCTGAGGGGATGGCTATCATGACTTTGCCGATCTTTAGCGATCGAACTACTTGGGGAATGTTATAACGATTGCCGACTACAGTCAGTTTGCGAATCCGCTTGCTGATTTTTTTGGGGTCATCGTCAATGAAAGCGATTGGCTCGAGTCCTACCTCTGGACTCAAGAGCATCGTTTGCATCAGAGATGTGCCTGCACTGCCCGCACCGACTATCAGGAGGCGATTGCGCCGATGAACTTTCCACGGTTTTTGGTTCCATATTTCCAGGGCTGGAATGCTGAAACGAATGGGCACCACTAACAAAAAGCTGATCATAGCGTCTAGTAGTGGCAGCGATCGTGGCAGATTGGCGATCGGCGAATTATTTAGCTGGTAGAGTTGTTGAAACAAGATAATTTCCACTGCTAGGGATATACCTATCAGCATCGCTATTTGTGTCATTTCTTCCCGACCCGCATACTGCCAGTAACGCTTGTAGAAGCCGCCGGCATATAATACTGCAAGTTTGACTGCTACACATAATACTGTAATTACAGCTAAGCCCTGTAGATAGGGAGCCAGATTCCATATACCATCTAAACGAATTTCCAGGGCCAATAAGGGTGCGATCGCAAAACAAATTGCATCGAGCATCAAAAAATGGCGGGTTCTTAATCCCAGCAACACTTTGCTGATGTTTTTTATGATTCTCTTCATAACACGCTATTAGATAACAAGTTTACCAAAACAAGCTCTAGTACCTGACGCTAAGGTGTTTGTTTGTACCACCCTGGCATCTGAAATTAATCAGCCTTTTAATCTGGTATCACTCAAGTGATATCATTCAGGTGATAGTACAAAGAACATCTCCCGTCTCCTAATTTTTTTTGCTAAATTGTTTTTTTAAAATATCACCTGCTGCATCTATCTTGTCCTACCACTGCTTCGATCGGTGATAAAATTTATAAATGTTTACATTTGGTCTTATAAAAATCTAAAAATTTGTCTGTGATCTGGAACACAAACAACATATTTCTTAAACTAATGACAGTTTTGACTTAACTGATATAATAGATATAGCCTTTCTAAGTAACAGTGCGGTGCACGCTTGATATAGGGCATAGGGCATAGGGCATAGGGCATAGGCCTCCGTGGGCATACCTCACCAAGATTGAGAACTGCTATATCTTCAAGAATGAGTCTGTAAGCCTTATGCTGTTTAGGCTAAAACTGAATTTTTGGCAATGTTTAATCTACACTTTTTACCAATAAATCACTTTTCTGGAGTAATTTATGGAATCAACTGAAACTGGTATGGGATTTCAGGCATACTGGCAGATTCTGAAGCGCCGGTGGCTACCAGCCTTAGCTGTATTTGCCTCGGTTTTGGCACTCACCGCCTACACCACACTTAAGGAAAAAGCAGTTTATGAAGCAGAAGGAAAGCTGTTATTTAAGAAAACAACTCCTGGCTCTGCTTTAACAGAATTGGGAAAAGAACTCGGACAGTTGACTCCGGCGGCGGAGCAAAGCAACCCTCTGACTACCGAGATCGAACTGATTCGTTCTGTCGAAATTGTCGAAAAAACTATAAATAGACTTCACTTAAAAGACGAAGAAAATNNAACAATCAAAAAGTCAATCGGCTAGAAGCTGTGTCTGTTCGACAGTTTATTGAAAAAAAACTGCCTAATTCAGACAAAACTATGCGGAAAGCTGCGGCAGAATTGAGCAAATTCAAAGAAGATAATAAAGTTGTAAATCTTGAACAAGAAGCTAGTTCAGCAGTAACGGTTATGGCGGGACTAGAAAGTCAAATCGACCAAGCTAAGTCTGATTTGATCAAGGCAAATACTAAGTCCAAAGCATTTGAAGACCAATTACAAATGAATCCCCAGCAAGCATTGGCGGCCAGCACTCTCAGCCAATCTAGCACTGTGCAGGAAGCTCTGAAAGAATACAAACAGATAGAGCGGCAGTTAGCAATTGAGCAAAATCGCTACGTGGAAACTTCGCCGATAATTACTAGGCTACAAACTAATAAAGCTACTATGAAAGCTTTATTAGACAAACAAATACAACAAGTTTTAGGTGGTCAACAGCCGTTGCAAAATCAAAGTTTACAGATAGGAGATGTGAAACCAAAACTGATCGAAGAATTTATCAAGGTAGATGTAGAACGCCAGGGTTTGGCTGAGCGAGTTACTCTTTTATCAAATGCTCTAGCTGGCTACAAGCAGCGGGTAAAAGTTTTGCCGAAGCTAGAGAAGGAAAAGCGGGAACTAGAAAGGAAACTCCAAGAAGCCGAAGCGGATTATCAGGAATTGCAGAAAAAACTTCAGGAAATTCGGATTACTGAAAATCAGCAAGTCGGGAATGCTCGCATTATCCAAAAGCCTAGTGTTCCTGAAGAACCAATGAGTTCTCGCAAGTCTTTATTGCTGGTGTCGGGTACTTTGTTGGGAACTCTGCTTGCTATAGCTGCGGCGCTGGTTTTAGAGTCTCAAGATAAGTCTGTGAAAACTATTGAAGAGGCGAGGGAATTGTTTGGGTTGACTTTGTTGGGGGTGATTCCTTTCCAGAGAAAGTCTGACAAAAATACTCGGCGCAATTCCTGGCGGCTTAAGTCTGCTTCGCAGGATTTAGAGCTATCTCCTCGACCGATTGTTGTTAGAGGTACTCCTCATACTTCGAGCAGTGCTGCTTACCGAATGCTTCAGGCAAATCTGAGGTTTCTGAGTTCTGATAAAGAGCTGAAAGTGATTGTTGTCAGTAGTTCGCTACCGCAAGAGGGTAAGTCTACTGTATCGGCTAATTTGGCTGTAGCTATAGCTCAATTGGGACGGAAGGTTTTGCTGGTAGATGCGGATATGCACTGTCCTGTTCAACATCGGATTTGGGAACTTCCTAATCAATTAGGCTTGAGCAATGTGATTGTGGGACAGGCTGAATTGAAAAGTGCGATCGCCCCAGTCATGGATAATTTAGATGTGCTGACTTGCGGGGTGATTCCACCTAATCCAATGGCTCTCTTAGATTCGCAGCGGATCACTTCGTTAATTAAGCAATTTTCGGCTAGTTATGATGCAGTTATCATTGATGCTCCTGCTGTGAATGTTGCTGCTGATGCTCTGATTCTGGGGAATAAAGCAGATGGGATTTTATTGGTAGTGCGGCCGGGAGTTCTTAATTCTGGTACTGTGGCTTTTACGAAGGAGCTTTTGCAGAAATCCAGTCAGCACGTTCTGGGCTTGGTGGTGAATGGAGTAAGTCCTAAAAATGAACCCCACAGCCATTACTATTTTACCAATGAATCTTATGCTCAAGAGCAGAGTCCTGGTATAGCAGAAGGAAGAAGGAAGTTGGAAAAAGGAAGAAGGGAAATGCAATAAAATCAATGGTTTGGGCTATTAACAACGTCCTAATACCAGTTTTTTATGAGGCTGCATAGAATCTGATCCCCCCTAACCGCCCTTAATAAGGGGGGAACAAGATTCTGCTCTTTCGTCACC
>DPLL01000149.1:39650-40293 GCA_003542015.1 Microcoleaceae cyanobacterium UBA9251 | reverse complement strand
CGGCGATGGGTTCTCAATTGTCGCAGCAGGGTGGAGAGGAAACTGTTTCTCAATTTTTCCGACGCCATCTTGGTACGGAAGTGATGCAGCGATTGGTGGAACCTTTTGTTTCTGGGGTTTATGCGGGCGATCCGCAACAGTTGAGTGCGGCGGCTGCTTTTGGCCGGGTAACTCAGATGGCTGATGTGGGTGGCGGCCTAGTGGCGGGCGCGCTGCTTTCTGCTAGAAAAAGGCCGAAGAAATTGCCCGTAGACCCGAATATTCCTCAGACTAAGCCGGGGGAGTTGGGTTCGTTTAAACAGGGGTTGAAGGCTCTGCCAGAGGCGATCGCTGCTCAATTGGGCGATCGGCTCAAACTCAATTGGCACTTGACTCGCCTCCAACGCACGGAACGCCAAACTTACATTGCGGAATTTGCTACACCTGACGGCCAGCAACAAGTTGAGGCGCGCACCGTCGTTTTGACAACTCCCGCCTACATCACAGCGGAGTTGTTGGCACCTCTCCAACCGGAAGTTAGCAGCGCTTTACAAGCTGTTACTTATCCTACGGTTGCCTGCGTTGTCTTAGCATATCCGCTGTCGGATGTCAAGGGTAAATTAGTGGGTTTTGGAAATTTAATTCCGAGGGGCCAGGGAATTCG
>DPLL01000149.1:0-39632 GCA_003542015.1 Microcoleaceae cyanobacterium UBA9251 | reverse complement strand
GCGATTCCTCAGTACAATTTGGGTCATATTCAGCGCCTGCAACAGGTCGAGAACGGCTTAAAATCCTTGCCGGGGGTGTATTTGTGCAGCAACTACGTTGGCGGTATTGCTTTGGGTGATTGCGTGCGGTGGGGTTTTGAGCGGGCGATCGAAGTCAGCGAGTATTTGCAAGAAACAGGGCGCTAGGTGATTTTGGTTTTGAGTTTTGGGATGTTGGATTGAAGAAAATGCGACCTCCGATCGATCCGGGGGTCGCGAAACCAATTGCTTTCGGTCAATTCCAAATATACCCGCCATTAATCCCTAGGTTGTTGCCTCAAATTTGTAACCCACGCCGCGGACGGTTTGAATCATGGGATTTTGATTGGCATCGAGTTCTATTTTGCGGCGAATTTGACCGATATGGACATCCACCACGCGATCGGCTCCTACATACTCGTAGTCCCACACTTCATGCAGCAGTTCCGATCGCCTCCAAACGCGACCGGGCTTGCTGGCCAAACAGTACAGCAGGTCGAATTCTAAAGCAGTCAAAGCAACTATTTGATTGCTCAGAATCACCTCGCGGCGGACGGGATCTATCTGTAGCTGTCCAAAAACCAGGCTTTGTTGTTCTGCGGAAGTAACAATGCGCTTGCGTTTCAAAATAGCTGCTATGCGAGCTCCAATCTCTACGAGACTGAAGGGTTTAGTAATGTAGTCGTCAGCACCTTCGGCAAACCCTTTCATTTTGTCAGCTTCATCGTTGCGGCTGGTCAGCATCAACACAAACACGCCCGTGCGGCTTTGCATTTCTTGACATAGTTTGTAGCCAGTGGTGTCGGGTAAATTTACATCCAGAACTACTAAGTCAGGATTGAGTTGATCAAATAATTCCAGACCAGTCTGACCGTCCTGGCCAGACTCAACTTGATAACCTTGCTGGCTTAAAAAACGATGAAGTAAATTTCGGATTGCCGGGTCGTCATCAACCACAAGGATTTTTACAGGGGCCATGACCACAACTTTGCTTGAAGAATTAGGCAAGAATATTTAGACATAGTAATAGAAAACTGGATACAAACCTCGGAAAAATTGAGTTTTTAATGGTTATAGCCTGCGCAAGATTTCAGGTAATAAATCTCCGGGAACTTTGGATAAGGCTAAATTTTGGCCTTGCAGCCCACATTCACTATAGAAAGCTCGAATCGTTTTGACAATATAGCTCAAAGCTGTTTGTCGGGAATCAGCAGCTTGGGAGTTGCTTGAGTCTTGTAGCTTGAGTTTATCCCCATATGTTAACCCTTTGTCTTGAAGATATTTTCCCCATGTGGCGCAGACTTGCAACTGGTGGTGCAGTGCTGCTTCTAGATGGCGTGTCTGTGCGGCTTTGTCTGACGCGAAATCTGGGTCTGTGGCTAGTTGATAGTGGGCTAGTCCTAGATTGTTGCGGGTGGCTAAGATGTCAAAGGTGAGTTGGGTTCGATCGAGCTCTCCGGCGATATCCAGGGATGTTTCGTAGGCCAAAATCGCCTGCTGCAAAGATGCGAGCCTGGTGGCTGAGTGCTGTTGCTGGTTCGCCAAATGCCAATAGGCGGTGGCGAGATTGTTCTGGGTGGCTGCGGCATAGGCGGGTACTAATTCTCGCGTGCGGTATTTCAAGGCTTCGCGATAGGACGCGATCGCTCTGACGAGCAAGATTTCTGAGGGTTCGTGTTGGGCGAGGTTCCAGCAGGCTGTGCCGATGTTGTTGTGGGCTTTGGCATAGTTGAGGGGTTCTCGTTCGGGACTGTAGCAGGAGAGTGCTTGGGTGTAAGCTGCGATCGCGCTTTTGAGGTGTGCGATCCTCTCCGAGGGCTTCGCTAACGGCTGACCGTCTTGAGCTAAATTCCAGTATACTGTTGCCAAATTATTCTGAGCTGCTGCGTACTGTTGGGGTTCAGCGGTGCGGTCTAGATCCAGCAGGGCTTGCTGGTAGGCCACAACCGCTTGCTGCAAGTTTTCTGTCTTGTTTTGATAGCGGGCTAAATCCGCTGAGGCGATTCCCAGATTTTTGTTTAATAAGGCGCGGATTTGGGGTGTGGCTGCGACATCTATTTTGTTCAAACCTTCTCGGTAGAGGGCGATACTGCGTTCGAGGGAGTATACGGTCGCAAAGGTGGGGTCGCCGACTGTGGGATTCCCTTCGGGATGGCTTCTTGAGGCGCGCGATCGCATCCAGTAGAGAGTGCCGAGGTCGTTGAGTAGATCGGCCATTGGCGCTAGGCTATTTGACTGTAAAGGGTATTGAGTTAAGTTTTGTTTCAATTCGGCAATTAGTCGATCGCATTCGGGAGTGTGTTGTTGATTTTCCTGGGAGTTGCGATCGAGATTGAGGTAGAAAATTACTTGCTCAAACGCACGAATGGCGACGATCAGGTTTGGCCCGTCCGAGTCGGAGGGTAGAATGCGATCGCGGTAAAAATTTCCCAAACCTTGATAAGCCAAAGCCAAAGCTTCAGAGCAACACTGATGTTCTTGCAGCAGTTCGATATATTGTAGAGTTTGCAGCGGCAGAAAATTTTCCCCCGATGGGGTCTGTTCTGATTCCAATTCCACCGAAGCCGCTGCTAGTACCAAATCTGCTAGTTCAAGGAATTGGGGATGGGGAATTGGGGATGAGGAATTGGGGATGGGGAATTGGNNAATTGGGGATGGGGAATTGGGGACTTTGGATTGTCCCGAAACAGCAGTGCTTAAAACTCGATCGCCCAAGTCTCCCTTGTCTGGTAAGTCTCCCAAATCTCCGTTGTCATCGGAGTCCCCAAAGTCTCCCTGGGCGGGAGTTGGTTCGCCTTCAAACTCAAATATTCCGGTGCGCCATTGCCAAAATTCCGGGGCTGAGGACTCGATCGAACTTAGCCAAGGTCGCGACACCCACAGCAGCAGAGTAGACTCTGACATTTGCAAGTATGCTTCGATGTCCCTCAAATAGCTCAGGAACGACCACTGTATGGCTGCTGGCTGGCGTGTCAAGTGTTCGGTTCCGAGAATTTGGAATCCCGGTAAGCGGCTGTAGCTGCGCGCATTTGAGGCTGGTGCGTGTTCGTTTAGCCACCAGGCGATCGCCCCCCAAGGATTGGGATCGCTGAGGTTGAGTTCCAAACTGACAAATCGGGGATAGTCGATCGAAGAGCGAGGACTTTCCCCTGTTTCTGGGGCTGCTAATTCTGCCTCTAAACGGGCTGCTAGACAGTCCCGCAAGCGCAAGTCATCGCAGGCGGCGATAAAAATTTGACGGCGCAAATTCAGTTCAAGTGCCTGTTTCAAGCGTTGGTAAATCTGCTTGTTCGAGCTAGAAACTTTTGGGAAAGGAATAGACATCACAGTCAGGCTATTTTAGATTTTAGATTTTAGATTTTAGATTTTAGATTTTAGATTTGAAATCCCGATCGGCCGAACGCGAGCAACTCGACCCGGAGGACAGTGAAACGCACCGATGATGACCTGAGAATAGTAGATTTTAGCTAGGCAATTTTATGTTTGTGACCGAAGAGCGAGACGCAAGCCCCGGGCTAAGGACCTGGGGAGAAGTCGGCAGCCGTTTCAACACATTCGACTACGCGAGCGTGACAGCCGCCTTCAATATTTGGTATTATGGGAGCAGCAAGTAAGAATAACCATCTGCGCGTTGAAACATCCTAGTACGGTGCAATCCCGGCAACGGACAGCTCCGACTTGATTCGGAATAGTTAAAGGGCAAACAAAAGGCAGGTTGTTGAGCGTACCTATCTCAGGCTAAGTGATGGACTCGGAAAGCGTAAAAAAGCTAAAAGTATACGCAAGGTTTGGATTTGTCCAAGCTGAGTGGGTAGGGGCGCTTTGATTTCGCCTTTAAAGGTTCGCATTTGGACTCTTTAAGAATCCCCGTCCCGGAGCGGGCTGGGGAGTATCAAAAGCCAGTCTGATTAATTACATGGGGAAGCCTCTGGGGTTTGTCTTATTTAGTTTTTCAGCTCGCGCGACGAGGTTCAGGAATGTCGCAAATCCCTGGTTTTATTGAAACACAAAAAACCATGTTTCCATTTATTGCGAAACATGGTTTAGTCAAGGATTATTTAAAATTTGGATTGGAAGCAGCTTTGAATCTTAGCCCAGTTTTTACACAGAAGCAGCCACAAACACCAATAAGGCAACTAACATTACCCCGGCAACGCCTAGGATGATGTAGTTCAGCTGCTGTTTCTTGTCGGGATATTCTGCTTTATACACCTTCGGCTCTTTGGCAAAGTTGTTCAGGCGTCCATCGTCATCGTTGATGTAAGGCATCAGTCACAATCCTTAATATTTTTGATGTTTACAACTTTACCAAAAAAGCGGCCTGGAAATTTCGGGAAGCTATTTTGAGGCGATCGTACCTGTTTCGGGAGACGAGGCGATCGCATAATCTTTAACTGGCATTCTGCCTGCTAAGTACGCTAAACGCCCCGCTTCTGCCGCCATTCCCATTGCTTTTGCCATTGCTGGGGAATTTTGGGCATTGGCGATCGCCGAATTGATTAACAGTGCGTCGGCGCCCATTTCCATGGCTTGAGCCGCTTCGCTGGGCGTTCCGATCCCCGCATCCACTACCACAGGAATCTTCACCGTGTCAATAATTATTTTAATATTGGCAGCATTGTTGATTCCTTGTCCAGAGCCGATCGGCGAACCTAAAGGCATGACTGTCGCACAGCCAACTTCTTCTAGGCGTTTGGCTAGCAGGGGATCGGCATTGATGTAAGGCAAAACGGCAAAACCTTCTTTGACTAATTGTGTTGCTGCTTCTAAAGTGCCGATCGGATCTGGCAGCAAATATTTAGCATCAGGAATCACTTCTAACTTGACAAAATTATTGTCTTCCTGGCCTAAAAGTTTCGCCATTTCTCTACCCAAACGAGCCACTCTAATCGCCTCATCCGCAGTTTGACAACCCGCAGTATTTGGCAGCATCCAAATTTTAGTCCAATCCAGAGCTTGGGCCAATCCTTCATGTCCGGGAGCATTTGTTTGCACTCGCCGCACAGCTACAGTCACAATTTCACACCTACTAGCATTGACACTTTGCTGCATTTCTGCTATGCTGCGATATTTTCCCGTACCAGTCATTAAGCGAGAATGAAAAGTTTTGCCAGCAATAATTAGAGGTTTGTCAAAAGGTGGAGTTGCTGTATCTACTGGATAGCCAAAAATACTGTACTCAAGAGCATCTTCCCACTGTGTTCTGCCTCCGAGCATCTCTTCAAGCCGCCAACCTTCTTTATTTGTCAGCTCGTCGCGGGTAACTGCATAAATAATTTGCCCAACCGTGATCAATTTAGCATCTCGCGGCATATTATTTTTTAAGCCGGTTTGTATAACTTCTTCAAACTCATTAAAAACGTCTTCCATTTTCCCATTCCTCCCTAGTAATTTTTTGAACTTCTTCGCTGTTGAATACTAATATAATGGTCTGAATCAGTTGTCTTTCGTCCCAATAAAAAGCTTTTCTGATGCCGTCGTTTATCTTCCAAAACTCGTAAGTCTCTCGGTTGATGTGAATAATAACGGCTGCTGCACCTTGATTTTTTGCCCGGCTGATTCCTTCTTGAACTCGATATCTCAGGTTTTTAGTAGATTTTGTTAACTCCTTAAATTCGCAAATTTCACCGTCTATCTCAGCGTCTGGTGTTCTCACACCCTCTGCTGCTTGCTCGCTCAAAAGTATAACTCTTTTTCCCATTTTAGCCAAAACTTCAGCGACAAAACTTTCCGAATTATTAAGATTGTGTTGTTGGTGGATGAGTACAAATCCGCCAGCTACCTCATCAAAATAAGATCGCCGATATTCTGGTTCTGCATTTTTGTAGATTTGTCTACTTTGTTCAATATATTCTGGATTCACCGTTATTATACTCTCAATAGACTCCGATACGGTAGAGTTACCTGCATGAAAGCAACCGTTGATCAACTTGCTAAAATTGAGATATTTGCCAGCTTAAACCGAACTGAATTAGAGCGATTGCAAGGAGACACAGAAATTTGCACTTATCGACAGGGAGAAGTTGTGATGCACGAGGGCGATCGCATCCCGGAAAAATTATACACTCTTTTGAGCGGTTCTTTGCGGGTTGCAAAAACAGCGGCGGCGGGAAAAGAAACAATTCTCCGCACCTTGTGTCAAGGAGATATCTTTGCCGCACCTGCTTTGCTTGGTAATGCCATAGCCCCGGCAACGGTGACAGCAGAAAGTGATGTGCAAGTTCTTACCATAAATCGGGAATTTTTACTAGCAGCTATTGGGCAAAATCCCGAAATTGCTTTGCGAATATTGACGGTTTTTAATCAGCGGTTGCAGCAACTGCACGAAACGGTGCATGGGTTGGTGTCGGAAAGGGCGATCGTGCGGCTGGCCCGATTTATTCATTACTTTTGTGTCGAGCAAAATACAAAGATTACTGAGAATAGTATATGTTTAGAAAAACGTTTTCCCTATTATCAAATTGCTCGCAGTATTGGAATTACTTACGAGGAATGCGTGCGGTTGTTTAAGAAACTAAAGTTAGTTGTATCTTACAGTCGAGGGGGGAAAATTACTATATTGGATTGGGAAAAATTGGAGGCGATCGCCTCTGGAGAAGAAATAGATTAAATGTAAAAATCAAATCCGGGGTTGTTACTCCTTTTGTTACTCGGCGATTGAAATCGGGGCAACCACGGGGGGATTGCCCCTACATAAACGAATTCCACTCCAAGCGGATTAAAGAATAAAGGGGGTATGATTAATTTACTTCGGAAAGTGTCAAGATAAAAGCCAAATTTTCCTCGGCTTTCAAGGCGTGGAGAGCGCGGGCGGGCATGAAGACAAACACCCCCGTTTCCAAAACAATATCTTTACCTTCCAAAGTCAAAATTCCCTTTCCTTCGAGTACATTAACTGTGGCATTGCGCGCAGAAGTGTGTTCGGAAATCTCCGTTCCTGCGGCCAGACAAAATAGGCTATACTGGCAATTATTGTCTTTGACTAAAATTTTGCTCAGCACTCCGGCGGCGGGATATTCTATTGCTTCTCGGAGTTGGATTGCTGAAGATTGTAGCGGTAAAAGAGTAGTCGTCATAATTTTTGACTCCCTGAAGATTGTTTGGTTGCACAAAGGATGATGTAGCCTAAATCGCGATCGTACTTTTGGAAAACTCGACGCATGGCTAAAATGCGATCGCGAATTTGCGATTTACTTAAAATATTCCAGAAAATCCGCACTGTATCCACAAAACCTTCATCTTGAATCATCCGCCAAACGTTGAGAAGTCCCATCCCTCCAGTGAGATGTTTTTCTACTAGCAAACCCGCGTTTTCGCAAACAGCAATCCAGTTAGACTCAGACAAAGGCATTGAATTGACGCGAATCACTTCCGATAAAGCTTGGTTAATTTCTGCTTCTTGATTTCTAGCTAACATTTCGTGAGAGAGAAACTTGCCACCTGGTTTTAGCCGATCGCCAATTCCCGATATAATTTTAGCCTTCCCCGACGGCGACTGCATTGTCATGATAGCTTCAGCCAAAACATAATCAAACTGTTCAGAAATCCGTTCTAAGTGAAAAATATCTCCTTCTACAATTTCCACTTGAGCCGTCAAACCGGCTGCTGCAATATTAGCACGAGCGCGAGCCACACTGTCGGGATTTTTCTCAACTCCGACTACTTTTACGCCAAAACGTTCAGCTAGGGCGATCGAACTATATCCAAAACTAGCAGCCAACTCCAAAACAGTCTCCCCAGGCTGAAAATCCGCCCATTCAAACAACATTTCTGTAGCAGCTTTTCCCCCAGGGCGCAGCATCTTTTTCCCAGCAGCAGCCAGCACTTCATGTCCCGGTGCAGTCTTAAAATTGAGAGTAGAATTGGTCATAATTTTGACCTCCTATTTAACCTTACCCTCAGTTTGCCAAATTTTCTCAAATCTTTCTATGAGCTAGCTCATATTCAAAGAAAAAATCTCGTTGTATCTCGTTATCTCGTTTCTCGTTACCAGGCTCTGCCTGGTAACGCATATCCAGAGGCTCCACCTCTTCTTAAAAACAGTAATAAATCCCACTATTCACCATTCTCAACCCCCAAAGATTCAGCAAACCTAGAATAATCAAAAGCCGCCAACAACGGATCTAACTTGCGCTCCAAAATCAAATCAGCCAACAACTTAGCCGTCACAGGAGCCAATAAAATCCCATTCCGATAATGCCCCGTTCCCAGGATCAAATTCTCCCAAGCACTAGCACCCAAAATCGGAAACTCATCAGGAGTAGCAGGTCGAAATCCCCACCAAAACTCCAGAAGAGGATAATTCTGCAATTCAGGATATAACTTCATCGCTCCTGCTAGCAAACTTTGCATTCCCGCTGGCGTATTTCCCGCAGTAAATCCGACATTTTCGCTAGTCGCGCCAATAATAATCCTACCATCTTGACGGGGCACAATATAAATCCCAGTTCCGAATAAAACCATTTGCAGCGGCTGAGTGACTGCACAATCTTCCGGCACACATACCGACAGCATTTGCCCCTTTCTTGGAAAAACCGGAATATCTAATAACTGCTTAGACCAAGCACCAGTTGCCAAAACATAACGGTCAGCTTGCAACTTTCCTGCCGTTGTTTTAACACCCAAAACTCGGTTTCCCTGCCGAATAATTTCGACAGCACTGTCTGGAATAACTTCAATCCCCAATTTTTTACTTGCAGTCTGAAGCGTCCGAAACAAAGCGCAGTTATCAACTTGGCTATCCTCTGGATACCACCAACCGCCAATTATTTTTTCACCCAATCCAATCTGGTGCTGGCGAATAGCATCTCCGTCCAACCATTGAGCATTAAGGTTTGAAGATTCAGGCTTTTCGTAATCCTGATCTTGGCAAACAGGTGCGAGAATTCCCGATCGCCAATATCCCGTTTGCAAGCCAGTAATATCTTCTAGCTGTTCAACCCATGCAGGATATAATGCACGACTTTGTAAGCACAAATCCAGCATCGGACTGGGGGGAATTCTTTCGGCTTGGGGAGCCAGCATTCCCGCAGCCGCGCGTGCCGCAGGTTGTTGTAATTCGCCCGCGAGGATGGTGACAGATGCCCCTCGCAATTTGAGTTCAACTGCTAGGGAAAAACCGATGATTCCGCCGCCAATAATGAGAATATCTGTAGATGAATTCATTGATTTTTTGCAATATAAATCCTTGACTTTGTTATCTATAATAGTAAGGTGCGTCAGAACCAGAAATAATCGATAGTCGTTTTATAACTTCGTCTGACGCACCCTACAAGTCGATTGGATTGTGATAGTTCCGTAAGTCCTACGATCGACAAAAAATCTATGCTTGGGGTTTCCAGGCAGTTTCAGAGCCTTGGCCCCAGAAACCGTCATATTTTGTTACCTTAATATCGCCTAAAACTTGAGTTTGGCAGGACAAACGGCGGTTGGATGTGGGAGAATGAGGAGGGAGCGAAAGTCGGGTTTTTTCGCGCCACTGGGGTTCGGAAACTTCACCCTCGACGGTGACGGCACAGGTGCCACAAGTGCCCAAGCCGTGGCAGTTGATGACTTTAGCGTTGCCGTTGTAAAGATCGATACCGTTTTTGAGCAAAACTTCACGGAGATTGGCTCCGCGATCGCACTCAAATGTTTTTCCTTGTGCTTGTACTTGAACCACAGCAATTCACCCCAATTAGATCTATGTTAACTTTCCTATATATTATCGCATTTATTGCAAATAAATTCATCTAATATAATAAGTCATATTACCAAATTTCAATTTCTAATTCCCCATGACAAATCAGCTCTGGATCTACGATACCACGCTGCGAGACGGCGCTCAGTGCGAGGGACTATCCCTATCTCTCGAAGACAAACTGCGAATTGCTCGTCAGTTAGACAGTTTAGGAATTCCCTTTATCGAAGGCGGCTGGCCAGGAGCTAATCCTAAGGACGTACAATTTTTCTGGCGGCTCAAAGAACAGCCCCTAACTCAAGCAGAAGTTGTGGCTTTTTGTTCGACTAGGCGGCCGGGAACGACGGCGGCTAATGATGAAATGTTGCAGGCTATTTTGTCGGCGGGTACTCGCTGGGTAACGGTGTTTGGGAAGTCGTGGGATTTTCATGTTATTGAAGGTTTGAAGACGACGCTAGAAGAAAATCTGGCGATGATTCGAGATACAATTGAATATTTGCGGAGTCAGGGAAGGCGCGTTATTTATGATGCTGAACACTGGTTTGATGGCTACAAACACAATCGAGATTATGCTATTAAAACTTTGGAAGCGGCGCTGAATGCTGGTGCAGAATGGCTGGTGCTTTGTGATACGAATGGCGGCACTTTACCTCACGAAGTTAGTCAAGTTGTGCGCGATGTGGCTGGAACAATGGAAACTTGGGATATTTCTGAATCGGAAATTCACCCCCCCCAACCCCCCCTTATTAAGGGGGGGAGAAATTCTAAAATTCAACTGGGAATTCACACTCATAATGATTCGGGAGTTGCGGTTGCTAATGCTTTGGCTGCTGTCCAGGAAGGGGTGAAGATGGTGCAGGGAACTATTAACGGTTATGGCGAACGCTGCGGCAATGCTAATTTATGTTCGTTGATTCCTAATTTTCAGCTCAAGTTGGGTTATGATTGTATTCAAGATGAGCAATTGGTGAAATTAACTCAAGTAAGTCGATCGATCAGCGAAATTGTCAATGTTGCTCCCGATGACCATGCTCCTTTTGTCGGTCTTTCGGCTTTTGCTCACAAGGGCGGGATTCATGTATCGGCTGTTGAGAAAAATCCGCTAACTTACGAACACTTGGAACCGGAAAAAATCGGCAACAGACGCAGAATTGTGATTTCGGATCAAGCGGGTTTGAGTAATGTTTTGGCTAAGGCTCGGACTTTTGGAATTGAGCTCGATCGCCAACATCCTGCTTGCCGCCAAATTCTGGAAAAATTGAAAGTTTTGGAAAGTCAAGGATATCAATTTGAAGGTGCTGAGGCGTCTTTTGAATTGTTAATGCGGGAGGCTTTGGGAAAGCGGCGACGTTTATTTGAGATTAAAGGTTTTCAGGTTCACTGCGACAAAGGCCGGGAAGAAACTGTTAATTCTTTGGCTACGGTGAAGGTGACTGTTAACGGTCAAAATATTCTGGAATGTGCGGAAGGAAACGGGCCTGTTTCGGCTCTTGATGCGGCTTTGCGGAAGGCTTTGCGGAATTTTTATCCGGCAATTACTGATTTTAACTTAACCGATTATAAGGTGCGAATTCTGGACGGATGTGCGGGTACTTCTGCTAAAACTCGCGTGTTGGTTGAGTTTAGTAATGGTCAAGATCGTTGGACGACGGTTGGGGTTTCTGGTAATATTTTGGATGCTTCTTATCAGGCGGTTGTTGAGGGTTTGGAGTATGGTTTGGTGTTGGGAGATCGGGAGGCGATCGTTTTAACTATGTCGAGTTATTAGATTTCCTGCGAAGAGAATTTGCCTGAAGATCGATATTTAAATAGATACCGGGCGAATCGAATTCGCGTCTACACAAACCAAGTCCGCCTGCGCGGACTATAAGAGTCTTAAATCAACCCGCGCTGGCGGGTTTTGTTTGTGTAGTGACAGATTTCAACCTGTCGTTTTATTAAGGAGTTCAAGGATGCAAAAACTCTAAATGATCTCCTGGGATCGATCGCAATTTTGCAGCAGATCCTTGCACTTTCAACCTGCCGCGCTCTAACATAATAATCCAATCAGCGCGATCGATCACTCTCGGCCGGTGACTGATGAAAATCGTGGTTTTTCCGTGCCGGTACATCAACAATTGTTCTAAAACTTCCGCTTCGCTTGCGGGGTCAAGCCCTGCGGTAGATTCGTCTAAAATCAATACGGGCGGGTTGTTGAGAATTGCGCGGGCGATCGCCAATCTTTGTCTCTGTCCACCAGAAATATTCGCTCCAAATTCCCCTAAAACTGTCTGGTATTTATCAGGTAATTCGCTGATAAATTCGTCCGCACCAGCAATTTTACACGCTTTAACGATTTGTTCAAAGCTGATTTCTGGACTTCCCAAACGGAAATTTTCCAGAATCGATCGGCTCCAAAAATGTGCTTCTTGGGGAACCAAAACTACCTGCTGTCTCAGACTATCGAGAGACAAATCCTGTAAGTTGTAATCGCCTATTCTAATATTACCAGATTGCAGCGGATACAGACCAGCAATTACTTTCGCTAGCGTACTTTTGCCGCAGCCAGAATAGCCAATTAAAGCAATTGCTTGGCCACCAGGAAAAGTGACAGAAAAGTTTTCCAGCAAATCCAGTCGGCCCGGATAGTGAAAGTTAACGCTCTTACAAACAATATCGTCGCGATTCTGAATAGTTACGAAAGGTTTATTCCTATCGCTTTTGGTTTCCGGTTCAGCGTCGATGACCTCCGATAGCCGTTCAGTTGCTGTCTGGACGCGAGTCATTTCGTCAGTAAATCCTACTAAGGAATTCACCCAAGTAGTGACATTTTGATTCATGCTAATAAACGCTAGCAATTGACCGATACTCAATACCTTGTCAATCACTAAACCGCTCCCAAGCCACAGCAGAGTAATGCTCCCCGCCGACGCAACAAAACCAGAAAATATATTGTTTAGAATGCCAATTTGTGTAGTACGAAAAGTGAGATTTGCTAAGCGACCGAAGCGGGTTTGAAATTCTTCCCAAAGTTGCTGGGTACTGCCAGTAGTTTTGACGGTCAGCGCGCCTTTAAAAGTTTCTACTAAAACGCCTTGAGTTTCAGATTCTAGTACGAGTAAATTTCGCGTTTTTTGCTGCAATACGGGGAGAAAAATTACCGTAGAAGCAGTCATCAATAAAGCCAGGAATGTAGCTGCAAGTGTTAGTTGTTTGCTGTAAAATAGCATGAAACAAAAAGAAACTACAGCTATAAAAAATTGACTGGGTAAGCTGATAGCGACTTGAGAAACTAATTGATTGATTTCTTGAATATCTTGTAATCTACTAATAACTTCGCCGCTGCGTCTGGTTTCGTAAAAACTCAGAGGTAAGCGCAGGAGTTTGCGCCCGAATTCCATCACAAATCCCAATTCTAAGCGCTGGGAAAACTGAGCGATTAAGTTCGACTGTACCAGTCCTAAACTGCTGCTAAAAAGATTCATTACTATAACCGCGATCGCCACACTGGCCAGAAGTTGCGTATCGCCCCGCACCAGAATATCATCGGTGAGAATTTGCACTAGAAAAGGCGAAGAAATCGACAGCAAACCCAAGACCATATTTAGTAAGAATGCTTCGATTAAAATCTGGCGGTAAATGCCAATTCGCCGCATCCATCTCTGTAGGGAACTTGCGGATGCTTGACCATCACCTTGAGCAAAAAAACGCTCTGCATCGGGTTCCACCAGCAAACACAGCCAATCTGTCCAAGCTGCGGCTAATTCTGCTTTGGAAACATAGCGGATACCGACTGCTGGATCGGCGATCGCATATTTTTCGCCCTGCTTTCCATACAAAACTACCCAGTGATAACCCTTCCAGTGAATAATTATAGGTAAAGGAGCATCATCCAGCTTGTCTAAAATTGCAGACGCTGCTCGCACCGATCGCGCATTTAGCCCGATCGCCTCAGCACCTTGTTTCAATCCCAGTAAAGTCGTCCCTTGTTGTCCCGTACCGACAAATTCTCGCAAGCGACTAATTGTCAAATTCTGACCATAAAATTTAGCGATCGAAGCCAGACAAGCGGCTCCGCAATCTTCTTCGCTCTGCTGGAGAACAACCTGATATTTCAGAGAATTATTTGTTTTTCCATAGAATGATATTCCCTGGAAAAATGGGATATTTTTTAGCATTTTGTAAAATGAGTAGAGCCTAAAGGACATTACCCCTCACCCACTACCAAATCAGCAAAAAGCACCCATAAAATTATGGGTGCTTTATTGATTCACATCGCTCGATCGGATTTGACAGAAATCAAATTTACCAGTAGCGATATACTGCTCTGAAAGTACCGTCACAATTGCGGCGGTACACAATGTGACGACGAGGACGGTGACGGTGACAGTATCTCGAATAATAGTGGCCACCGTTGACGCTAGCAGATTCTTCAGCGGTGATTTCAGTAAACAGTGAGGTGTCTTTAGTTTCTTGCATGATAGACTCCGTTTTAGTTGATAAAATTGAACAGAAACTAGAAATTTTAGAAGTTTTCTAGAGTCTAGTTTAAATACCGATCTATGTTTCTCAAAAGCCCGATCGCTCTCCGGAAATTTACGGATAGATTTTCAAAATTTCCCCGCACAACCTGACACCCAGCTCTAAACCACTAGGGTTTTGTACGGACGCTGACGATTGGGATCGTACATATAAAGTTGACCGGGCTGCGGTACAAACAAGAGCGTATTGATGCCATAGCCACTAATATTGCTGGCATCGCTGTTGCTGCTGATGCCACTGACACCGCCGGTAATACTGGCACCGCTGACTGTAGCAGATTCTGCATCCGTTAGTTCAGTGAATAGCGAATCTTGTTGGTTTTCAAGCATGACGAACTCCTTGAGAATGTAATTAATTAAAAATTTGCAGCCCAGACTTTTTTCTTCCCCCTTGATCAGAGAGATTTAGCGAAAGCCAAAGGCTAGGTGACATATTCAATACTTACTTACAAGGACAGCAGAAACCCGGTTTTTGCAACAGTCCTGATATGCGAGCAAAGTTGGCCGGCAAATCCTGGGAATCTGTGCGGATTTTTAGCTGTACCCTGCGAATTTTGATTGAGACTTTTAAACCTATCCGCGCTATCGGGAAAGCTAAAAATAAATGTGACAAAAGAAATAAGAGATCTCCGAATTTGTCACCATTTTTCATTTTTCAAGCAACCTTCTCGGTGCCACCGGACGTTATTAATTACTGAAACCATTGCGCTTAATTGCCCGCATCTACTTCTGCCTTCTTTCCATCCGTTAAATCCGTTACAGAATCCGTTGCCGAACTCCTCCTTACCCCCTTGCCGCCATGTCTCCCATTCGCCAACGCACACCCACTGAAACCCTTCAGAACGACCAGTTTTTGCCCCCTGTCAGCCGCTGGACGACTTTGGGGGGCATTTTGATGGTGGCGACCTTTGGGGGTGCGATCGCCCTTGCTAGCGTCACCAAATACAGCGCTATAGTCAAAGCAGACGCGATCGTCCGTCCCGCAGGAGAGGTGCGCGTCGTACAAGCTGCAACGGAAGGAACCGTCGAAAGCATTGCGGTGAGCGAGAATCAGGTAGTGAAGGCCGGAGATGCGATCGCAGTTGTGGACGCTTCCAGCTTGGGAAGTCAAAAAAAGCAGTTGCAAGAAACTGTCTCTCAGTCTCAGATAGCAGCAGCACAAATTAACCGACAACTGCGCGATTTGGAAAATCAAATTTTAGCCAGCGCCCAATTTCAGACAATTCAAGGTGAAAGTTCCGCAGCACAGGAATTAGTCGAATCGGCTCTGGTAAAATTAGCAACATTCCTGCCAGATGTAGCTGAGCGACTAGGCAGAAGTCGGCGGGTTTTGCTCGTGAAGCGATCGTCCATTCAACAACAATTAATTCAAGCTAAAAAAGAATTAACTCAAATAGATTTAAAACTTGAAAATAGCGTCATCCGCGCACCAGCAGATGGTACAATTCTCAAACTAGAGTTGCGAAATCCCGGTCAAACCGTGCAAGCAGGAAGTGCGATCGCCCAAATCGTCCCCAGCGACGTACCCCTGGTAATCAAAGCCAAAGTCACATCCCAAGACATCGCTCGCATCCAAATCGGCCAACCCGTACAAATCAGGATTTCCGCCCTACCTTTCCCCGACTACGGCACATTGAAAGGCACTGTCAGCGAAATCGCCCCAGATGCGATCGCCCCTCAAAACCCCACTAATAATTTAGGTGCTGCTTATTACGAAGTGTCAATCAAGCCAGAACAAACTTATTTAACCAGAATCGAGTCCCCTAGCAGTAACTTGTTCGGAGCCCCCCAGGCTAAGCTCCCGCGCCAATACTCAATTCAATCGGGAATGGACGGAAGAGCCGATATTATTACCGGTCAAGAAACAGTGTTGACATTTGTTTTACGGAAAGCAAGGTTACTGACAGATTGGTAATTAGTCATTAGTTATTAGTCATTAGTCATTAGTCATTGGGGATTGTGGAACGGGCTAGAAGCCCAATGCCCAATGCCCACCCACAATAAAATTAGAGGATCTGAAATTAAAATAACGTGTCAATATAGAAAGGTGACTTCAATTCTCTTCTTTCCTCATGGGCAAACAGCGCGTTCTTTCAGGAGTTCAGCCAACAGGCAATCTGCACCTCGGCAATTATCTCGGTGCCATTCGCAACTGGGTAGAAGGTCAAAGTCAGTACGAAAATTACTTTTGCGTAGTCGATTTGCACGCAATTACCGCACCGCACAATCCAGCAACCCTAGCCTCTGACACCTACACCATCGCCGCTCTCTATTTAGCTTGCGGCATCGATTTGGAATATTCTACTATTTTCGTGCAATCCCACGTCTCGGCCCACACAGAACTAGCATGGCTGCTCAACTGCATCACCCCGATTAACTGGCTCCAAGATATGATTCAGTTTAAAGAAAAATCAGTTAAACAAGGAGAAAATGTCAACGCCGGTCTACTGAATTATCCCGTATTGATGGCAGCAGATATCTTGCTTTACGATGCCGATAAAGTGCCAGTAGGAGAAGACCAAAAACAGCATTTGGAACTCACCCGCGATCTGGTAAACAGATTGAATCACCAATTTGGCACACCCGAAAACCCAGTTTTAAAACTTCCAGAACCGTTAATTCGGACTGACGGCGCGAGAGTGATGAGTTTGACAGATGGCACTCGCAAAATGTCTAAATCTGACCCTTCTGAACTGAGTCGAATTAATTTATTGGATTCGCCAGAAACAATTACCAAAAAAATTAAGCGGTGCAAAACAGATCCCGTGCGAGGCTTGACCTTTGACGATCGCGATCGCCCGGAAGCTAGAAATTTGCTGACGCTTTACCTGCTGCTTTCTGGCAAATCGAAGGAAGAAGTCGCAGCGGAGTGTGAAAATATGGGTTGGGGAGACTTTAAACCCCTGTTGACAGAGACGACAATTAATGCCCTGAAACCAATTCAGGATAAATACAAAGACATCATGGACGATCGGGGATACTTGGAATCAGTATTACGTCGAGGAAAGGAACAAGCAGAAGCTATTGCTAACCAAACTCTAACTAAGGTTAAAAAAGCTTTCGGTTATTCTTTGCCTAATTAGTCATTAGTCATTGGTCATTAGTCATTAGTTATTAGTCATTAGTTATTAGTCAGCAGCCAAACAACTGTCAACTCTCAACTGCCAACTAACAACTGTCAACTGTCAACAGTCAACTGTCAACTGTCAACCAATCATGAATCGTTTTCGCACTGCTTGCACCACCCCCGGAGAATTTATAATTACCGCCGAAGTGACCCCCCCTAAAGGTGGTGATATGACTCACACCCTAGCAATGGCTCAACAGCTCAAAAACCGAGTTCACGCGATTAATATCACCGATGGTAGTCGCGCAGTGTTGCGAATGTGCCCCCTAGCAGTTTCGGCGATTTTATTGCAGCACGGAATTGAGCCGATTTGTCAAGTTGCTTGTCGCGATCGCAATCAAATCGGCCTGCAAGCCGATCTCATGGGAGCACAGGCTTTAGGCATTCGCAATGTATTAGCACTAACAGGCGATCCAGTCAAGGCTGGCGATCATCCTAAAGCTAAAAGCGTATTTGATTTTGAAGCAGTGCGACTGCTACAAACTATTCAAAAAATGAACGGCGGCACCGACTGGAATGACAAACGTTTAACAGACGGAGTTACCGATTTATTTGCCGGTGCTGCTGTTGACCCGCAATCCCCCAGTTGGTCAGGTTTGCAAAGTCGATTTGAGAAAAAAATAGAAGCAGGAGCACAATTTTTTCAAAGTCAATTAATCACAGATTTTGAACTTTTAGATAAGTTTATGCACCAGATTGCGGCTGGTTGCAACAAACCCATTTTAGCAGGAATCTTTCTGTTTAAATCAGCTAAAAATGCTGAATTTATCAAAAAATATGTGCCGGGAGTTCACATACCACAAGAGACGATCGATCGTTTGGCAAAAGCTCCAGAACCCTTGCAGGAAGGCATAAAAATTGCGGCAGAACAAGTTAAACTAGCGCGGCAGATTTGTCAAGGAGTTCACATGATGGCTGTGAAGCGAGAAGATTTGATTCCTCAAATTTTAGATTTGGCAGGAATCGAGCCGGTGAGCTAACATTAAACTGTAGGGGCGGGTTTTACCAACGAGAACTACCCATCAAAACCTTCATAACCGGGTTTTTACCGAATCTGCGGGCTGTGATGCCTCTTCTCGCAAAAAACCCGGTTTCTGACCACCCATGTCTACAATTAACGATCGCATAAACCCGCCCAACTTCCGTCTAAGCTACTATTTTCAACATCAATAGGACAGTCATGGTTCAAACTGTAGACAATCCAACAACTTCTCCCGCAGTCGAACAGCGTTTCACTTGGCGCGGTTTGACATGGCATCAATTCAAGGCAATTCAAGCTAGCTTTGAAGACGTTCCCAATGTACGCTTGTTTTATTGTGATGGAGTTTTAGAAATTGTGGGTACTGGAAGGTTGCATGAATCGATCAGGTGTTTGATGGGCTTGCTAATGGGACAGTATTTTCTGCAAAGAAGAATTGTATTTTTTCCCAGCGGTACTTACAGTCAAATTGTGGAAGATCAAGTCGAGTATCAAGCAGATTTGTCTTATTGTTTCGGAACTATTAAAGATGTTCCAGATTTATGTATTGAGATTGTTATCACTAGCGGCAGTCCGATTAAACTTCAGAAATACCGACTGATGGGTGTGCCGGAAGTCTGGTTTTGGGAAGACGGCACACTTGAATTATATCACTTGCGAGAGGAAGGTTATGAGCGCATTATTAGCAGCGAAATACTGCCGGAGTTGGACTTGTCTTTGCTGAAACGCTGCATTTTGTTTGCTTCGCCTTTGGATGCGCTGGAAGAGTTTTGTAGGGGCATTAACCAAGGAGTTTGATTAATAAACTACTTGTGAAAATGCTCGATCGACTAAACGGTGATTAAATAGGAGCAACTGACAATGACTGATTCAGAAACGCCTAATTTAGATACACTTAAAACAGTGGATACTCGCATCTGCGAAGTTACGGTTTATACCGATCGCGCGCGGGTGACACGGCGTGGTACGGTGACGCTGACGGGAAACGAGACAGAATTGGCGATCGCCTCTCTCCCCGCAACCCTCGAAACAGACTCGGTAAGAGCAACCGGTTCAGGTACAATTGCAGTGCGATTGCTGGGAGTGCGTAGCGAAACAGTGTTTAGCAGCGAATATGTAGCCAATCGCCCCGCCGCAATCACCCAACAAATCCAAGAATTAGAAACCCAAAAACGGGTAATACTTGACAGGTTAGCCTCGCGCAAAATTCAACTCAAATTTGTTGAAGGTTTAAGCGAAAAAAGCGTCGGTTTCTTTTCCAGCAGCATCGCCAAACAGCAGGTAGGTTTAAACGAAACTGGCGAATTGCTGAACTTTTTAGGAACCAATTATCTAAAATATGTGGGTGCGATCGCGCAGCACCGAAGACAGATGCACGAATTAGATAAGCAAATAAAAGCTTTACGCCGACAGTTACAACAAGTAGAAACTCCCGATTCCCAGCAAATTTTTAACATCATTGTTGCCATAGAACCAAGCGGCAGCGGCAACTTTGAACTAGAACTTTCCTATGTAGTAAAGCAAGCATATTGGACTCCCCTTTACGACTTGCGAGTAAATACCACCAACAACCAAATCAATCTCAATTACCTAGCCGAAGTCAAACAAAATACAGGCGAAGATTGGAGAGGAGTAGCGCTGATATTATCTACAGCAAAACCCGGATTGGGAAGTCTCCCACCAAAACTAGAGCCTTGGTATATCGATACATTGTTACCACAGTTATCACAATTTGCTGGTCGGGGTGTATCAAAGGGTGTATCAGAGGGTGTATCAGCAGAGTGTGTATCAGAGGGTGATTTTTTAGACCTAGAAGAGTTCTTATCTGATGGTTTTGCAGGGCGCATAGAAGCTGAAACAGCAGCAGCCCAGATATCCAGAGAAGGTGGCACTGTCTCATTTCAAGTAGGCGGAAATATCAAGATTCCCAGCGACGGCGCACCGCACAAAGTCACGATTTTCAGCGATAATTATCCCTCTCAACCTAAATATATTGCCGTTCCACGTTTAGTCAGTTTTGCCTATTTGCAAGCAGTTGTTGTGAATCCACTGACAGGCGCAACTCTGCTACCCGGTAAGGCAAATATCTTTCGCGACAACACTTTTGTCGGTTGTGTAAAGATAGAAAATATCTCCCCAGGGCAAGAATTTAATCTCAATTTAGGAATTGATGAAGGGTTGAAAATAGAGCGCGATTTAGTGGAAAGACAAGTAGATAAAAAAATGATCGGCCATCAGCGGCGCACGAGTTACGCTTATCGCTTAAACGTAACAAACTTGCAGCAGGTGCAGGTACACCTGACACTGAGAGAGCAATTGCCAGTCAGCCGCAATGAGCAAATCAAAGTGCGATCGACTTTGACGAATCCTAAGATAGTTCTAGGTGAAATGGGACTACTGGAATGGGAAATCTCTCTGCTACCACAGGCGAAGCAAGAATTGTATTACCAGTTTGTTGTCGAACATCCTCCTGAGTTAACAGTCATCGGTTTAGATATCTAACGCACAACCGGGCATCCAAGACTTAGCTTTCAAAATTTTACCTGATTTTACCTGTAATTGGTAAATTGCAAAGCCACCGGATAATCTTCTTGTTTTAACCGTTGAATTACCAACTGCAAATCATCCTTATCCTTGGCAGAAACCCGCACTGCATCACCTTGAATCGAGCCTTGAATCTTTTTAAATTCATCTCGAATTAATTTAGTAATTTTTTTCGCAATTTCTTGGTCAATCCCTTTTTTCAGTTTGATTTCTTGGCGCACTCTAGTGCCGCTAGCAGCTTCTATTTTGCCATAATCAAAAATTTTCAGAGACAAATTGCGCTTGGCGGCTTTAGTTTGCAAAACAGTGTGAATCGCGTCGAGAGTAAATTCACTGTCGGTATTGACAGTAATTGCTTCAGCGCCTAATTCGACGGTAGTTTTGGTATCTTTCAAGTCGTACCGGCTTTGAATTTCCCGCGTTGTTTGGTCAACAGCATTAACTAATTCTTGCCGATCGAAATCGCTGACTATATCAAATGAATAACTGGCAGCCATAAAATGATAATGGGTAATGGGTAATGGGTAATTGGGCATTGGTCATTGGTCATTAGTCATTAGTCATTGGTCATTAGTCATCGATCGTTAGAATTAACAAATAACAAGCAACAAATAACCAATAACCAATAACCAATAACCAATAACCAATAACTACTGACAATTAGCTATTAACAGTCATCAAACTGAAATAAAATAAACTAACAGTGCAAGAAGAACTAATCGCAAACATCAGCGATCGCCCCAGTGGTACATTCAGGATATAGAAAACCGAAAACAACAACCGGGCGATCGTAAAAGCGATCGCAGCCCAACCCGCCGCCTCCGCATCTACCCCCGTCACAAAAGCCATCAAAGCCGCCGCTGAAAACAGCATAAACGTCTCAAACGAATTCTGGTGAGCCCAAGTAGCCCGTTGAGCGTAAGCAGGCAATCTCTCAAACATAGCGCGGGGCGCAGCTTGATCGTAACCTAGCTGCAAGCGGGCGTAGGCAACCACCAAAAACGGTGCGTAAACCAGCGCGGCAGCAGCAGCAATACAATCAAGCAGAATAGCCGACACAGGCAATCCCAAGACCATAATCCCCTTCGCATTTCAATCAAAATAGAACAGAGTAACCACCTTGCGCTGTTCCTCGGCATCATGACAAGTTTTCAGCAAAGTGTGACTTTCGTGAAAAGCAAAACAGAGCAGTTGCTGACACCGAGAAATAATCTCCTGATTGCACAGGGCGCTTGCTTCCGGGAGAGACAAACTGTCATTTTTGGGATTTTCTACCAAATGTATCACTTGTTCGAGCTGCTCGCGAGAATCTCGCGGCTGGCGGCTCATGCTTTGTGGCAAAATCACTGTCAGCAGATTAGGATCTGCTCGCATCGCCCCCCGAATTGCCGCTGAATTGGTGCCTGTAGCGCCAGAAGTTATGAGCTGATTCCCGGACAGAACTAGGGCGTAGCTCAGCATCTCAATTAGCTGCTGGTGGGTAATAGGAACATGGCGAGAACCCAATAGAGCAATCCGCTTGGAGCTGGTTTGCTGGATTGCCGCAAGTTCTTGTAAAAAATCATCAACTCTGGGTAGCTCAATTGATTGACTCAAAGAATTTATTAAATTAAATAAAACTACGTTGTGGATTTTAGCAGACTGAGTAGCTATTGTCGCCAAAAAGAAGTTAAGAATTGCAGATTTACTCGATCGGCCTTAGGGATGGGGAGAGCCTCAAGTCAGAAGCAGGTCGGAAGAAGGCAGAATTTTTGATTCTTCCTTCTTCCAACTTCAGTCTTCCTGACATCCGTTACATCCGTGGAGCGAATCCGTTGCCGAACTTCCTTCCTTACGGACTCAATCGCCCATACCCAAGGAGGCGAGCATTCCATCCATGTCAAAATGCTCTGCCATTAGCTGAGTCACGCATTCCACCTTAATCGTCTCGTGCAGGCGCACGCTGCCAAAGGTGCTGTCGATAATTTCCACCGTGGTTAAGGTATCCAAATCAACAGACAAAACTGGAATTTCCACTTCTTCTGCCCTGCCGATCACCAGGGGAGACGGAGGCAAGTGTCCCGTCAGAATTAAGCACTGAGTCGAGCTTTCCAGAGCCGCTAGCTGAATGTCCGTGCGATCGCCCCCTGTCACCACTGCCATATTTATGGCTTTGCGGAAATACTTCAGAGCCGAACTAACATTCATCGCGCCAATTGTCAAGGTTTCCACAAACAATCCCAAACGGTCAGGGCGACAGAGCACCTCAGCTTTCAATTGGTGCACCAGTTCTTTGACGCTGACACTGCGTAGCAAAGCGCTTCTGGGCAGCATTCCCAGGACTGGAATCCCTTTTGCTTCCAGAAAAGGTCGCACAGTGGTGGTTATAGATTCGAGTTTGTCCGAGGGAACGTCGTTGAGGACGACACCCAGCAAACGGGAACCCAAACGCTGCTTAGCCGACAGCAAATCGTCTATATACAGATCGATCGGGCGAGTCACCAGCAGCACAGAAGCATCAACTGCCTCGGCCACTTGAGGTAAAGACAAGTCAAACAGACTGCCTTCTTCCAAATTAGCTGGGCCTTCTAACAACACTAAGTCTCCGCAGGGATCTTGCAAATATGCCGCTAGATCCCTGCGGTAATCTCTCTTGTCTTCTCCTAGCAGCCGCTTGTGAATCGTCTCTGCGTCCAAAGACAACAGGGTTGACGGTATTTGGCTATCTTTGAGCTTCAGCGTCTCTACCGCGAACCGCACGTCCTCCTCCTCGCCACCAGCTCGATCGGAGCTAAAACAAGTTCCCAGAGGTTTGCCGTAGGCGATGGCCACTCCTTTTGATCGGAGTCCGAGTGCCATCCCCAGGGCGATCGCGGACTTGCCGCTGTAAGCTTTTGTGGAACCGATCAGTAAATATTTAGTCAATTTCGGTACGCTTTCACTCCTCAATTTGCACCTGTCTATTTTAATAAATTTAGTTAATTCAACATTATGAACGCACAGCGACTCAATTTCGCAATACGATTATACTCTATTTTGTCCCCTCACGTACATCAAACTTTTACTTGCCACATTTTTTCACCTGTTGGCCACCCACTTGTTCGCAATTTTATTGACTGCATTTTTTTCAGATGTTTGTTTCAAAGGTTTTTTTCAAAGCGGTTTTTTTGAACTATTATATAATTCCGGTGCCACCGAAATCTGGATGATTATTAATTAGTTATTAGTGCGACGCGCGATCGTTCAAACGCAGTAGTTGGGCGCGAGGCTAATGCTGTGCAACAGTTAAACAAAATCTGACGGTGCAACCTGGGCGATCGCAGCACAACGGCTCAGAGTTCCCCAGAGTTGGCAATTCAGATGTCAGTGGAAATCATGCAAGTTCGCCGCTCTGGGTTTGGCTAAAGCTCAGTCAAGACTTGGCGTGTCTGTTGCCCGGTAATTGGCAACAGACAGGGCAGTCAATTGCCGACTCTGGGGATCTCAACCGCCCCAAAATCACTCATCCATGCGCATCAGCTTCCGGTAAAATGATTTAGAAAAATCGACGGTACGAGTGCGCTGAAAATTCAGGAGTACCTCAATTAAGTAACTCACAAACTCAGAGCTTTGCATGGTCACTTCATAGCTGAGTTCAGCATTGCCGTCAAATAACACCCGACAGCGAGTCAAATCGATCGGCAGCGAAGAGATATTCCAACTAGCGACAAACGGCACATCGTCGCCACCGTCAATTTTTCTGGCCCCCTCCAAACTTTTGAGCTTATATAGCGCAATCGCGTGTGGCAAAAACTTGCGCCGAGGCTCTTGACAGAAAGGCGCATAGACCTTTACTTCTTTGTCATCGGCTGGCTTGAGTTGAGGAATAGACATTATTTCCACCTCAAATGTGTAGACTTTTCTGGCTCCCCTCAAAAAATTAGCAGATAGTGACATCCTTCCGACGCTGACTCTACGAGTACAGCGCGGGCTTCCCAAGATCGCTCTTGGATATTTCTGCCCCGCGCCACTTATCTAGGTCATAGACCCCCGATAGCCCGACTTGACAGACTGTTTCCTTTCGCCAGAGTCCCTGGCTACTTACATTCTCGCTTACCACGGCTCAAAACCATTTCGGCTGCTGCATGATCGCGATGCGTTTGATACCCACATTCAGGACAACGATGCTCTCTCACACTCAAGTCTTTTTTGACGGTGGCAAAGCAAGCTGGACAAATTTGGCTGGTTCCATTGGGGTTGACTTTTTCAAAGTACACTCCACGTTTCCAGCACACCCATTCAGCAAGAGAGAGAAACTGTCCGAAGCCAGCATCTACGCAGTCTTTACGCAGCATTCCTCTTGTCAACCCTTTGACATTGAGGTCTTCGGCAAAGATGGTTTGAGCTTGGTCACAGAGTTTATGCGCCGTCTTCAGGTGAAAGTCCTTTCGACGGTTCGCAATGCGATTGTGCATTCTGGCTACTTCGATTTGGGCTTTCTCCCAGTTTTTAGAACGTTTCTTTTTCTTAGCGGCTCTGCGTTGCAGCAATTTAAGCTTGCCTTGCATAGACCTAAAAAACTTTGGACGTTCCTGAAAACTCCCATCCGAAGCGGTCAAAAATCGCTCCAATCCCAAGTCAAGTCCAATGGCACGACCCTGAACCGGAGTATCTGGAATAGACACGCTCGACTCAATCGTGACCACTACATACCATTGTGTCCCCCGAACCTTGGACAGAACTCTCACCTGCTTCACCACGAAACCGTCTGGAATTGGACGATGCAGGTTGATAGTGACTGCGCCAATCTTCGGCAGTTTGATGAAGTTGCCTTCAATTGGACTGCTTTTGAATTGCGGAAACACAAACGATTTGAATTGACCAAATTTCTTGAAGCGTGGAAATCCAAGCCCACGTTTCTGAAAGGCTTCCCAAGTATCATGCAATCTACGAATCGTGGTTTGCAGCACTTGAGAATGAACCTCGCCTAAACGTGGAATCAGCTTTTTTGCTTTGGGCAGGTTGTTTTGTTGTCGGTGATAAGACGGAAACGGTTCCGAAGCACAGATGATATATTCCCGCTCCAAAGAACACCGATCCACCATGCACTTCCGAGAAGCTATCCAGTCTTTGAGTTCGCGCAAAGCGTAGTTATATACGCCCCCGCACGTCTCAAGCCACTCAAGCAGCCGATCTGCTTGAGTGGCGTCTGGATAGATTCGGTACGTGTAATTCATGGTCAACATCGCCATATTCTACCACGAGCAGAGCGCGGTGGTAAATTCTTGCTTCGGGGGCATCGAACCCCGCTCAGCAAGCGGCGAGACGACCTGTTACCGGACGCTGACCTGAGTACAGGTACAGCGCGGGACTTATGTTCTCGCGCTCTTAGAAGTTAAAACTATCGCGCAAGCACAAGTAATTCCCAATACTCGCGCTCGGATGCCAGATGACCCCAGCAGTAACCACAGATGGCCCTCCCTGGTGATGCTCCCTTCGGCTTTAGACAAAAGCCCAGAAACTGATAAAGTTAATACTCATCTCTGTTAAATCAAAAACTATTGGTGGTTGAATCAAGTAACCTATGCAGGAGAGTTCTTGGCCAGAAAACAACGCTCGCAGCGAGCTTAACTTGGAAATCCCTGATTTAGCTCAAGAAGAGGACAAGAGTTCTATGTCAAATTCGCATCAAGGCAAGGTATTTGCGATACCCCCTGGCGACAGGGAGTTTGACATCGAAACAAAAGCAGAGCTGCCAGTTTCAGTGTCAGTGCCCGGTTCTGCCTCTTTTCCTCAAAATCTGTACCAGGGACGCCGGGCCAAAGCGGCTGTAGTGCTGAGCGTGATCTGGGGCGGCACGATCGCTCTGCACTTGGTTTCTTGGGGCGCATGGGCAGTGTGGGGGTTGACGGGACTGCTGTGGATGCACGCATGGAGAGTTGTATTTGCTTCGCCCAAACCCGTACCGTCGCCTCTTGAGGATGAAAATCCAGAGGATTGGCCCTACGTGTCGCTGCTGGTGGCGGCGAAAAATGAGGAAGCGGTAATTGCCAGACTGGTAAAATCCATCTGCAATTTGGATTATCCGATCGACCGTTACGAACTTTGGGCGATCGACGATGATAGCACTGACAGCACCCCGTTGATCTTGGAACAGCTAACCAAACAATACCCGCAGCTCAAAGTATTTCGCCGAGGGGCCAATGCCAGCGGCGGCAAGTCGGGAGCTCTCAATCAAGTGTTACCCTTGACTCGCGGGGAATTTGTGGCGGTATTTGACGCCGACGCCACGGTGACGGCGGACTTGCTGCGACGGGTGCTACCGGTGTTCGAGAACTCCCTGGTGGGAGCAGTGCAAGTCAGAAAAGCGATCGCCAATGCCCCTCTGAATTTTTGGACTCGCAGCCAAGCAGCAGAAATGGCCCTCGACAGTTTTTTCCAGCAACAGCGGACGGCGATCGGCGGCATTGGAGAATTGCGCGGTAATGGTCAATTTATGCGCCGCAAAGCCTTGGAAAGCTGCGGAGGCTGGAACGAGGAGACAATTACCGACGACCTGGATTTGACGGTGAGGCTGCACTTAGACCAGTGGGACATTGAATTTCTAGCTTTTCCCGCCGTGTCAGAAGAAGGAGTCACTAACGCTAAAGCTCTGTGGCACCAGCGCAATCGCTGGGCTGAAGGTGGCTATCAGCGCTATCTTGACTACTGGCGACTAATTTTTCGCAACCGGATGGGAACTGGGAAAACTTGGGATTTATTTGGATTTTGGGTAACTCAGTATCTCTTGCCCACAGTAGCGCTGCCCGACTTTTTGATGTCGATTGTGCTGCGCCGGATGCCGATCGCCAGTCCCCTAACTGTGATGACTGTCACCTTGTCTGTGGTGGGAATATTTGTCGGTTTGCGCCGCACTCGCAAAGAAACCACCAAATTTGACCTAATGCGAGTTTTGGCCACCTTGCTGGAAACAATACAGGCTACTGTGTATATGTTACACTGGCTACTGGTAGGGATGGTGACGGCTCGGATTTCCGTGCGGCCCAAACGGCTAAAATGGGTCAAAACCGTCCATCGAGGCACTGATTAGGTGATATATAGCCTTTCTCAGGTAAATTAGGTGCTTGTGGGCCGAAGAGCATCTTCGCCGAAGAGCATTGGGCATTGGGTATTGTTAACGGTTGAGGGTTGACGGTTGACTTGTGTTATTTGTTACTTGTTATTAGTTATTTGTGAGTGGCTACCAATAACTAATAACTAATAACTAATGACTGCTGACTACTGACTACTGACCACTGACTACTGCCTACTCACTACTGACTAATTTATGCGCTTCATCAACGGTTAGATTCCCGTACTATGTAACTGTCAACTGTCAACTGTCAACTGTCAACTGTCAACTGCTATACCCGTTACCGGTTACAGATCATGGATTTGTTAGAGTACCAAGCTAAAGCTTTATTTCGCCAGATGGCAATCCCAGTTTTGCCGTCGCAGCGGATTGACAATCCCGCAGACCTCAAAGGGCTGAAAATACCCTACCCAGTTGTACTGAAGTCGCAAGTGCGGGCGGGCGGACGGGGGAGGGCTGGCGGCATCAAGTTTGTGGAAAACACGATCGATGCAGTGGCTGCTGCTCAAACAATTTTTAATTTGCCGATCGAATCGGAGTATCCCCAAGTCCTACTGGCAGAGGCTAAGTACAACGCTGACCAAGAATTGTACTTGGCGGTACTCCTAGACCCCGTGGCGCGACGCCCCGTACTTTTGGGATCGAAACAAGGAGGCATGAATGTAGAAGGGGCGATCGAGTACATGCAGCAGGTAGCCGTAGACCAAGAATTTTCTCCCTTCTACGCGAGGCGTCTGACGCTGAAAATGGGATTGCAGGGAGACTTGATTCAGTCGGTGAGTACCATAGTCGAAAAAATGTACCGGCTGTTTGTCGAAAAGGATTTAGATTTAGTAGAAATCAATCCTCTCGGCATCAGTCCGAAGCGAGAGGTAATGGCTTTAGACGGCAAAGTCAGTGCCAACGACGACGCCTTGGGGCGGCACCCAGACTTGGCTGTACTCTCTGGTAACAGGCAAAGCAGCGGATTGCCAGGGGAAAGGAGAAGTCCCTATGCCCCAGCCTCGCGCCAGAATTCCCACCCGAACGTGCTACAATCGGGCCCACAGTTTGAACCCAACTCTCAATCCCAAATCTCCAATTCCGAATCCCTGAACTTGGTAGAACTAGAAGGGAATATCGGGATTTTGTGCAACGGAGTGGGTCTGACGATGGCAACTCTGGATGCTGTGGCCCACGCCAAAGGAAAACCAGCTAATTTTGCGAATCTGGGTTCACTAGACCGCTATGAGGCAGCAGATGCCCTGCGCGATCGCGCTGAGTTGGGTCTGGAGTTAGTCGGGAGAGAGAAAAACGTCAAGGTGTTACTGGTGAATATCTTGGGCAGTGTCTCGAAGAGCGATGAACTGATCGCTGCGGTGGCGGGCTATCTGGAACGGAAAACTCGCGCCAACCGCCAGATTCAGGTTGTGCTGCGCCTGATTGGGTGCGATCGAGACTCTGTTAAAGAGCGCTTGGGCCATTTGCCGGTACACCTCGCAGCCACTTTGGATCAGGCTGTGGCGCAAGCTGTATCCTTGGCTAAATAGTCCACTGCCTAATGCTATAAGGCCCTAGGCCCAATGCCCTGTGCATCCATGCCCACGGAGCCCCATGCCCACGGAGCCCCATGCCCCATGCCCCTAGACTATCTATAAGGAAACAGTAAACAACCCGCCGCTAATCGGATTACCGATCTAGCGGGGGCTTTGAAAGAAGCCAAAGTTTACCCGACTAAGTTCGCAAGAACTACGTTAGAAGCAAGAGTCCAAGTTCTTACCTTGGAATGCGAAGCTAGTTCCAAGCTCTAAAACTCAAAAGTTAAACAGGTCTAAAAGGGTTAAGCCAGTGCTTTTGGGATAGTACCGACTTCTAACATTGTCAAAGCTCACATTACCCTAGAAATAGGAGAGGCAGAAATGTCAAATTACGCATTAGTTATTGACGCCAACAAACAGCCGTTAAGCCCTTGTCACCCCTCGGTAGCAAGGAAATTACTAGGCTCGGTTAATGCTGCTGTATTCAGAATGTATCCATTTACAATCATCTTAAAAAAATCATGTCCAGAAGTAATTGTTGCACCAATACAACTCAAGCTAGACCCAGGCTCTAAAACTACTGGCATCGCATTAGTGCAAGGTAATAAGGTGATCTGGGGTGCTGAACTAACCCATCGTGGTCAAGCCATCAAAGCAAGCCTTGAGTCCCGTCGCTCAATACGTCGGTCACGCAGAAATCGCCATACTCGCTACCGGAGAGCAAGATTTTTGAATCGCACCCGATCGAAAGGTTGGTTAGCCCCTAGTTTGCAACATCGATTCGAAACAACTTTGACTTGGGTGAACAAATTAATTAGGTTTGCCCCCATCGGTTCAATTGTTCAAGAACTGGTCAGGTTTGATTTACAGCAATTAGAGAACCCTGAGATTTCAGGTATTGAATATCAGCAAGGGGAATTAGTTGGCTACGAAGTTCGGGAATATCTACTGAACAAATGGGACAGGAAATGCGCTTACTGCGGTGTTGAAAATGTACCTTTGCAAATTGAACATATTCATCCCAAAGCCAAAGGTGGCAGCGATCGCATTTCTAACCTTGGCCTTGCTTGTGAGAAGTGCAACCTCAAGAAAGGTACTCAGGATGTCGAGCAATTCTTAGCCAAGAAACCAGACGTTCAGAAGTGCATTCTTGCACAAGCTAAACATCCCCTAAAGGATGCTGCTGCTGTGAATTCGACTCGATGGACGTTATTTAGTCGCTTAAAAGAAACGGGGTTGCCTGTTTCAACTGGTTCAGGTGGATTGACCAAATTCAACCGGACTCGATTGAAACTACCTAAAACCCATTGGCTTGATGCAGCTTGTGTTGGTCAAGTTGAGGAATTGTCCGTGTTAACAAACAAGCCGTTGTTGATTAAGGCGACGGGACACGGTACTCGTCAAATGTGTCGCACCGATAAATTTGGCTTCCCATCTCGCTATGTTCCTCGATTCAAGAATGTCTTGGGTTTTCAAACAGGCGATATTGTTAAAGCGATTGTTACGAAGGGTAAAAAGATTGGAACTTACATCGGTCGCGTAGCAGTGAGGACTACCGGAAGTTTCAATATTTCGACTTGGGCTGGATTAATTCAAGGTATTAATCACAAAAACTGTAAACCGATTCAGAGAAAGGATGGTTATTCTTATGTTGAATAGACCCCGACCCCCTTTTCCTCTCACCGCTAACCTGAGTACAGGTATAGCGGGAGTCTCCAAGGGGGAATAAAGATGAATTTAACTCCTGAGAGCAAAGTCCTAGTACAGGGCATTACAGAATCTCCCGCGTCAACCCGGGCGGCCCTGATGATGAAAGCATACGGCACGAATGTAGTCGCCGGTGTGAGTCCCGGCCGGGGGGGGCTGGAGTTGGAGGGAATTCCGGTTTTTGATTTGGTGGAACAAGCAGTGGCGGCAGTTGGTCACATTGACACTACGGTCATTTTTGTGCAGCCTTACTCGGTGCTGGATGCGGCCCTGGAAGCGATCGCCGCAGGGATTCGGCAAATCGCGATCGTGACGGAGGGAGTGCCTCCTCTGGATATGGTGCGCTTGGTGAGAAAAGCAGAGGCAACAGAAACTTTGGTTGTCGGCCCAAACAGTCCGGGGATTATTGTGCCGGACAAACTGCTGCTGGGAACTCACCCCAAGGAATTCTACACTCCAGGTCCGGTGGGGGTGATCAGTCGCAGCAGCACTTTGACTTACGAAGTTGCCCTGGAACTGACTAATGCGGGCTTGGGACAGTCGATGGCGGTTTGTATTGGCTGCGATGCGATTGTGGGTTCTTCTTTTATGCAGTGGCTGCAAATTTTGGACGAAGACGACAGTACCGAGGCGATCGTTTTGGTGGGGGAAGTTGGTGGGTGGAGTGAACAAGCTGCTGCTTCTTACATCGCCTCAGCGATCGACAAACCGGTGGTTGCCTACCTGGCGGGTCGTTACGCTCCCAAAGGGCCGTCTTTAGGTCACGCCGGCATCCTGATCAGTTCTCGCGCAGCAGCGCAGTCAGCGTTTGGAGTCACAGCCGAAAATAAAATGGCTGCCTTTGAAGAGGGCAAGATACCAGTGGCGGCTCGGCCTTCGGAGGTTCCTAAATTGGTAAAAAAATTACTTAAGAAAAATTAAATTTTTAACGAATGTTGTAGGGGCGGGTTTTACCAACAATAATTGCCTACAATTAGCGATCTGGAAAACCCGCCCCCACCCAACCAACAATCTACATCAAACATTCTGGCGATCGAATCACCGCAATCCTCTCACAGGCCTGATTGGCGAGGCGGTCGTCGTTGCCGGAATCGGCGCAGCGCTGCGGCGCAAAGGGTTCGGCGTGGTTGGCGGGATGGGGAGGCCAGGTTCGATCGTACTTTCGGTGCGAGTTTTTTCAGTTGTGACCCTAGGGCGCATCAGATCTTGAAGCAGAGTTTGCATATTTCCTGCTAAACTCTGAACTTTCCCAACAGCTGCGCCAATGCTGGCAACATCTACGTACACCTCTGCCAAAGGATACTTTTTCAGGATTTCCAGGATTGATACCTTGCCATCGTCGCCGGCTGCTAGAATCACGGCTGCGCGCAGAGCTTTGCCACTTTCTGTGCGGCGCTGAGTCCGAATTGCTTGACCGATTTCGTCGGTGATTTTTTCCCCAGGGGTGCTATAAATTACCCTGGCAAGATTAGCTGGCTTTAAGCCGATTTCTAAACCGATCAACCCGCGTAGGGTTCCTGTATCCATTTTGGAGGCTCCGATAATTTGTCGGAGGGTTGGGGTCGTTTTGCCATCTTTCGCAAAGTCTTCTAAGTCGCTGATATTAATAGCTTGCCTGATCGGGCCAAAAGTGAGGACAATTTTTTGGGCCCCTAATGCCAGAGTGCAGCTCGATAATATGCTAGCGCTTGTTCCTAAAAGTATGGCGATGCCGATGGAGCCAAATTTTGTTAACTTCATAATGACTGCTACATTCAAACTAATTTTTCGATATTGGTAAATTATATATGCACCAGTTATATTCTACAAGGTCGCGAGTATAATAATTTGTGTCCCTGTCACATCCAAAATCTCGATATTTTTTCTCTGATTCCAACTTTAATAATCATTAACTAAACCTACCAAAATATTTTTCCTATTCATTCTGCCTTCTACAAGTCATGTTTACAAACAAGCGTAAATCCCAAAAATCTCAAGACAAGCATAGGGAAAAAACAGCCCCACTCAGCAAGAAAGAAATAGCTGCACAAAAACGCAAAATTACACAAAAGCGCACTGAATTTGTGCAAACGATCGTCATTTGCGGCATCGTCAGCCTTGCAGTCACCACCGCGCTTTTTTTCGTCGCCAGCCCTAAGATTGCGATTGCAGGAGGCAGCGCCGTAGCAATCTTGCTGCTTTCCTACCAATACCCCCGTCAAGCTTTGTGGGCATTTATAATTTACCTGCCTTTGAGTGGTACAATTACTTACGCAATTGGCGGCGGAAATGCTGCATTTCAACTAGCCAAAGATGCTTTCTACATACCAGCTCTCATCGCCATAATTCAAAGCTGCAAAAAGAAACAATTGCCCATCTTCCTTCCCAAACAAATGATTGCTACCTTCAGCATCCTGTTGATGATGGCACTGATGACTTTAATTTTTGTCAACGGGGGAATGCAGCTCCACCCGATGAAAGGTGACAAACCAATTCTCCAAGGAATTCTCGGCTTAAAAGTATTGATAGGTTACATACCGCTAATCACTTGCATTTATTATCTGATCCGCACTAAGAAGGATTTGGTATTTTTTACTCGAATGCACCTAATGCTGGCAATCCTTTGCTGCGTTTTGGGTGTGATTCAGTACCTGTTACTGAAAACTGGAAAGTGCGCGGGAACGCGAGGAATGTCGGGAGTAGAGTTATATAAAGCAACCTTACAAGCTAGATGTTTTGTCGGCGGTTCTCTTGTATTTAGTCCAGAAGTCAATTTTATCCGCTTACCAGGAACTTTTGTAGCGCCTTGGCAGTGGGCTTGGTTTTTAATTTCTAATGCTTTTTTAACCTTTGCCTCTGCTTTTTGTGACCCTTCATTCTGGTGGCGGACGATGGGTTTATTTGGCATGGCGTTAGTATTTGCCAATGCTGTTTTTTCCGGTCAAAGAGCTGCTTTAGTTATGGTTCCAGTTGCCACTGTTCTGCTCCTAGTTCTCACCGGTCAAGTAGTTAATTTAAAACGATTTATTCCCATTGGTGCGGGACTTGCTATTCTGCTGTTTGTCGGTGCAGCAATTAACCCAGGAGTTTTTGAGCAGCGATGGGAGAGTTTTTTGAACCGCTGGAATGCTGCACCACCGCAGCAATTTCTTTTTAATCAGTTCGAGCAGAGCAACAATTTTATTATTGGTATGCCACTCGGTAGAGGTGTGGGACGAGCGACTAATTCAACGCGGATATTTGGTGCGACGCAACTAATTGAAACTTTCCAACCTAAGTTGATGTACGAACTAGGTTATCCGGGGATGATTGCTTTTCAGGTGATGGTTTTACACTTGACTTTTCTAACTTTTCGAGCTTACCGTTCTGTAAAAGATAAAACTTTGCGGACTTATGGAGCGAGTTTTTGGGTGTTTGTGGCGTTTATTAGTATCAATACTCAATACTATCCCCTGGATGTAGATCCAGTTTCGGTTTATTACTGGGTTTTGGCTGGGGCAATTTTAAAGTTGCCAAAAATTGACAAACAGGTGCAAGATGAAAAACACAAAGAAGTTGATTTAGATGAATTGCAAGTTCGTCAACAATTCAAGGAAAAGAAAATTATTTCATCGGCTCCGATTTAATTAGCGATTAACTAACGACCAATGACTCATAACTAATGACTAATGACTAATGACTAATGACTAATGACTAATTTGGTTGCCAAACCGGATTACTAGCATTCAAATCCTGATTATTGGTCAATTTAGTTAATCCAGAACCAGCTCGATTAATCACATACAAGCTGCTTTTGTTACCAGGTATTTCCTGAAAAGTAAAAGCAATTTTATGACTGTCATAAGACCAGGCTAATTCATCAATTACCGACATTTTTAAGGGATTAGCTAGCTGAGTTAGGTTGGAACCATCAGCATTAATTGTGTAGAGTTTTTCCTCGGATAAGTTGTCGGCGGTGAAGGCAATAAATTTGCCATCTGGCGACCAGGAAAGTGCATCGTATTTTCTCGGCTTATGGGTGATATTCCGGGATGTTCCCCGGTTAAGATCGATCGCATAAATGTCTTGCTGCTGACCGCTCAAATCCCCTGGATTGTTGTAATAGTATGCAATGCGGGTGCTGTCTTGTGACCAAAATAGGTTGACGTTGTAGACCTGATTTTTGGGATTATTAGTTAAGTTTTTGAGGTTGGTTCCATCGGCATTTATTGTATAAATTTGCTGTTGAGGATAGGTCCCGAATAAGAAAGCAATTTTAGTGCTATCTGGCGACCAAACAAGTTTACTTCCGCCGTTCGTATACTCACCTGGACTTTTAGTTAATTTAGTCATTCCCGAACCGTCAGCATTCATTTTGTAGATATTCTGATCTTTGACAAATGCTACTTGCTGGCCATCTGGTGACAGATAAAATTCCGATGAAATTTCTGTTTTCGGTGGGTATCCTCCTACTGCCAAATCCCGAATTAATTTAGTTCCTTTAATCCCCGCCGTATCGCTCAGATAAAGGGATTGAATGCCGGGAGTATCAGAGGTAAAACCATCACAAGAGCGTGCAAAAACCAGTTTTTGGCTATTAGAAAACCAAGCAATTGCAAAATTAGGTGCTTTGCAAAACTCCCCAGCCAACTGTTTAGTTAGTCGAGAACCGTCAGCATTGACTGTATAAACGTCGGTGTCACCACTAACAAATGCCAGCCGTTGACCGTTGGGCGACCAAACTAGGGTTGAACTCACGTCTATCTTTGGGGTAAGTTCCCGACGAGCCGCACCGTTAGCATTGATGGTAAATAAACTGTTCCTAACCTCGCTGCCGCGCCTCTGGAGGGCGGTAAACGCCAGCGTCCTCGGTTTTTGGGCTGCGGATGACGGGGGGCTTTGGAGGCTGAAAAAAAGGGCGATGGAGAGTGCGAGACAGCAAAGGGCGATCGAACTAAAACGCCATAATTTCTGGAAACGCATTTTGTTAGTTTATCCTCTTACTTTTAAGTCTTCGTAGTCTTGAGAGTCCCGCAGCACTTTAAGAAGTCGGGGATATGGCAAATTCTAACTCCCAACTATTACCAATGCCCTATTCGCCATGCCCTATTCCCAATGCCCCATTCCCAATTCCCAATGCCCCATTCCCAATGCCCAATTCCCAATGCCCCATTCCCAATGCCCTATTCCCAATGCCCCATTCCCAATGCCCCATTCCCAATGCCCTATTCAAAGTGTTTGTCTATCTATGTGTCGCGACAGCATCAAACTCTGTTTAATTCTACCAATAATTAGCTCAAACATTTTTCTGCGAGATGGATTCTTGCTGCTGGGAGGCATACCTAATTCACAACACATTAAATTCAAATCAGTTGCACTCATAGTCAACAATTTTTCCCTCACCTCTTGTTCCTTACCATTTTTAGCTTTTAAACGTAGTTCTTCATAAACTTGGAGAACCTGTTCGGCTGGTAAATTAGCAGGTTTCTTGACATCAGCAGCAGTTTGAGAGTTGGGAAGTTCCGAAGTTTTCGATGCAGCAGAAGTCACTCCCCGCTTGACTTGAGTTTCAATCCTGGTTAATTTTCGAGAAACTTCGCGCAGGATTTCCTTGAGTTCACTGATTTCCTCAACTAACTGCACGGTTTCTTCATCCTTTTTAATCATTTCAGATACTCCGCACACTCACGCCACAATTGTTCAAATTCCCTCACTAATTCTCGCGGTAATTGACCCTCATTGATCGCCCGTTTGAGACCAACGCTTTCGCGAATAGTCGATTCTAAAAACTTAACTTCTATATTATTTTCTTTGGATATATCAGCACAAAGTCTTTTGACTTCTCTCATGTAAAACTGAACTTCATTAGTCAGCAATCCTCCATAGATTTTAGCTTTATTCATAAATACTGCAATCTTGGGAAATGGGTAAGGCTCGATCCGTTTCTGGAGAGAGTTTAAAACTAAGCTCAATCCCCTAGAACCAAAGTAATCTGGATTGACGGGAATCAAGATTAAGTCGCAGCAAGAGAGGACGCTGTAGGTGAGGAGACTGAAGGAAGGAGAGCAGTCAAACAGGAACAATTCATATTTGGGGAGATTGGCTGAATTGGTAATTTTGCCGAGGAATTGGCGGATAAAGTCTTTAACATTTTTTCCTTCAAATCCGTCTAAGTCTAACCAATACAATTCTTCGACTGAAGGGACAAAATGTAACTGTTCGTCTATCTGGTAAATAGTCTCGAAACCAACGGGAAATTTAAAGTTTTGTCCGGCTTTTTTGAAGACTTCGAGAGCGTCGTAAATTGTGAGTCGGTGCTTGAGAGATTTTTCGTACCACTTGCCAAATTTGTCATCTAAATGACCTGTACTCTCGTTAAGTCCGATCGCCTCTGTGAGCGACATCTGCGGGTCTAAGTCTAACATGAGAACTTCTAAGTCTGTGTTTTGGGATATGATATTTCCCAGGCTCCAAGTGACGGTGGTTTTCCCGACACCGCCTTTGAAGTTGATCACGGCTATGGATTTTGGACTCATGGCTGGCTTTGTTTAGATTTTGCTCAAATATAAATTAAAACATATTGTGTGACTTAGTTCAGCGTGCGATCCTATACTACGGTCAAATCAACTGACTAATTTTTTACAACTTTAGCCGTTGCAACTCCCTACACGCATAACGAAGAGAAGGCAAAGAAATGCGATCGACTCCCTGGGGACATATTTCTAAAGCCAATATTCTTGCCGATTTTTTAGCTAATTCAATCCTCTCTTTTGCAGTCATTGTTTTATCTTTATAATCAGTAAGTTCATGGCATTCCTGACCCGATCGATCGCTATTAATATAATAAAACCACGTTTCAATATTTCTGGCTGGCACAAAAATAGCAACTTTCTCGTCAGATAATCGCGGATCTTTGTTTAAATTACCTGCTGTTTCGTCTAATGCTATATTTAAACAACGCATTCGCTCTTCCAAGCTATCTTCATCAGCATCAATCATTACTACTACAGCAATATTTCTGTACTTACGGCTTCTATAACTTTTAATAAGCTCTGGATAATGCTTGAGTATCAAAGCATTGTTATTTTTAATTGTTTTTCCTTTAGGATTATTAAAGTCTCTAATTTTGCGATCGTCCAGGCCGCAGCAGATCAGATATTCTCTGATAAATCGCTCTTGGTCAATATCTTCACAGAGAATAGTTACTTCGGGTAAATCATCTCTACTCGTCATAAATCCATCCAAGTTCTATAAGCTTAGCAACTGATAAACCTTCTTCGACCGTATCAGTAATTCGGCGCACGCGAACAGCTTCATTATCTTCTCGTTCAAACCAATACCCTGAATTGCTCGCTAAGTAATTAATTAATGATGGGTGATGAGAAATTAACATTGCTTGTGCTTCATTTTCAAGACAATAGTCCATCACCCTACGCAACCAAGGTTGTATTTCCGGTAAAGCCAGGAAATTTTCTGGCTCATCAATACACAAAGTAAAATCCTCATCAGGAGAACAATATATTAAGGTGTATAGAGCAATTAAAACTCTTTGACCGTGCGATAATTCATTAAGCCTATAAGCAGCCTTGCTGGGACGGGTAAAAGATGCTGACAAAACCCTAACATCACCGGATTTAGAATTTTGAAATGAATCAAATCCTGGGATAATTTTTTGTAATTCCAGCGTTAACTTAAATATTTTACCTTGAGATTCTTGAGATAAATAGCTGTACCAAGCTGCATAATTTGACATATCCCAGTTAGGTGAACTTTCCTCCTTAAGGCTTTCTGATTCCATTATATAAGGATTGATCTCTACAATAAAAAAGTTAGAAATCCGTTTTTTGAACCATGTAAGCTTTAGATTGTAAGGCCTCTCGTAAATAAAACTAATACCAGAACGCGACCCATCAAAGAACGGTAAGTAAACACTTTCACGATTAGGATCGTCATTATACAACCTAGCTTGGCCTACAGTTATACCTATATCGCCTGGATCAACCCAGAAATTAAACAGAGGTTGTCCGTCAAAAGTTAAGCTTTCTAGTCGCATTCTAGGAGGTGCATAGTCTCTTTGATGTTCGATCTCTAGGGTATATTTATAAATGCCACCATTTCCTTCAATATCTAATTCAAATTTTTGAATGTTTGATTTTTGCCATCTAGTTAAATCCTTGCTTGCAAACAAATCTGATACTTTATAATCTTGCTGGAAAGCTTGATCGCCTAAAATAAATTTCTGTAATTTTCTTAAAACCTCGAAAACGGTANNGAGATTTAAGCTATCTACTGTCATTTCAAAATTGACCAGGCATCTAAAATTATTTACATAAATTCTCTTCAGCATAATTTTTATTTATAAAGGTTATAATTTAGATTTTAATCATAATTACTCGGTTTTTACAATCATTAATGTTGCGTTTAAATACAGTTTGAAGTTGACACTAAGGGCTGGCAATTTTGCCAGCCCTTAATTTGTTTTAGCGTTTGACT
>DPLL01000494.1:7841-9384 GCA_003542015.1 Microcoleaceae cyanobacterium UBA9251 | reverse complement strand
GTCGAAGGGTCAAAGGATTCAACGGTTATCAATGCCTTAACCACCTTGGCGGTTGCTATATTTATTCTCCCTTCTCCCGACTTCCCTCTCCCTGACCTCCGTTACACTTGTACTGAGCGAAGTCGAAGTGTCGAAGTATCCGTTAAATCCGTTACAGAATCCGTTGCCGAACTTCCTTCCTATTATGACAGAATCATTATTTACCGACGCCAGTCGCCGGTTAGAACGAGCCTTAAAATATGTATCCCTTTCCGAAGATACGATCGAACGACTAAAACATCCCAAATCTAGCTTAATAGTATCAATTCCCGTGCGGATGGACAACGGTTCCCTGCGAATTTTCCAAGGCTATCGAGTGCGCTACGACAATACCAGAGGCCCATCTAAAGGAGGAGTGCGCTACCATCCCAAAGTATCCCTTGACGAAGTGCAATCCTTAGCATTTTGGATGACTTTTAAATGTGCAGTTTTGAACTTGCCCTTTGGAGGAGCCAAGGGAGGAATCACTTTAAATCCCAAGGAATTGTCAAAAATGGAATTGGAAAGGTTGAGCCGGGGCTATGTAGATGCCATCGCAGATTTCATCGGCCCGGATATCGATATTCCAGCACCAGATGTCTACACCAATCCGATGATCATGGGTTGGATGATGGATCAATATAATATCATCAAACGGCAACTTTGTCCAGCAGTTGTAACTGGTAAACCCGTAACAATTGGTGGCAGTTTAGGTCGAGATACAGCAACAGCAACCGGTGCTTTCTTTGTATTAGAAAATATTCTCGCCAAATTTGAGATAAATCCTCAAGATACAACAGTAGCAGTCCAAGGTTTTGGCAATGCCGGTGCAGAAATAGCAGAACTGCTGTGGAAAGCAGGTTACAAAGTAGTTGCAGTCAGCGATTCCCAAGGAGGAATTTATGCTAAACAAGGCCTAGATATTCCCAGCATACGCAGTTTTAAAGAGTCGAATAAAGGAATCAAAGCTATTTACTGCGAAGGCTCTGTTTGCAATATTGTCCAACACGAAATCTTGACAAATCAGGAAATTTTAGCATTAGATGTAGACGTGCTAATTCCAGCAGCTTTGGAAAATCAAATAACCGAAGCAAACGTTGATAGCATTAAAGCTAAGTTTATTTTTGAAGTAGCTAACGGGCCCATTGATTCCGCTGCTGACTTGATTTTAGAAGCCCAGGGAATTCAGATAATACCTGATATTTTAGTAAATGCTGGAGGCGTAACAGTTAGTTATTTTGAATGGGTGCAAAATCGCAGCGGACTTTATTGGACACTGGAGGAAGTCAACCAGCGGTTGAAGCATAAAATGGTCGAAGAAACTGAGGCAATTTGGAAAATAGCCCAGGAGTTGTCAGTGTGTATGAGAACTGCTGCTTACGTGTACGGATTAAATCGACTCGGAGAAGCGATGAATGCGAAGGGAACACGAGATTATTATATAAACGGTTGACAAAAGTGGATTCATGGGATTCAGAAACCGGGTTTTTACGAAATACTTAGTTGTCACCAACAGATTCAGTAA
>DPLL01000494.1:4863-7640 GCA_003542015.1 Microcoleaceae cyanobacterium UBA9251 | reverse complement strand
GTAAAAAACCCGGTTTCTTTGGCGGAGTCTAGGATTTATAAATCTAGTTTTTACCCAAATTAGCAATAGCAATAACTGTGATATTATCACCGCCGCCGTGTTCCAAAGCCTTGTTTACACATTCTTCAGTTAGCTTTTCCGGTGAGTCTCCAAACTCCTGCACAAGACTTGTCAATTCTTGCTTACTAACTTCTCCATTCAACCCATCGCTACACAACAATAATACATCACCTGCAGACCATTTTCGCACAACTGGTAAGTCTTCATTACCCCATTTTGGGTCAACCGAAAATTGACTTTTTTCTTTGCCGCCCAAACAAGAATTCACCACCGAACGCATCGGATGAGTTGGTATATCTTCCTCCGTAATTCGCCCCAATTCTAGCAATACCTGCACCACTGAATGATCCGCTGTAATGTAAGTTTTATTTCCTTTAGCAAAATGATACAAACGACAATCGCCCGCATAGAGATGCAGGTATTCTGTGGGAGATACAATCGCCGCTATTATAGTTGTTCCCATCCCAAATAATTTGTAGTTTTCGCAACCAGCTTCTTGGATGGCTTCGTGAGCTTTGTAGAAATATTTTAACAAAAGTTTATATCGGTCTTCATGGGTTTCCGGTAAAGGTGTTTCCAGCAACTCTCGAAAGGTATCTATGGCGATTTTCGATGCTATTTCGCCTCCCCTGTGTCCCCCCATGCCATCGGCTACTACGGCCAATACAGTAGATGTTTCCGGCCAGGATTCTAGCAGATAATTGTCTTCATTGTTGGGGCGAACTTTGCCGGGGTCAGTTTTGCTAGCAAACACTAATTCTATTTTGGATTTTAAATTATCCATCAGCTATTACCTCTAGTTCAATATTGCCTAGTTTGATGATATCACCACTTTTGAGAATTTCAGGACTTGACGGTTGCCTCGGTGCTGTGGTAAGGAGTTGTTTCCCATTGACAAAAGTACCGTTTGTACTATCCAAATCAATAATTTGCAACTTACCTTCCACCCATTCAATCACTGCATGGCGGCGAGAAATAGCAGATTTGTTGTCGATTTTGCATTCAGTCAAATCAATGTCTGCTATACTCATGGGAGCATCGCTGCGACCGATGATGGCTCGGATTTGGCTCAGGGGAAATTTCTGGTTGGCGCTGCTGCTATTGCGTACCAATAGTTTAGCATTGTCTGGTGTCAGTCGTGCTTGAAAAATTGGATCGGACCCAAAGCCACTACTCATTCTTTACCTCCTAAGTCTCGTGAATCTCTCAGTAATTTGGTGGTTCTGTTGGGGTCTAATTTACCGCTTTTTTCCAGGTCATCTAGCTGTTGGTCGATTTGATTAACTATATCAATCTTTCCGGCTTTTTCAGCATTATATCTATTTTCTTCTAGTAGTTCTTTTTGCCGATTGGCATCGTCGGTGCGGCTCAATTCGTTGTTGTTGAGGTTGATCATCCAGCAGCAATAGTCGTTCTTGATTTCCTTGTTGTCTTTTTGTGCTTCAGTAGGACTTGTTGTATAATTAATGGCAGCTTTTGCTCTCACGGGATTGGTCATTCCCTTGGCTGTGAGTTCTACAGAAATTACATCTTTGTTACCTGTAGGTTCGTCAAATCCTCCTAGGGGAATTTCGAGTTCGATTAATAAATCCGTGGGGGTATTGGCGGCTATTGCGCCGATGGTTAATTGATTTTTAGCAGTTTCTTCTAGGGGTAAATATTCGGGGCGGTAACGACAAAAGCCTTTGATGATAACGCCGTTGCTAGGTATTAGCTGGATGACGGTGTTTTCGGTGGCCATCGCCTGACATTCCGTGAGTCTTTTTTGGAGTTGGGGTTGCAGGCTGGCTGGAGTATCTGCAAAGATAAATGAGCCTCGCCCTTTGTCGCTTAAATCTGTCAGGAATGCGGTGTTGAAATTATTAGCATTTCCTAATCCGACGGTGTTGAGAATTATGCCTAGGTTGGCTAGTTTTTGGGAGCGATCGATCAAAACCCCCGTATCATCTAAAATAAATCCTTGGGATGTGGTAGCATGACCGTCAGTAATCAATATTCCCACCCGCGCGACTCCGGCTTCTGGAGGTAGGGCGTTTAGTATCCAATCTAAGGCTAAACCGGTGAGGGTAACACCTCCTGCTGTCAGTTGGGAAATGGCGGTATTGGCGGGTTGAAGGGCGGCGGCACCACCGGGTAAAGATTGGAGCAATGGTGTTACACTGGTGGAGAAGCCGGCTAAGGAAAGCCGATCGCGATCGCGCAATTGAGCCACAACAGCCCGACAAGCTTCCTTAGCGCGTTGCAGATTTTCTCCTCCCATTGATTGGCTGGTATCCAGGGCGATCGCAATTCGCAAAGGTAAACCGGGCCCACCGGATTGGGGACGAATTCGCACTCGCAAGATGTGTTTTGTGTTTTTGGCTTTGATTTTAGCTGGTAGATCCCAGTCAAGTTCTAGGTTGAACATGATGTTATTTTTTAGTGGAAATTCTGTCTGGCTTGTTTGTTATTTTACATGACTTAGTTGTCACTGGGCGGAATCGAGGGGCTCAGAAACCGGGTTTTTCCGAAATACTTCGTTGTCACCGATAGATTTAGGCAAAAACCCGGTTTCTTGGGCACAGTCGAGGGCTCAGAAACCGGGTTTTTATCAGATTTTTGGTTGTCACCGATAGATTTAGGAAAAAACCCGGTTTCTTGGGCACAGTCTAGGGATTCAGAAACCGGGTTTTTATCAGATTTTTGGTGATCACCGATAGATTCAGGAAAAAACCCGG
>DPLL01000494.1:0-4798 GCA_003542015.1 Microcoleaceae cyanobacterium UBA9251 | reverse complement strand
GGGCTCAGAAACCGGGTTTTTCCGAAATACTTCGTTGTCACCAACAGATTCAGGAAAAAACCCGGTTTCTTGGGCACAGTCGAGGATTCAGAAACCGGGTTTTGATCAGATTTTTGGTTGTCACCGATAGATTCAGGAAAAAACCCGGTTTCTTGGGCACAGTCGAAAAAAAATCGAGCCGCTTGCGGCAGAAAGGGTAAAGAATTAAGAGCGCAAAGCGCAAGAGGGCAAAAGAGTAGAGAAAATGAAGAGTCCTCGCCGGGAAAACTAGGACGAGGAAGAAACCGAAGCAACCGCTACGCGAAAACCCCTGAGCCACCACCTGATGACCGCCGAGCCGTAGCTACGACCGGCACCACGGCAATAGACCGCAAAGTCGTGCCAAGAACCACCACGCTGCACCCGGTATTCAGATCCACCAGTTTCCCAAGAACTTCCGTCAGCCGGTGCCTTACTATAATTATCGTGCCATTTATCGCTGCACCATTCCCAAACATTGCCGTGCATATCGTACAGCCCAAACGCATTAGGTGGAAAACTCCCCACATCTGTTGTTTCTTGGCGGTAAAGTCCTTTGGAGGCCTTGGCGTAGGGGTTGTTTCCGTCGTAGTTAACTAATTCCGGCGTAATAGTTTCCCCAAAATGGAATGGGGTGGTTGTACCCGCACGACAGGCGTATTCCCATTCCGCTTCACTCAGCAAGCGATATGTTTTCCTGGTTGTTTGCGAGAGTTTCTTGCAGAATTCGACAGCATCATCCCACGATACATTTTCTACAGGACGTTTTTCACCTTTGAAATGCGATGGGTTGTTTCCCATGACGGCTTCCCACTGTGCTTGGGTGATGGCGTATTTTCCTGCAAAAAATGTCGGTACTGTGACTCGATGCTGCGGACTTTCACTATCATATCTACCTTGTTCATTGTCGGGGGAACCCATCATAAATGTGCCGCCGGGAATCTGTACCATTTCTAAGCTGACTCCGCGCCCTAGGTTTTCACTAAAGTATTCGGCTTGTCGCTGTTCTGTTTTGATGATTTGTCCGCTGGCGTTGACTGTGATTACTTGGAATTGAAAGGTTTGTGTTTGTTTGGGTTTTGGGGCTGGTTCGGATATTGATGCTAGCAATTGATCGATTCGACTAAGCTTAGTGGCCGGGGCTAGGATGGGCTCAGAAACCGGGTTTTTATCAGATTCTTCGTTGTTATCAACAGATTTAGGAAAAAACCCGGTTTCTTTGGTCGGAGTGTATAAGTCCTGTTTTGGTGCTAAGGCTGTCAATACTTGTTCTGCTGTCCATCTATTTTCTCGCTCTTTTTCCAAGCATCCCCTGACTATCGCCGTGAATGGTTCTGGTATTTCTGACCAGTCTATTTCCGGCTGTGCTTCTAGGATTTTTTTTTGCAATTCTTCGTCTGTCTTTCCTGTGAATGGTAGACTTCCTGTCAGGATTTCTGCTGTCATGATTCCCAGTGACCACATATCCGATGCTGTTCCTACTACTCCCTTGTAGGATTCTGGGGGAGCATAAAATGGTGTTCCTCTCCTATCTTGGGTTCTCAGTGAGTTGGTGCCGATTTCTCGCAGCAGTCCTAAGTCTGATACTTTCCATTTGTTTTCTGCATATAGCAGGTTGGCTGGTTTGATGTCTCTGTGGACTTTTCGCGGATTTAAATTGTGTAGGTAGTGTAATGCTGCTGCTGTGGCTTTGACTATTTCTCTGGCTTCTGTTATGGAGAGTTTTCCGGTTTTTAGTTTTTTTTCTAGGGTAGTTTCGGCGATTTCCATGACGATGAATAAATATTCGTCTTCTTTGACTTCGCAGCAGCCTACTGTGTAGCTACGGATGATGTTTTCGTGTTGCAGGTTGGCTGCTGCTATTAGTTCGTTTAGTTGTTTTTTGGCTTTGGTTTCATCTTCTTCTAAGGCGATTAGTTTGATTGCTATTTCTCTGATGAATTGGTCTATGATTACTTGATCTGCTTTGTATACGGCTCCATAGGCTCCACATCCTAGGTATTCTTGGAGGTAGTATTCATTGTTGACTGTTTCGCCTTGTAGTTTTCTCCAAAATCTTTGTAAATCCATGATTTTATTTGGTGTTAGTGGTTGTACTTGGGCTCAGAAACCGGGTTTTTCCGAAATACTTCGTTGTCACCAACAGATTCGGGAAAAAACCCGGTTTCTTTGAATTTACGCGGGTTAAAATCGCTTTACGGCCTGGTTTTCCCACTTCCAAATACAGCTAGAAATTAAATTTGTACAAATATGAGCTACAATTGGGATTAACAAATTACCAGTATCTAAAACACTGTAACCTAACAGCAATCCNNCAATTCTTCGCTAAGTCCAGGTAGCAATCCCAACCAGATTAAATCAGGCCAAAATAAGGGTTTGAGGACTACTTCTAGGTAAACGTCGGCACTGCGCCGATAACCGGGCCAGATGTGATAAACGATCGCACTAACGCCGGAAATTGCTAATCCGATCGCACATCCTTTGAGTAAATCAATTCCGATTAATTTGACCGGCAAAAGCGAGACGGCTCCAAATTGCAACCACAATTTAGCTACCGCCAGCAATATTACTGCTGTCACAGCCATTGCTATTAAAACTTGGGTGCGTGTCAAGGGTTCAAATTCGGGATTTTCGGGAAGTTTTTCTGCCACTTAATCAATTTTAGATTTTAGGTTTTAGATTTTAGATTTGTTTAGTTGAATCAGACAAACATCGTAGGGGAGAGATGTCTGCACCCAAGGAGGCGGTGGTGATGCCGGCTCGCAAAGCGACTAAGACTCCGATCGCCTCTAAATATGAGTTTACCTGCAAAGCTTTGATTCCGAGTTTTTCTGGATTAGCTTGCATTTGGGTTTTGTTGTCGCCCACTGTAATAATTTGTACTGTCGATCGCCGGCTCAAACTCAGGATAGCACTGCCACCGCAGGCTGTGGCGGGTATGACAACGGCATCGACTCGATCGGCCGTAATTGGTAATTGGGTATACTTTCTTTCTCTGTCTGCGTCTCTCTCTGCGGTTCCCAGGGTGACAAACTGCGGGGCTTTACTGAGACCCGCGAGCACGCAAGGTAAAAAAGTATACCCGATTTCTTCAGCAGCCGATCGCGGTGACAGATGCGGATCGAGAGGAAGCGGTAACAGGGCGGGAGCGTGAGCACAGGGGATTTTAAATGTTCTAACAATCAGGTGACTGATCACTGCTTCAGCGCCAGCCAGAGGGTCAACTCCCGTGCCGTGGCGGTAGTTTTCGAGAGCTTTGCTGCCTTCGTCTTCGGGAAATCTGGCTACAACTGCGATCGCCTGGACTTTTGCTTGGGTAATTAATTTTTCAGCAGCGCGCAATAGACTGTCGGGATTCGCGATCGTCCCCCAAGATGCGCCTGATTCTGACATTCGCAATTCTACTTCCAGAGGGCGATCGGTTAAAACATAATCCGTTATATTCAAACCTAATGTAGCTCTAGCAGCATCAGCCGCTTGCAGTTGGCGCAGTTGCAATTCCGGTTCAATGCCGCGATCGAGGATTAAGCCGATGCGATTTTGATGTACGGGTTGGAGCCCCCAGCATCCTTGTGCAAATTTGTCAAGGCCATAGCCTTCGACATAGAGAGCGTTAGGTATGGGCCAATAAAGTTGAGCGCCGTTGAGGACGTTGGGGTGAGCGATCAGGGTATCTGAAATTTGGGCGATCGCCCTAGCAACAGGTAGCGCATCTCCCGCAAAGCCCCCGATCGACGCTCCAACGCCTGTGGGGACTATCAAAACCACTGTGAAAGGACGTAGGTTCACACTGTTGCTCTTGATGCTGTAGCCGGTAATTCCACGAGCACGTATCCTTCTACGACAGCTTTTTGGCGATCGACATCAACGTCTGTGACAGCCCAGCGCAGGGGTTCGCCGTGCTTTTGCAGTTCAATCTCGATCGCGTCGTGGAGTTCTTCGGCTGTATTCTGGAGGTCAACTTCTGCGGAAATGAAATGGGTAGTCATAGGGCGATCCATAGTTTTTTACCGCTATCGGTAGTTGTGTCTATTTTAACCTAGTTCTAGGGTTTACCGAACTGGCGATGGTAGACAATATCTTCTTTTTCTGTTTCGATCTTCAAGTTCGATCGGGGATAAGCAATGCACAACAAAACGTAACCTTCCGCCTGAAGTTCCGCACTCACCCCCATACCTTCGCTTTGGTCAACCTGGCCTTCAATAACTTTAGCAGCACAGGTAGTACAAACCCCTGCATTGCAAGAATTCGGCAAATCAATGCCGACAGCGTTGGCCGCCCGCAGAAGTTGTTGATCTTCGGGCACTTCTACGGTGTAGGTACGATCTTGGTGGAGAAACTCAACGGTGTAAGTCTTGGACATATTTTTATTATTGGTTTTAAGGGCGATCGGAATTTACGCTATATCTGCAAACAAAGCAATAGATATCTTACCCCCCTGGGAGAGTTTGTGCAAATTTTGGTAAATTTATAGTCCAGGACGCATGGGAGCTCAGAAACCCGGTTTTTTTCCGAAAATACCTGATTGCAGCCCTTAGATTCGGTAAAAACCCGGTTTCGAGGAGTCGAAGTGCGATCGCGAACTGATTTATTGTTTGTTACCAATATCTTCTCTTAAATTAATCAGCAAACAATCGGCAATTTGTCAAGTCTATATACCCCTAAATCCCCTGAATCAGGGGAGTAGGGGGTGACTTTGAACTCTCTTGTCCCCCCCTGAATCAGGGGAGTAGGAGTTGACTTTGAACTCTCTTATCCCCCCCTTATTAAGGAGAGTAGG
>DPLL01000341.1 GCA_003542015.1 Microcoleaceae cyanobacterium UBA9251 | reverse complement strand
TGGTTATTAGTCATTAGTCATTGGTTATTAGTCATTAGTCATTAGTCATTAGTCATTAGTCATTAGTCATTAGTCATTAGTCATTAGTCATTGGTTATTGGTTATTGGTTATTGGTTATTGGCGATCGGTTATTGGTTATTGGTAGTAAACAAGAAAGATTAATAAATGACTTTGAAGTTGAAACCGATCAATTCCCAATTCCCAATTCCCAATTCCCAATTCCCAATTCCCAGTACCAGGTCAAATTTCAGAATTCTTAAGATATAAAAAAGATTAAGTTGCACCAATGGGTTGCCGTGCTACATTCTAACGCACAAGTTGCGATAGCGCGATCGAGATAGCGATATTTTCAAGAGGAATTTAAATCATGGCTACCCTAAAAGTTGGTATCAACGGATTTGGTCGCATTGGACGGCTAGTTATGCGGGCCGGCATCAAAAACCCCAACATCGAATTTGTCGGCATTAATGACTTAGTTCCGCCAGACAACCTCGCTTACCTGTTCAAGTACGACTCTACCCACGGCATTTACGACGGCGAAGTTGAAGCCAAAGCAGACGGCATTATTGTTGACGGAAAATTTATCCCCTGTACGTCAATGAGAAATCCGGCCGAATTGCCGTGGGGTAAATCCGGCGCTGATTATGTTGTAGAATCTACCGGATTGTTTACGGATTTTGAAGGCGCATCAAAACACTTGACGGCGGGAGCAAAACGGGTAATACTTTCAGCACCTACAAAAGAGCCAGAAAAAGTAGCAACATATCTAGTAGGCGTCAACCACCACAATTTTGATCCGGCAAAAGATACTGTTGTTTCTAATGCTAGCTGCACTACCAATTGTTTAGCACCTATTGCCAAAGTTATCAACGATAACTTCGGTTTAGAAGAAGGTTTGATGACTACAGTTCACGCGATGACAGCAACTCAACCCACTGTAGACGGCCCCAGCAAAAAAGACTGGCGGGGAGGAAGGGGCGCGGCTCAAAATATTATTCCATCTTCGACCGGCGCGGCGAAAGCTGTTACTTTGGTATTGCCGGAATTGAAAGGAAAATTGACGGGGATGGCTTTGCGCGTACCGACTCCAGATGTGTCAGTAGTCGATCTTACTTTCAAAACTAGCAAGGAAACTAGCTACAAAGAAATTTGCGAGGCCATGAAAAAAGCTTCGGAGGGCGAACTCAAAGGCATTCTCGGCTATACTGAGGATGCGGTGGTTTCAACGGATTTTAAAGGCGATGCGCGATCGAGCATTTTCGATGCGGGTGCGGGAATTGAACTTAATTCTAAGTTTTTCAAAGTCGTTTCCTGGTACGACAACGAGTGGGGTTATTCTTGTCGCGTGATTGATTTGATGTTGTCGATGGCCGAGAAAGACGGCATTTTGGATAATTGATTTTTTGTGGGGTGGGCATTTTGGGCGGGCTAGGAGTGCCCACCCCACAAGCAAATTCCTGTGATTTTTTGTGGAACGGGCATCTTGCCCGTTTCTGAGAATGCTATAGCAACCTTCTCAGTAATTAGAACGTTTTTAATTGCTGAAACCATTGATTTGATTTCATCTTCCCTCTTCCTGGTCTCCATTACATCCGTTACATCCGTTATAAAATCCGTTGCCGAACTTCTTTTATATGTCTGAATTACCACCTCTCAATCACGAAACTATTTGGGCTATCCTCAACGAAGAAATCGACGATGCCGCCGTTAATCGGTTAGTTTGGCAATATCTGGGCTACCGTTGCGATGCAGAGACTGGACTGTGGAACAGTGCAAATGTTGCTAACGAGTGGCGCAAAGACTATCCTGAACCGCCGGATTTTATCGATTCTCGGCCCGCAACGGTGAAATTGACTCGATCGATCCTTCCAGAAAACAAGCAGTTGCTGAAGGAAAAATTGGGCTTTAAAGGCTATAAAATTGGGGAATTCGGGCCGAGACAGACTCGCAGGGCGACGATGGCTAATTGGTTGATGGGTTTTCTGGAAGTTGAAAGCTAGAATCTTAAATCTCAAATCTCAAATCGACTGACATCCGGCTGTTCTGTGGACTATTCTAGAATCGAAACAAAACAACTGTGAGGAAAACTTGATGAAAACAACCCAGATGTCTCGCTTGACAAGCATTTCCCTCGCTGCGCTAATGCTAGCTGGCCTTTGTGTAAGTGCGATCGCCACACCAGCCACTACCCAACCCCCAATCTTCCAAGCCCAAGCTACTGCGAAAAAACGCCTTGTGGTGATGGACTTCGACTACGGCACTACCAACAGTTACTATAGCTCCTACAGGGGAGTAGGCGCGGCCAAAGGCATCAGCGAACTGCTAATCAATGAACTCGTGAACAATGGGACTTATACTGTAGTCGATCGCAGCAAACTCGAACAAGTGCTCAAACAGCAAAATCGCAGTGGTTCGATGGATATCGGCACCGCCACCGAAATTGGCAAACAATTAGGAGTTGACGCCGTACTCATCGGCACCATTACCAAGTTTAATGTTGACAAACAATCCGGCGGCGGCAGTTTTATGGGAATCGGCGGCGGTTCAAACAAAACCAAAGCCATCGTTCAAATTGACCTGCGGTTAATTGGTACAGCTTCGGGAGACATTCTTGCCACGGCTAAAGCAGTAGGAGAAGCAAATCAAAGCGATTCTAACATCTCTGTAATGGGAATCGGAGGCAGTTCCAGTAGCAGCAATGAGGATACACTTTTGAGCGCCGCCGTTGACAAAGCCGTATCACAAATGGTGACAAAACTTGCAGAAGTATCTAAGAAATTAGGTTAGGCATCTATCATATCATTTCCAGTTGCATCGGCATGATTATCAACAGTTAACGGTTAACGGTTAACTGTTAACTGTTAACTGTTAACTCGAATTTCAAAAGAATTGAATTAACTAGAAACCAGACGCTTCAGCCATGTTTTGCTGGCTCTTAGTACACCAACCAATTCCCTGATCCCTGGTACACGGTCAAACCACGAATTAGGATAGATGTCACTACGGGAACTTTTTTGCCACCCCAAGTTTGGAGAAGCAATCAAGGTGACAACATCGGGATTTTGAGATCTAAAAGTAGAATAAGCCCCGTCGAGGTGCATGGGGCCGCCGTCGGGATGTCCCGGAGGTCGCTGTTGGAGTTCTTCGAGAAACCGCAAGAGGCGATCGAAAATCTTGTCATTTACAGCGTAAAAATGAGTGGTCATCACCCCTTCAGAAAAGGGTACGAGGGCCACAGGAGACTTTCCTCCAACCTCTTCGACGTGTCCAAAGTAGACGAAATCCCAATCTTGCTGACGCAGTTGTTCGACGATCGCAGCTTGCTCTGTGACGAAATCTGGTGAAATTGCTAGGTCATCTTCTACAATCAGGACATTGCTCAACCCCAGCTTTTTTGCTTGCTTGAGGATAGCTACATGACTGGAAAAGCATCCCCTCGCCCCAATGCTGGGGAAACATCCAGCTTCGTCGGGGCGGATTGCGGGAAATATCTCAACCTTATGGGGCGTGAGAGGCATTCCTGCTGCCTCTAATTCCTTGACTATGAGTTTGCGTCGGTCTTTCCTCTCAGGGAGATTTACCGCATAAACTCCCTGGAAGTAGTCGGTGATTTTCGTCATAGCTTGATCTCAAATTAAGAAGTTGATGAATCTTCGGCTTGAGCGACCCCAAATTTTATTTGAGGTCTGTGTATGCCTGAAATTATTCAGTCCTGGACGCATTTCAACGTAATCCTGTCATTCTGAGGGAACCGAAGAATCTCCGAGATGCTTCGCTGCACTGCGCTTCGATCAGCATAACATATAGGCTTTGGGTAAGTCCTGTTATTCTATCTTTAGCAAGCTGCATCTTTCATGGTTAGAGTCGATAGGGGCATT
>DPLL01000075.1 GCA_003542015.1 Microcoleaceae cyanobacterium UBA9251 | reverse complement strand
CTGCTCCCAAATCCTCTTTGTCCCCCAAATCTTCGCTAGGTATATCTTTGATCCTCTTTGCTACGCCTCTGCGTTCCCGCATTTGTTTGGCCTTGGCTTGCAATTGACTCATTTCGTCGTCGGGCGAGGTTTCGGCCCTGGTATTACTGTTGCTAGCATCAATGGGGACGCTGGCTTGAGAGTCGCTTTCAGATTCAGTGACTGCGGTGCGCTGCTTGTGTTGTTTGACTGTTTGCTGCAACTGAGCTAAGTATTCCTCCGGCTGACTTTTAGCGTTTTCAGGCTCTTCGGAACCGACAGTTATTTCTTGGGGTTGGTTCGGTTCTGTTTGAGAGGGTTCTTTTTTGCCAACCCTTAGTTTATCTTTCTTTTGCTGCAATTCTTTAAAGAAATCTGACCCCGTAATTTCTGCGACTTGCTCTGCTTTTTGGGCTTGGTCTATTTCGATTTTGAAGACTTGTTTTACCCGATCGCTAATTACTTTCCCGTATCCTGCTTTATTAAATCTGTCTGCTGATACAATGCTGCCACCAGTTACAATTAATGCTAGAACTGGCGCGGCCACAGGTACCCACCCTGCTAACAGAAAAATCCCAAAGCTGATGCTGCAACATAGTGCCAGCGTGGCTGCAAATGCCAGGGCCAAGCGCATAGGGTGAGCCATCCGCCAAGCTAAGGTTCCTCCGACCATTGACCATCCCCAAATCCACAGGATTTCTGCCGATTCTGGCCAAAACCAAAATAGCGGTCGCTTGTCTAAAACAGCACTTAAAATTTGACTAACTACTTGTGCGTGAGCAACTATCCCAGGCATGAATTGGTTGTTGTCCTTTCCCGCACTGTAAGGAGTGTAAAAAAAGTCTTTAACAGTTTCGGTGGTGTAACCGATGAGAACTATTTTATCTTTGACTAAATTAGGAGCTATTTTGCCTTCTAAAACATCTGTAAGTGTGACTTGGTTTGCGACTTGGCTTCGGGAGCGATAGTCGATCAGTATTTGATATCCCCGGACATCGGCATTTTTGTATCCTCCGTCATTGTTTCCTAATTGTTTAAATTCGGTTGCACCCAGCCATAAAGATTGATCTGTCGCGAGTTTAGGGTATTTTTTTTCCGCTTGTAGGTAGCGAAGTGCTAGCTGGAGGTTGAAAGAAAATAATACTTGGGAATCGTCGTTACACAGATGTTTTTCAACCGGGGAATTGCTCTCAATTGTCGGTGGTTTCATGAATAATAAAGCCCTGCGAAGCACGCCGCCGGGATCGACTCCAAAATCAGCGTATCCAATACTGTTTGGTGGCAATCCGGGGGGAGGGGGAGAACCGGGACTTTCAGCCGTACCATCGGTGACTAAACATACCCCGATAATTCGATCGCTCTTTTGTAAAACTTTGGTTAATTCTTCGCGGCCATCTCCTAGGGGTACGTCTCGCAGTACGTCTAAACCAATGGCTCGCGGCTGCATTTTTTCGAGTTTTTGTAAGATTTCAGCTATTTTGCGATCGGATATTGGCCACTGTTTGAGTCTCTGAATGTCTCCTTCGGTGATGCCGACAATCAGCAAGCGCGAGTCTGGAGTTTCGTCTGGTCGCGACCTCAGCATCTGGTCGTAAGCGGATAACTCTAGTGATTGCAGCATTCCTAGATGTCTGACCGCAATCAATGACAATGTTACGGCCACGCTGGCAATTAGTACAGACCTAGCAAATGCTACTGAAGGTGTGTACAGCTTGCTCAATTGCGTTTTTGCCGATCGAATTTTGTGAGATATTTTACTCATATAGCCAGTATAAAAGTTTGAATCATTTCTGGAACAGCAGTGGACGAGTGCTCAGCCAAGCGCTCGACTTTCTCCATATTAGAACAGGCTCCAATTCTCGGAACTTTGTTACAAAATTTTACAGTTTGCAATTAGAGAGTGTGTCCAATGATACTGGCGACCTCGAAAGCGAGATTTCTGGGATCGAGAATCCACTTGCCGATCGGATTAATTAATGTTATTGATATGTCAGGGTTCAAAGTGTGTATCTACGTAAAAGCTAGTGGTTCGAAGATATATGTCGCCAGCCTACAAAATCTGTAGCAGACAATATTATAGTGAAAGGTACAAAAAAATGAAACGTTTTCTACATCTGGCTGCGTTTTCTGTTGCCGGATATGCGATCGCAGCTACTGTTCCTAGTTGGCCGGCACCGGTGCGGGCACAATCGCAGCCAATTGTGAGCAGTCAGAATGTTAATTTCAAGCCTCCCAACGTCACCGCCCCGGGAAACCGACAAGGGGGGACGCATCGGGGTAACGGTGCTTGTCCGGCGGGTTTATCTATTACTCCTTTAGTACCTGTCAGTAATATTGGTTTAACCAATTCAGAGTCGCCCACATTTTTTGTCTACGTTCCTCAAACTTCGGCCAAAATAGAGTTTACTTTGTTAACCGAAAATGAAGACGAAGTAGTCTACGAAACAGCTTTTAAAATTGACAAACCAGGGATAGTTGGAGTTAAAGTTCCTGCCGCAGGAAAGCCGAAATCTGTTGAGGTTGGCAAGCGGTACGTGTGGTCATTTTCGATGATTTGTGACCAGAACGATCGCTCTGCGGATTTAGTTGTGAAAGGGTGGGTGCAACGAATTCAACCCCAGCCAAATCTCAACAGGGATTTGGCAAATCCCGACCCGATGACATTGGTGAGCGTTTACGCAAAAAATGGGATTTGGTACGAGACTATAACTACTTTAGCCCAATTGCGTCGCCAGACACCAACGGATTCTAGGTTGACAGCCCAGTGGACGAAATTGTTGGAGTCTCAAGGGCTTGAGTCGATCGCCGATCAACCGCTGGTTAAGTCTCTTTAAGGCTCCCTATCTATACAGGCTTTGTTCTGATATTTGGTTAGGGTTGCAATTGACAACTTTTGCCGCACCAGGAGTTTAAACTCCTGGCTCAAAATAGAGACGGGGTATATCAAATCTCTACAAGTTAGTTGAAAAATGAAACGCTTTTTACATCTTACTGCACTTGCGATAGCTTTATCGGCTATCGTAGGTATTTTCCCTAGTTTGTCAGCACCGATGCCGGCAAAATCTGCGCCAATTGTGAGCAGTCAAAATGTTAATTTCAAACCTCCAAATGTAACTGCTCCCGGCAATCGGCAAGGGGCAACCCATCGAGGCCCCAAGTGTCCGGCTGATTTATCTATTACTCCTTTAATACCTGAAAGTAATGTTGGTTTAACACTATCACAGTCACCAACACTCTTTGCTTACGTTTCTCATGCTGGGACACAAGTACAATTCAGTTTGATCACAGAAAAAGAGACAAAAGATCCAGATGAAGTGGTCTACGAAACAGCTTTCAAAGTTGACAATGCTGGGATTATTGCAGTTACCATTCCTGCTGCTGCGGGTAACAAGCAGCTTATGGAAGTTGGTAAGCGGTATCAGTGGTCGCTGGCGGTGGCTTGTAGCCCAGGAGAGAACACCGGAGAGAACATGGGAGATCGATCGAATGATTTGTTTGTTACAGGTTCTGTAGAACGCATAGAAACGCAGCCCAGCCTCAAGAATGATTTGGCAAATCCTGACCCGATGGCTAGGCTGAGTGTTTATGCTAAAAATGGGATTTGGTACGAGACTGTCGCTACTCTAGCTGAAATGCGGCGCAAAACTCCTGATGATGCACAACTGACAGCAGAGTGGACGCAATTGTTACAATCCCAAAAGCTTGATTCGATTGCTAATCAACCCCTGGTTCAATCTTTCTAATAATCACTCCTGACAACAGAAAACAGACAACAGAAAACAGACAACAGAAAACAGACAACAGAAAACAGACAACAGAAAACAGACGTACCGCCAACTTACCAATGACTAATAACTTTCCAACAATTCTAGCTCTTGATTTTGACGGCGTGATTTGCGACGGACTAATCGAATATTTTCAAACAGCATGGCGCACTTATTGTCAAATCTGGAAACCGGCAAAGACAGTGCCAGATTCAGACTTAGCTTTGAGTTTTTACCGAGTGCGGCCGGCCATCGAAACCGGTTGGGAAATGCCCCTGCTGATTCGCGCACTGCTGACAGGAATTACGGAAGAGCAAATTTTGCTGGATTGGCCAAACATTGTACCACAATTGTTGACTGAAAATGGTTTGAAAGCTGCGTCAGTTGGCGCTATGTTAGATGGATTGCGCGATCGTTGGATTGCTGAAGATTTGGCTGGATGGCTTTCTCTGCACCGTTTTTATCCAGGGGTGGCCGAAAGTTTGCAGAACTTGCAGGGGAGAGGAGTAAAAATTGCGATCGTCACTACCAAGGAAGGTCGTTTTGTGCGCGAACTTTTGCAGCTAGCAGGTGTAACAATGCCATCCGAGTTAATTTTTGGGAAGGAATACAACAAGCCAAAACACCAAATTTTGCGGGAATTTATGACGGCTGCTGGCAAGAATTCGACTATTTGGTTTGTGGAAGACAGGTTGAAAACTTTGTTGTCAGTTAAACAGCAACCGGATTTATCTGAGGTGAGGTTATTTTTGGCTGATTGGGGGTATAATACTTTGGCTGAACGGGAATCAGTAGCTCAAAATCCACCAGTTCAATTGCTTTCTCTATCGCAGTTTTCGGCAGATTTCGCCGATTGGCTCCCAGAGTAATGCTGATGTTACTTAGTCATTTGTGATGGGTTATTTGTTATTTGTTATTTGTTACTCCCTTGGGGCTGCTAATAACCAATAACATTACAGTCCTGGACGCACGCGGGCCAAAAAACCCGGTTTCTGCGTCAATATCTCTCGTAGAAATGCACGAATTTTCGGAGAAACCGGGTTTTTTGAGTAAGTCCTAATTCATCCAGATGGGCGCATTTATTTGACTGGTAACTGCGATTGCTTTTTCTAATGTTTATTCCCAAACTTTTGTTTTGTGAGGTAATTAATGACCGCTAAACTGTTGCCAACAACTCCGACTCGATATCCGTTGGATTGGACTGCGGTCTGCTTTTTCACGACTATTCATGCCCTCGCGCTCTTAGCCCCCTGGTTCTTCTCCTGGTCAGCCGTGGGTATGACCCTCTTTTTGCACTGGTTATTTGGCAGCATTGGCATTTGTTTAGGCTATCACCGCCTATTGAGCCATCGCAGTTTTCAGGTTCCTAAATGGCTGGAATATACGATCGCCCTGATCGGTACCTTTGCTCTACAAGGAGGACCTATTTTCTGGGTGGCGGGTCATCGGCTACACCACGCCCATACCGAGGATATCGATCGAGATCCCTACTCTGCCCGTCGGGGGTTCTGGTGGAGCCATATGCTGTGGATTTTCTACCCCCATTCAGAATTCTTCGACTTTGAACAGTACCAGCGGTTTGCCCCTGACCTGACACGCGATCCATTTTATTGCTGGCTGAATCGCAACTTTTTGCTGCTGCAAATCCCCTTGGGGCTGCTGCTGTATGCACTGGGGGGATGGTCGTTTGTGATCTGGGGTATGTTTGTCCGATCTGTTTTACTCTGGCATAGCACCTGGTTTATCAACTCGGTCACTCACCTGTGGGGATACCGTACCTTTGACACAAACGACAACTCCCGCAATCTTTGGTGGGCAGCCATTCTCACCTATGGCGAAGGTTGGCACAATAACCACCACGCCCATCCTAACGTTGCCAAAGCAGGCTGGCGCTGGTGGGAGTACGATCCGACCTGGTGGGCAATTTGGCTGTTAAAAAAATTGGGTATCGCCCGAAAAGTGGTGATGCCACCAACTCAAAATGCTACACCTTCATAAAATTGGAGATCGACCTGAAGCGATGTCTACTGCCACTAAACCCTTCACTTCTGTTTACGGTGCTGTGCAATCCTGGCGCTTTGGGCGATCGCTCTGGTTCTGATTACGAATTGAGAATTACGAATTACGAATTGAGAATTACGAATTACTCATTCAAAACTCGTAATTCGTAATTTGTAATTCCTAATTATTTCCCCAATTAATTCTGATTGAATGGTGAGATTTGAGGGTGGGTTCTAGGGGTGAAAAGATATCTGTTGAGCGGTAGAAATAAGATTTATCATCTCTATAATACTGTATCCATGACAAGGATTATATCGCTCAGGAGCCTGGTGCGATGAAAGTCGCCACGGTTTTGAATGAGAGGTGGTGGGGGACACCCAGCCCTAGACTTTCTAACAGGAATAACCCTCTACGCTAAGAAGTGTTTTGTTAAGGAGCAACCCCTGATTTATCTCGGATCGGCATGACTTTAGCCTGGGTAAACAAGCGGCAAAATACAGAGCGTAACAACATTGAATTTGATGGACTCGGAAAGCATTTTTCAAGCAAGTAAGCGCAGCAATACCTCTCGTAGATGTTGTTTTGAGCGTAAGGAGGCACCTTGACAAGGCCTTTGAAGCTCAGATTCTGGTCTCTTCAAGAATCTCAGTCAAAGAGCTGAGAGTGTCAAGATTGTTGCCCAAGTCTGCGTAAAAAGGTCAGGCGAGGCATGAGAATCTCCCCCGGTGTCAACTAGCTATTAGGGATTAGCCAGAGAGGAATATTGCCACTGCCAGCAGAGAAGTTGGCAGCGTGATCCCTCAAGGGCAAGAGTTGCTACCAGCTCAGAACCTGGGATTAATTCAAAGAGAGACCACCTGGATACTTCTTGGGGGTTTTCTTGAAAATTTAACAGCGCTGCTGGTTCTCCCGGAGCCAGGGTGACATCAAACCTATCCAGGGGAATAGAAAGTCCTTTCCCGACTGCTTTGATATAGGCTTCTTTGCGAGTCCAGCAGGTGAAAAAAGCCTTGTGTTGGAGATGTAGGGGGAGCGATCGCAGTACAGCATTCTCTAAGGGTGAAAAAAAACTTTCAGCAATCTGCTGGCAAGGAAAATCGGTGCGTATGCTTTCAAGATCGATGCCAATATTTCGATTTTTGGTAATAGCAATTAAAGCAAGTCCGTGAGAGTGAGACAAATTGAAACGAAGCGTATCTCCACCTTGTTCTGCAATTAAAGAAGGTTTTCCGTAGGGGTTGTAGCCAAAGCGCAGAGTGCTGGGATCTAGGTCCAGATAGCGGCTCAGAATTGCTCTCAGCGCACCGCGACTAACAATAGATTGAGATCGGTCTTTTTGAAAGTAAAAACGCTCCGCCTTTGTCCGTTCGTCGGTAGAGAGAGTCTGTTGTAAACTTTGCAAGCAAGATACTGTTTGAGCCAAAAAGACGCGCCAAACATGAATTTCGTTGCTCTCCAATTTCAGGTCTTTCGGTGGAGAATTCCACGAATTAAGAGGATCAATCATATATATTACTTACGCAACTGTCACAAGCGCTCCTGTTAATTGCTTGAGTTATCTCTAAAATTCCTCGCTCTGACAAATTTGTTTTGTAGCGATCGCGCTTCACCATGCTGTTGGGTAAGTTCCGAATATTGAGAGACAGGCTTGAGTGACCGATCGAACGATCATGCACAAGNNCGATCCTCTTCGAGGGCTGCGCTAACGACCCAACACCTGAAAGTTTGCCGCATTTACAGGATTACTGCATCTGTCTGTGGAATTTCTTAACGTGACGGTTGAGCGTCGCAGCCCAGAATCCGCTCTCCTGCGCGGGGTGGAAGTGTCAAAAATCTCAACGGTTTTGAAGAGATCTTTTTGTTGTTTAATGGAGACAATCCTATGGCTACTCAAGATAAATGTTGCTCAATTGTGCCATATTTCAAAATTGCGAGTGGGAAAACTGAAGAGTTTAAAGAAATATGCGATCGATTTATTGAGCAGACAAAAACCGAGAGTAAATGTCTGTACTATGGATTCAGCTTTTGCGAAGATATTGCTCATTGTCGCGAAGGTTATGAAGATGCAGAAGGGGTATTGATTCATCTAGAAAATGTGGGCAGTATTTTAGAAGAAGCCCTCAAAATTTCAGAACTAATTCAATTAGAAATTCATGGATGCGAAGCAGAAATATCAAAACTGCGAGTACCTTTGGCTTCTTTAAATCCCAAATTTTTTGTACTCGAATATGGATTTCGTAATGAAAAACCCTAAGGTTTTACTTACAAAATTCTGATAACTACGGTTGCAAGACGTTAGCTGGAAACTGACCTGTCACATTACCAGCGGGAGCATAATGGCAGACCACATAGAAGGCTTTATATTGTGTACCGTTAAGGGTTTTGGTGCCCTGTGCTGTACCGCAGCCTAATTGCGTACTACTCTTCCACACCACCTGAGTGAAATGACCGGTACTGGCAGTAAACCCTGGATTGGCATAGCTATATTGTGCCACTTCGCCATACCAGGAGTTTACCGCGCTGTTGGCAAGGGTGTCTGTGGCTATAGAGGTCGCCGTTGTGTAGGAAACGTAAAGGTTCTCTCCAGCACCGTTGCGTTGGCTGGAGGAACTATGTGCCAACACTCCTGTAGTCGCTATCTGCTTCGCCCAAGATTCAGCGGTGCTGTTCAGGGAGTCACTGATGGTCATCGCAGCACTATGATGGGTGGTTCGATAGGTGTTGTGCTTGGACAGGGCTGTATTACGCAAGGTTGCCTGGTCAATGGATGTCTGCCCCCATGCAGAACCCCTGCTCAGCGTTCCCAATGACATAATGCTGATCAGTCCTGTAACAGTCAAGCCAATAAATTGCTGCCGATTCATAAATACCTTCTGAAATTTTCTTAACTTACCTCTTTATAAGACAAAACACTGATTTTTGTCAAATCCGAAACAGAGGCGATCGCACTTCTGTTTTTAGAAATCCTTAACAAACTCAGCAAGAGAGCGATCCGGTTCGAGGGCTGCGCTAACACATCTCCTGAAACCTGCACAGAAACTGTGCGGAAAGAGGTGACTCATTCGACAGTAATTGTCACCTTGGTTAAGCTATAAGCTCCACCAGGCAGAGGTTCTGCTGGCCAGTCGCCTGTTTCAAGCGCTTTGGAAAGATAATTTTTAAAAGCTAAATTAGCACTTTTATTTGCTGAAACAATATGAATCCGATGAATGCCTCGACCATTTTTTATCCAATACTTATATAACCAAACATCTTCTTTAATCGGTGTGCCGCATATACGATCCTCTAAGTTGCATTTAGGATACCAATCCTTTGACCCTGCTGGATTATTAACTATCCATAAATATTCGTCTTTTTTCGGTCTTAAAAATGCCACTTTTAAATCAATTTCACCTTGTTGATTATCAAAAAAACTGTTGTCTTTTGGCTCAATTATTTGAACTCTATCTGTAGATGTAGATGTAGGTGTAGATGTAGATGTAGGTGTAGATGTAGGTGNNTGTAGGTGCTGGTGGTTTGATATTTAATAAAAAAATCCCTATAGGTAAAAATATAACTCCTACAACTACAGTTTTCCATCCTGATTTAATATGAATCCATTTTTCTAGTTCAATGATCTCAGAGCCACCTAATATTAGTACCAAGCCACCAAGTGTCAAAATAAAACCAAAAATCAAAGGTATGGGAGTTTCTATTAACCACTCCCAAAACGTAGCTTCTGCTAAAATAAACATCTTATTTTTCCTCCTTAACTACTAACAATTCATTACCTAATTGTCAATCACCTTAACAGTATTTTGCAGATGTTCTCCTGCTTCAAAAGGGGCGATGGTAGCACCCGTGGGTGTTCCCAACAGAGACGATTTAGCAACCTAACGGCTAGCATCACCTGCGGCAGACAATAGCAGAACGAAGCCAAAGATTGCTAATCAGTCCGGTGTATACGTTGGTGAAATCGCGGCAACCACGATCGCATCTCCAACAACCACAGGATTGGACTATCACGATCGTTGCTCATTAAGATTTTGCCTTTCA
>DPLL01000482.1 GCA_003542015.1 Microcoleaceae cyanobacterium UBA9251 | reverse complement strand
AATCACGTTACAGCTTTCAACCCAAAAGATTGAGGATTTATTTTCCTAGCCATTTTGTTTCAGTCAAATCCTATGCATAGTTTGATTGTAGCTAAAAAGTCAGCGCTCTGTAGTAATCGACACAAGCGGCGCTTGTGTAAAGCCGGCTAAAATTACGGCTATTACAGAGGATTAAAAAATCAAGGTGATAATTTATACTTTTATGTTTGACTGACATCGCAGGGGGGACCGGACTCGAACATTGACGGATTTTTACTTCCACCAAGTCTCAAATCGGGATGGTAGGTATCAGGATGGGAATATTTTCTAGTGATATAATTTAAAAATATCAATAGAGGTAGGTAGATAAATAGGTGCTAAGCTCAGAAAACCGATACAAAGCGGATAGATCACTTCCTTCACGCGGAATTCTTAAGGGATAGCAAGGCTGAAACTCTTGATGTGTAAACGACTAACGTTGATGGGAGTAGAAGGACTGAGCGAAAGATGAGCGGAAAACAGAACTCTTGGTGAGTCAATGAATCTGAAACTATTGACTCACAAAGGATGGAAGTTGATGGGAGTAGAAGGACTTGAACCTTCGACCTTGAGATTAAGAGTCACCTGCTCTAACCAACTGAGCTATACTCCCGCATCTAAGCTACTATAACATAGCTGATTGATTTTGTCAATACTTTTTCAAATTTAGTGCGATCGCCCTGACTCACCCCAAAAGTCTCTCAACGGAAACGCGAATGTCGGGAAATACCAGTGGTATCACCCTTCCGGCGTCGATCATGAGCTCTGTCTCAAGCAATCACAACCATTTGAAGGCAGAGAGAAAAATACTTATTCAGAAAAATCGGATGCGGGAGTGTAGGGAAAACTGATACATTGATAGATGTAACTTTAAATAAAAAAGCGGTGGCTGGATATGGTTTTAAACTTTGGTCATAGATTTCCAACAGCTATCAAGCAGATTAAAAGATGTAACGTTTTGGTGATTGGCAGTACCGGGGCTGGGAAGAGTACACTAATTAGTTCAATGTTGAATTTGCCCATTAGCGACTCTGTTACAAAAAGCATTTCAAACCCACCAGATCAAAAGCCAGGACTACCAATAGCAATCTATGATACACCGGGACTTGAAAATAATAAAAAACAGCAGGATAGGGTCAAGGAGGAAATTGCTAAGTTCATCAAGGAACGGAAATACAAAGAACCAGAAGACCAAATCCATGCAATTTGGTACTGTGTAAACTCTCAAGTTGCAAGAGAAAAACTAATCGATCGGGGTTGGATTTCGTCAATTGCGAAAGAACTTCCAGTTATTGCTGTAATTACTCGCGCTTCAGGAGTGGAAAAAAGCTGGTTAGAACCTTTTCTCAGGGGCATTTCGGAAATTAAGCAAGTTATCCCAGTCATGGCACTGCGAGAAAAAACACCTCATTACGACATTAAACCTTACGGTTTAGACTCTTTACTATTTGGCACTGAACATTTACTAGAAGAGATTGCTAAAACAGCAATTTTGAATGCGATTAAATCCAAGGCAGATCAATCTTTGGGTTGGTGTAGAGATGGATGCACTAAGGTACTTGCCGCTCGAGTGTTGCCAGTTCCAATGATGCCAATACCGCTAGTAGTAGCTACTCTACAAACTTTGATGCTTGCAGATATTTCCAAAACCTTTGGTTACAATTTGGATTGGAAATTTCTTTCAGAATTGTGTGCAATAGGAATAGGAATTGATACAGGTATTGAGGTTGAACTGGCTCAAATTCTCAAAAAGTTGCCAGGAGTTAATTATGACAATATCCAAACTGTTCATGACGTTTTATCTCAATTTGGTGTTATGCTTAACGGAATGACAGCTACACTACCCTTCAAAGATCAACTAATCGATTTGTTACAAGGGTTGGACAACTTCAATCCAGTAAGTGGATTCCCCATTTTAAGATGTATTGCTGCTGTTACTACTGCTCTCTGCACAGGTTTTCTAGCTGTTGCCTATATCGAGACGATGAAAAAATGTAAGCAAGCTGAGTATGAAGGAAAACCACTGCCAGAAATCAAAGAAATCTTGAAAGATCAGATGCAACAGTTGATGGAAGTTATCAAAATTGGGTTTGGGATAGGCTCAATTCCCGCTTTTGCAAGCTAAGCCATCGTCATCACGAGGCAATTACCTCAACCACTAAAGCGATAACAACTAAAGCGATCGCCCTGGAAAGGTTAATAATATAGGCGATCGCTATTTTTTGTTTTAGAAAGGGGGTAATACAAATTTTTTTTTGATCTGCTGCGAAGCGGGAAAACTGAGGCGCTGGTTTTCGCTAAAGCCCTGATCAATCAAGATGTTTGGGAGCTAAACTGGTAGTGTCGCGGGTGGTGAATCCGATGCTGAAGTTGTACTACACTCCAATTTCTCTGAACGATCGCCGCCTGTGGGTGGCGCTGGAAAAGCAGATTGCTTTTGAGCCGATCGCCCTTAACCTAGATGGCGACCAATTTGGGCCGGAATTCTCCGCAATCAACCCTTTCCATCGCATTCCTGTATGAATAGATGAAGATTTGACTTTGGTTGAGTCGCTGGCAATTCTGGTTGATCTGGAGGCGAAATACCCCACACTTGCACTGCTACTAACTGAGGCGAAAGCGTTGGGAATTGTGCGGATGGTGGAAATGGTGGGGTTGATTGAACTGTTGCCGGCGATGTTTCCCTTAACAGGTCAAATTCTGGGTGTACCGGGAGATACAGCGGAAAAATTGGAGCAGTCAAAGCAACAGATAGCAGCGGTACTGAGCTTTTTTGAGGAGTTACTGGCGGACGATTCTCTTCGGGATAGCTCCGCTCGCGCGGACTGATTTTGCAGAGGAACACAATTCAAAATCCCGGAGCTTTGGTGACTGTAAAAGCAGCCATCAAACCCCCAGGATTTCAAGTTTTCCTCTTTAACCCAGGTTCAAATAATCGCAAGCAAGCCTTAACTTACTCAGCCGTAGCCAATTCCGTACTGCCACCACCACGCTTCCGCGTCAGGGTATTGAACAGCATTTGACCAACAGCTTTAATCAAATTGCCTTCTAACTCCATGAACATCTTCATGTTCATGCCAAAAGCTTCATTAGCTTCATCAACAATTCGCTCTGCAGTGGCTTCGTCAATTGGCAGTTCATTCATGGCCTGACGGTAGTTATTTTTGAATTCTTTTTCATCAGGAATATCCTGAAATTCATAGAAAGCAGTGCCTTCTCCATCCGTAAGATTCATCCCCCGTTGAGCAATCCCCTTGAGGATTTGTCCACCGGATAAATCGCCGAGATAACGAGTGTAAGAATGAGCAACTAATAGTTCCGGTGCTGATGCCGAGATGTCGTGAATGCGCTGCACGTAGGCTTTTGCTGCGGCTGACGGAGTTACTTGTTCCCGCCAGTTTGGGCCGTGATAGTATAACAAATCTTGTTCTAAGGTTTGCTTCCGATTCAACTGGGAA
>DPLL01000481.1 GCA_003542015.1 Microcoleaceae cyanobacterium UBA9251 | reverse complement strand
GAATTATGAAAATGATTTAGGATTGCTATATAGGCTTTGTGTAAGTCCTGAAATAACAAATAACAAATAACTAATAACTAATAACTAATAACTAATGACTAATTACTTAGCATTACTTACAAGGCGAGTCAGCATTGCTTTTTCAACTATTCCCGATTTCACTGATTGGCTGGTTGCAGCTATGCTCGTGGTGGTTTACACTGCGATCGCACTGACCGTTGGTTTTTGGTCGGGATTTCTGAAAATAGACGTGCAAACCTCGCAGCGTACAATTGTTGGCGTGCTAATTGGTTGTTTGTTAACTCCCGGCATTACCGAGGAAATCTGTTTCCGCGTTTTAATGCTACCACACCCGGAGGAAAATGCTTCCGGGTTAATGCTGTGGTTTTGGGGAGGCGCGAGTTTGGCGCTGTTTATAGTTTACCATCCGCTGAACGGGCTGACTTTCTATCCCGTTGGTCTAGAGACCTTTCTGAATCCAGTGTTTTTGCTACTGGCGACGGTTTTGGGGGCTGCGTGTAGCATTGCATACCTGGCAAGCGGTTCGATGTGGCCACCTGTGGCGATTCACTGGCTGGCTGTGACAGTCTGGCTGCTGCTCTTAGGCGGTTATCGGAGGCTTTATGGTTAAATGTAAAAGTCAAGTATAACTATTTTGTCGCGAGGGATATCAGTTGTGGCTATCATAGGAGCGATCGTAGGTTTTTTAGCAGGCATAGCAGTTGCTTACTGGTTGGTGGAAAAGCGGCTAAATCAGCAAAAGCAACAGCAGTTAGAACAAAGTCGCAAAATGGCTGAGCAAATAGAAATAGCTCACCTGTCTCGGTTGCAAGAAACTGTCGAATCTTTGCAAGGAGAACGGGAAAAACAGCTCAGAAAAGTTACGGCCGAACACGAAAAATCACTCAGACAAGTTACTACCGAACATGAACAACTTCTCAGACAAGTTACTACCGAACATGAACAACTTCTCAGACAAGTTGCTGCCGAACGTGACAACAACCTCAGACAAGTTAATTCTGAATTAGCTGAATTAGAGCAAATTCAGAATTCTCAGTTGCAGGAAACTCTGCAATCCTTGCAACAAGAACACGAAGATCATTTACTCAGACTTGCTGACGAATTGCATCAGAATTATCAAGCTCAGATGGAGCAAAATATGCAAGCTTTGCAAGATCAACACGAAATTCGTTTGCGGCAAACCGCTGAGGAATATGAGAACCGCGAGATAGAGATGCAGTTAACTGTGGAGTCTTTGCAAGACCAATACGAAAGTCAGTTGAGAGCAGCTCATGAGCAGTTACAAGCTCACCAAGCTCAAATGCAAGCCACCATCGAGTCTTTGCAAGAGCAATACGAAATCAAGTTAAAAGAAAAAGAAATTTCGCAGCCACAGTCAAGTCAGCTAACAAATCAGCTAAATCCAACAGAATTTGGAGAACCGTTTAATGAAACTGAATTTCTGCCAACACAGTCAATTCAACTAAATCCAACAGAATTTGAAGAACCGTTTGATGAAACTGAATTTCTGCCAACACAGTCAATTCCACTAAATCCAACAGAAGTTGGAGAACAGCCTCAAATAGCACGACAAGCACCAAGCTATTCGGTGGCGCAGTTGATGGGATGCGTTCAAAGTCGGGATACTGAAGTCCGCAAGTCAGCAGCGTTTGCTTTGGGTAGAATGGCTGCGGCTAATGCTCTCAGATCCGACAGTCAGCGAGTAGTAGAAACCTTGGGAAAATTAGCTCAAGATTATGATCCTGAAGTTCGTCAGACTGCTGTGGAAGCACTAGGAATGATTAAGTCGGAAAAAGTAATTCCACTGTTGCAAAAAGCTTTGCGAGATACTGACGGTGCTGTGGCTCAATCTGCCAGTTCGGCTCTGAATAAGTTTAAATTTTATCCGCGCACTCCGGCGGTCAAACCGAAAAATGTGGATGTGAAAAAACCAAAGCGTTAAGCCATTAAGTAGGTGGGGTTAAGCTCTCGGTTCCCTGGTAAGTAGTCGGACATAAATAAACGTAACCATGTCATTGTTCGCTGTGCGTCGCAATGAGCTTGCGGTTTGAGATTGCTTCGTTCCTCCCAATGACATTGTTGATTTTTGTCCAGCTACTTAGCCTGGGAACCAGTTAATTAAAATCACCAATGACTAATTCAAAATCGCTGTTTTGTGCCGAGTACAAATTTGATGTCGCCCCCATCGCTAACACCCACATCTAAGCGAATTAATCCAAAACGCGATCGCACGCGCACACCCACACCCCCAGCAGCCCCAGTTCCAGGCTTGTCTCTCACCGAAGCCGGTTTTCCCAACACGCTGTCTCCGGTGCCCAAATCCGACGCAAAATCGACAAATATTACCCCGCCCACATCTCTACCGACGGGAAACCGATACTCGCCGGAAGCTAAGAAATAACTCCGGCCGCTGCCAATATCGCCACTGTCGTAACCCCGCACGGAATTGCGCCCACCGAGGCGAAAAGCTTCTGTTGGTGGCAAATCCCCAATTACCGTCCCTGCTTGCAAGTTAAAAGCCAACATTTCTGGCAAGGTTTCAGAATCACCACCGCCGAGCAAATTGATTGGTATATACTGTATATAATTTCCTAAAAGTTTGTTACTCACAATGTTACCTTGCCCCAAGGGTATTGATTGTTCGGTGCTGAGGCTGAAAATCGAGCCGCTGCTGGGGTTGAAGGGATTGTCTCGCCGATCGAGCGTGGCACCAAAAGAAACAGTGTATAACTCATCAACGCCAGAACCGCTGAATGTGAGAGGATTTCCCAGTTCGTCTCGGCGGGCGATCTTCAAATTCCGATCGCGCGTGCTGATATTTGTATAATTTATTCCCAAAGTCCCTCGCCAATCGCCCAAAGGCCTCGTAAATGCGAGATTTCCCCCCATCCGAATTTCCCGAACTCGATCGCCGTTGGGCAAATTGAGATCTTTGTTGAAAATGTCGGAAATTGTGCGATCGCGAAAAGCTCTCACACTGTATCCCAAACGGTCTGTGGCTGCAACGTAAGGGCTGACAAACTGGACATTGTACTCGAAACCTCGGAGGCTGGGCACAAGTTCCACCGACACCCGCTGGGGGTTTGTGCCCAAAGTTCGATCGGTATAAGACAGAGGAATCGCAACGCCAACGTCATCACTCAGGCTAACACTCGCGCCAAAAGATCGAGCCGATTGCTCTTGGACATTGTATATAACATTAATATCCGTGCCAACTTCTTCAGTAGAAACCGTCACTTTCTCAAACAATCCCAATTGCTGCAACTGCTGCAAATCCGATCGCACTACATCCTGACTGTAATTATCCCCCGCCTTGAGTTTCAGCTCACCACGGATAAAATCTTCCGAAATTCTGCCCTCAATTGGATTCCCTTTTTTGTCAACAGCTTCGCCTCTTCCGTTGACAAACCGAATTTTTACATCTGCAACATAAACACCGCCTGCATCTCTAGCTTGAGAAACTTGTGCAGTACCCTCTAGCTGTCGGGCGTTGCGGTTGACTGATTCCGGGGTTTCGCCCACAGCAATTGAGTCTGCGGGAGTTTTTAACAGAAAGGCAAAATCTTTATTTTGGCTGGACTTAACTTTAACAGAGGGCGATCGAACTTCTACAGCAACAGGATTTTCCTCAGATGTCGGCAAATCAAGAGCAGTTTCTCTTAAATTGACCACTTTCGGTGCATCTCCCTCTCCCAACTCCACCTCAGTTGCAGCCCTTGCCGCTAATTCGCCCCCAGCCCATGTCGCCAGAGTCAAAATTGCCATAGTAGAAATATTTTTGACAATACGCATAAAAATTTATTTTTAGTACACCAAACGCATATTACCGAAAACCGACCACCTAGGGCGTGTTTTCTTGCCTTTCCTATCAGATTCAGATCCCCCTAAATCCCTCTTAACAAGGGGGATTCAAGAATACTCTTGTCCCACCCCCTACTCAACCCCTACTCCCCTATGCAGGCAGGGCTGTTTCATTCTCT
>DPLL01000480.1:54056-63535 GCA_003542015.1 Microcoleaceae cyanobacterium UBA9251 | reverse complement strand
GACTTCGTTTGTGTAGACGCGATTTCAATCGCAAGCGTGACTGTTGAACCGCTGACTCGTGCTCCGATTTGTCGATGGACCATTCTCGCCGTAAAATTTATTGATAAGCGTGTATCCCCGATCGAGTACAATTCAAGGTAACAAAGATCGAGAACACGGAAAACACGAAGATATGGTCGCCACCCAGACAAAATTAGATATTGCTGCCCAGGAAGCAAAATACAGCCAAACAACACCGCGAGAAATTCTCAAATTTGCCCTTGAAACTTTTGATAATATCTCGATTTCCTTCAGCGGCGCTGAAGATGTTGTCCTCATCGATATGGCATCAAAAATTACCAAAGATTTCCGAGTTTTCACTCTCGATACCGGACGATTGCACGCAGAAACCTATCAGTTTTTGGAACAAGTTAGAGAACATTACGGTATTAAATTAGAAGTAATGTATCCCGATACAGCGGAAGTACAAGCCCTCGTAGAAGCCAAGGGATTATTTAGTTTCTATCAAGACGGACACAAAGAATGTTGTGGTGTCCGAAAAGTCAGACCCCTACGCCGCAAACTCCATACCCTTGATGCTTGGATTACCGGTCAGCGCAAAGACCAAAGTCCCAGCACCCGCAACTATATTCCTGTCATTGAAATTGACACTGCTTTCTCAACAGAAGACCATCAATTAATTAAATTAAACCCCTTAGCAAATTGGTCTTCCGCCGAGGTTTGGGAATACATTCGTGCTTTAGAAGTGCCTTACAACAAATTGCATGAACGCGGCTTTATCAGCATTGGTTGCGAACCCTGTACCAAAGCAGTATTGCCCAACCAACACGAACGCGAAGGCCGTTGGTGGTGGGAAGAAGCGACTTTAAAAGAGTGTGGTTTGCACGCTGGTAATGTCCAAAACCAGTAATTAATATCAAGTGCGGTAACATCAGCATTAATAGTTTGTAGTGAAGATTTCAGTCTGCGGCAAGAGTCAATAAAGACTGAATTCTTTACTACAGTCCGGGCTAGAGAAAAACGAGTTCATAAATTGATATGGCTCAACCCACCAGCCCACCACAACCCTCACCGTTCCATCTGCTAAAGTCTCCTCTTCCTCGACATTAAAACCCTCTGAATGCACCGCTGACATCAAACTTTTGCGCGCGGATTTTTGACTCATTGAATTGATAAATTCCTGCTGATTAATTCGAGACCCCAAAAATCTGCCACCAGTTCGTAATCCTCTCCGCTGTGGCCAAACCCAAATCGTAACTGTTCGACTGCCGAATCACGTACTCCCCATTAGTGCGATCGCCCTGAGCACTTCTCACCTGCACATTGCACTCTACTCGATCACCCAATTTTTCTAACAATTGATGCAGCAGTTCACCGTTTTTCATCTGAACCTTAATCGTTGTGAAGTGTGACATATCACGTTCGGTTTTGTGTGAAACGCTAACTCGATTATAGCAGAAGGAAGAAGGAAGAAGGAAGAAGGAAGAAGCAGAAATTATGAAATAACCAATTCCCCATTCCCCATTCCCCATTCCCCATTCCCCAACCTGTATCTCATTCAGAATTCCGTATATTTACGCAGGCTAATAATAACTTTACAATTCCCTGATTCGTGGAGAGCGGGGATTACGGATTTTTTTTGCAATACTAAACCTGATTGCGGTAAAAGTACCGATTGGCCGTAATGATTCAGCCTATTGTCAATCGATCGATTGCGACAAGAAGACCGCAGCATCGGCAACTCCTGATGCCTTTAAACTAGGTTGAAAATATCGCCTATTCGTCAAATGAGTATCACAGCGAACTGTAATAATTTACTTTAAAAGTTTATGCTTAAAAGATGGACTTTCCTAAAAAATCAGAGTGCATCCCAGAGCAATTATGTCATACTGCAACCAATTCGTCTGTAGTTCCTGCACATCCCCAGAAATTCAGGACACCACTGCTAGCTGGCCGCTCATAGTCGTGCAACTAATGGCAGAATTAAACGCCACTCGCGAACAGCTTTATGGGGAAATCGATCGACTCAAAAAAGCCTACGAAACCCTGCAAGCAGCCATCTGTGCAGCCCCGATTCTCTTGTGGGCAACAGACACAAAGGGCAAATTAACTGTTGTCGAAGGCAAAAAACCCGAAAATTGGGGACTCACTCTGGGTGAAGCCGTGGGGCGATCGATTTTTGAGATATACGGCAGCCAGCCAGATATTTGGGAAAATATTGCTCAGGTATTGGCGGGGAGCGATCGCACCTGGAATGTCCAAGCCGGAAATCTAGTCTGGGAACTTCGAGCGACACCGCTGCACAATTCAAACGGCGAAGTTGTCGGAGCAGTCGGTGTTTCTACTGAAATTTGCGATCGCGATCGGACTCCAGCGGCTCTAAGCGCAAATCAAGAATTAGAGCGGCTGCTTCAGCAGGAAACAGAAGTCTTTAAAACAGCACTTGCTGAAAGCGAAAACAAGTACCGGAACCTCATAGAAACCTCCCAAGAATTGATTTGGTCCGTCGATATTGAAGGTTTCTTGACCTTTGTTAATTCCGCTGCCAAACGCATCTACGGTTACGAGCCCCCAGAAATGATCGGCCACTACTTCACCGATTTTTGGATTCCCGAAGAAAAAATGAGAGAAATACAAATATTTGAGCAACTTTTAGCCAGAACCAGCCAGCCAACAGCCCCTAATTCTGCTTACGAAACTGTACATTTGCGTAAGGATGGTACCCCCGTCTACCTGCGGGTCAACAGCATCGTTAACGAAGCTGAAAACGGCACTATTTTAGGCGTTAGCGGAACGGCGACAGATATTAGCGATCAGTTGCGATCGGAAGCAGCGCTCCAAGAAGCTACCGATCAACTGCGGGCAGTCTTGGATGCCGTACCAGGATTGATTTCTTGGGTAAGTTCAGATTTGCGGTATATAGGAGTCAACCAGCACTTAGCAGCCTCATTTCACAGACCTCCCGAAAGCTTTGTCGGTCAAGAAATAGGCTTTCTCGATCAAGGCTCCAGTTTTGCACAACTGATTAGACAATTTTTTGAGATTTCATCTCAGCAAACCAGGCAAGAAATAGACATAGAAATTAACGGTTCCGTCCGCAACTATTTGATAGTAGCTCAGAAATACCATCAGGGAAGCGCAGCAGTTTCTGTAGGAATAGACATGAGCGAACGCAAGCGTGCCGAAGCTCAAAAAAACCAATTAATCTGCTCGCTGCAAGAATCAGAACACAAATTTCGCAGCCTTTATGAAGCCACAAGCGACGCCGTAATGTTGCTGGATGAACATAACTTTTTTGACTGCAACGCCGCCACCTTAAAAATATTTGGATGTAGCAACCAAAAAGAATTTTACGGCAAAAATCCGAGCGATTTTTCCCCGCCTGTTCAGCCGAACGGAGAAGATTCAGTCTGTTTGTTTTCACAGAAAATGGGTACAGCAATGGCAACAGGTAGCTGTCGATTTGACTGGGTTCACAAACGACTCGACGGTTCAGAATTTACCGCTGAAGTCCTGTTGAATGCAATGGAAATTAACGAAAAAAAATTCTTACAAGCAGTAGTGCGCGACATTACAGATCGCAAGCGAGACGAGGATCGAATCAAAGCCTCCCTAGCCGAAAAAGAAGTCCTGATCCAAGAAATTCACCACCGGGTAAAAAACAACCTCCAAGTTATTTCTAGCCTGCTGAAACTTCAGTCTCGCTACATTCAAGACAGCCGTGTTACCGAAATGTTGAAAGAAAGCCAAAACCGTGTGAGGTCAATGGCTTTGGTTCACGAACAATTGTATCAATCGAAAGACTTGTCGAACATTAACTTTGCTGAATACATCCAAAACTTAGCCCACAATTTATTCCAAGCTTATGAATTTCATGGATCAGGCATTAAGTTACAGACCAATATTGCGCCGTGTGAGCTGAATCTTGATACAGCAGTTCCTTGCGGATTAATCATCAACGAACTCGTAACAAATTCCCTAAAATATGCTTTTTCATCCACCAATAAAGGTAAAATAAAAATAGATTTTAATCTCGATCAGAACGGGGGGTGTGTGCTAGTTGTGAGCGACACGGGTGTCAGCTTTCCTAAAGACTTAGATTATCGGAATGCGAGAACATTGGGATTGCGGCTAGTCGGATCTTTAGTCAAGCAACTTCGTGGTAATATCACGCTATTAGAAACTGTAGGCACGGTTTTTCAAATCACATTTCCGCAACCAAAAATTCACCACTAGAGAGAAAAAAATGTTCCCAAAAAAGATCCTGATAGTCGAAGATGAAAGCATCATTGCCGAAGACATGGCCGATAGTTTAATAGCTCTTGGATATCGAGTAACTCGGATTGTTTATTCAGGAGAAGAAGCGCTGGAATCCGCAGCGGAAGAGCGACCGGATTTAGTCTTAATGGATGTTAACCTGCAAGGAGAAATCGACGGGATTACAGCAGCCGAAGAAATGCGATCGCGCTTCCAAATCCCAGTAGTTTATCTGACAGCTTATGCCGATGACAATACTTTGCGGCGGGTAAATGCTACAAAACCTTTCGGCTATATCGTCAAACCATTTGAAGAAAAAAACTTGCACACAACTATTCAACTAGCTCTCCACCGACATCAGTATGACAGCTTGACAAACCTGCCAAATGGTTCATTTTTGCGAGAGCAGCTAAGTCGAATATTAGACAATCAAAAACAATTGCGAGGACTCATTCCGGTTGTCACTCTTAGCTTAGATAGAATTAACCGGATTAATAGTACCTTGGGACACGATATGGGCAATTTCGTAATTTGCAGCATTGCTCAGCGACTTAATAACTGCAATGACAAAATTAATATTGTTGCCCGTTTGGAATCTGCCGAATTTTCAATTGTGTTCGAACCAGTCAAACACAAACAGGATGCTGTCAATATTGCTCAAAGGATTTTGGAAATTGTAGCCCAAGCAATCCTTGTAGAAAGCTGCGAAGTTTACGTCACTGCTAGTATTGGTATCTCTTTGTATCCTTGGGACGGGAGCGATGCAGATGAACTGTTGAAAAATGCTTATACAGCCATGTACCACGCTCAGGAAAAAGGTGGTAATAACTATCAGTTTTATGCTGCAAATACTGCAAATTATTCTATGAATAAGCTCAGTCAAGAGAGCTGTCTTCGTAATGCTTTAAAACGATCAGAGTTTGAAGTTTACTATGAGCCTAAAGTAGCAATAAAGACAGGAAAAATTGTTGGTGCAGAAGCTTTAGTGCGTTGGAACCATCCAGAAATGGGGCGGGTTTCACCTGGAGAATTCATTCCGATGGCTGAAGAAATGGGGTTGATTGCACCGCTGGGCGAATGGGTGTTAGAGACTGCTTGCAAGCAAACTAAAGCTTGGCAAGCCCAGGGTTTGGGGCCGCTGCGAGTAGCAGTCAACGTGTCAGCCCGCCAGTTTGAGCAAAAAAATATTACTGAAAGAGTCAGTGAAATATTAACAGAAACTGGCCTCGCTCCTAAATATCTGGAATTAGAATTGACTGAAAGTCTGGTGTTGGAAGACGAAACAGCAGTATTTCAAGCTTTTAATGTGTGGAGAAATCTGGGAATTAGGGTGGCAATTGACGATTTTGGCACGGGATATGCTTCCTTAAGTTATTCAAAGCGCTTTCCGTTTGATGTGATCAAAATTGACAAGAGTTTTATTCGCAATATTACAGAGGATCGTCAGAATGCAGCGATTACAATAGCGATTATTCAAATGGCACACTGCATGAACATGACGGTGGTTGCTGAGGGGGTAGAAGATGAGCAGGAACTGGCTTTTTTATGCGCTCATGATTGTGACGAAATTCAAGGCTATTTTTTCAGTAAGGCTTTGCCAAAAGCTGATTTTGAAGCGCTGCTGAAAAGTGGCAAGCGCTGGGACTTCTAGCCGGATGTTGAAGGAAGATGGAAGATGGAAGAAGGAAGATGAAAAAAGCAAGATGGAAGATGGAAGAAGGAAGATGAAAAAAGCAAGAAGCAAGATGGAAGAAGCAAAAAGCAAGATGGAAGAAGCAAAAAGCAAGATGGAAGAAGCAAGAAGCAAGATGGAAGAAGCAAGAAGCAAGATGGAAGAAGCAAAAAGCAAGATGGAAGAAGCAAAAAGGAAGAAGCAAGATGGAAGAAGTTTAGATCCCCGACTTCTTTAAGCCTGCGGGGATCTAACAGCGTGTGGGAGGATGTCACAAGTGGATTTTAAGGACACTTACTACGAACCGGAGTTCAAAAAAATCGATCGACTAACCAATTTCCCAGCCACAGTCCAAAACCGGAAGTTGCTACCAACAGGATAAACGTGTAAAGCCGGCTGCTACAGCCGATCGACCTTTCCCCAGCCACCATCCGGGCGATCGCTCCAGCAATAACTCCGATCGCCGCCCAAGCCCCATAAATACCCTTAGAGCCGGCGATAGCTAAAGCTTGGACGATCGCACCCACACCCGCCCCGGTAACAATCCCAACCGTTGTACCAATCGCCAGCCCGATCAAACCTCCAAGCCCCGCAGAGCCCCTGGAATTAACAGTTACTTCCACCACCAGCCCACAGATCAAGCCAGCAATCCCCCAACACAGCGCCTCAACCACCGCCCTCACCCAATTAAGAGAACCCGTGCCCGCCATCAATCCCGCTACTGTCACCACCGACGCCACCGCCAACACTCCCGCCACCGCCCTAGACTCGGCCTCAAAACTGGCGATCGCCCCCAAGCCAGCCCCTACCAGCGCCCAAGCCACCGCTGTCACCATACCACCCGCCTGATTTCCCGCGATCGCACCCCCTACCGCCCCAGCCAAAACTAAAGCCGCCAGCCAAACTTCAGGTGTTGCTGAGCCCTCCGCCACCAAAATCGCCGCCCACAGCCAATCAGCACCGCAGATTAAACTCAACATCCACAGCGGGGCGTCAGATTTCGTCAAAATCCAGCCTGTCAAAGCGTAACTCCCAACTGCGATCGCCAGCGGGCCGATCGGGAACATTGAATAGTTTTGAGTGCTGTAGGGGCTGTACCCCCGTGGGTACCCTGAGTGTTGAGTTGAAAATCGTTTCTTAGTTTTCGCGATCGGCTTGGAAGAGTTTTGAGTTGAAAATCGTTGCTGGCTTGGGGAGGTAGGGTTTGGATAGTTTGGAGATTGTCGCGTGGATCTGGCAACGTTTCGCGACTTTGAGTTGACCGTTGAAAATCGTTTCTTGCTGTTCGAGGTAGGGTTTGGGCTGATTTTGCTTTTTTTGCTACCTCCCCTGCTTGCTGGCTTTCTCAAGCCTCTTCTGTTCAGTATTTCAGGTACTGGTGCAGGAGACGGCTGCGGCAAATCGGGTTCCATCGAACTTAATTCAGGCTGACTCAGAAAAAACACCAACTGCTCGTAAGCTTGATTAATTTCTGTTAATCTTTGTTGAGCTTTCTCTTGCAAACGAGGATTGTGGGCAAAGCGATCGGGATGCCACACAAAGGCTAAATCCCTGTAAGCGTGGTGAATTTCTGCTAAAGAAGCTCCAGCCTCAATTTCGAGGATTTCGTAAAATCGGTTAATGTCAGCCATAAGCTTCGAGCGCGGGTGCGGGGAAAAAGTGCGATCGTACTCCATATCTTCCACTATTCTCAGGCAAGCTGCACAATCCGCGCTCAATCAAGTCCTGTCGGACTGCCAATTGTCAAAGTACAATCAGAAAATACTTTCGTGCGATCGCCATCAGTGTCAGTGTCGTCAAATCAAACACCCACCATCATCTTAGTTGACGGCCACTCTTTGGCCTTTCGTTCCTACTTTGCCTTTTCCAAAGGGCGGGATGGAGGTTTGCGAACCAGCACCGGCATTCCCACCAGCGTCTGTTTCGGCTTTCTCAAGTCGCTGCTGGAAGTCATGGCGGCCCAAGAACCAGAATACATGGCGATCGCCTTTGACCTCGCCACACCCACATTTCGCCACGAAGCCGACGACACCTACAAAGCCGGTCGGGCCGAAACACCAGAAGATTTTATCCCCGATCTCAAAAACCTGCAAGAACTCCTCGGCTATTTCAATTTACCCGCAATAACTGCTCCGGGCTACGAGGCGGACGATATTTTGGGAACTTTGGCCAAAAAAGCTAGCGAGGCGGGTTATCGGGTCAAAATCCTCACGGGCGATCGAGATTTGTTTCAATTAGTAGACACCGAAAAACAGATTAGTGTTTTATATTTGAGTACAGATGAATTAAGGCGATCGGGCAAAGGCAAATCCCAAGAATTCGGGCCAGAAGCAGTCAAAGAAAAACTCGGTATTTTACCAGAACAAGTAATAGATTACAAGGCTCTTTGTGGTGACAAATCTGACAACATTCCCGGAGTCAAAGGTATTGGCGACAAAACCGCTATTCAACTGTTGGATGCTTACCATTCCCTCGACGGAATTTATGCTGCGATCGACGAGATTAAAGGCGCAACTAAGAAAAAGTTAGAAGAGGGGAAAGAAGCTGCCTATCATTCTCAGCGCATGGCAACAATTGTCCAAGATGTTCCCTTGGAAATTAATTTAGAAGATTGTCAGTTGAAAGGTTTTGATGAAGCAGCTTTGATTCCGATGCTGGAAAAATTAGAGTTTAAAAATGTTTTAAATAAAGTCAAGGAAATTCAAAAACGGTTTGGTGGTGTGGAAGAAGCAAGTTCGGCAGCGGATTCTGTAACGGATTTAACGGATGTTCGGAGGGAAGGTTCGGCAGCGGATTTTGTAACGGATTTAACGGATGTTCGGAAAAAGGGAGAAGTTACAGTCTCTGAATTGCCTAATGCTGATAATTCAAGTGATTTTTCCGCTGCAACTTCTGAAAGTTCAGAAGCAGACGAGTTATGGTTTTGGAATTATGCTGACACCATCGCCGCCCAACAAGCAAACAAGTTACCAATCCAACCCCGAATCATTCAAACCATTGAACAACTAAACGAATTAGTCAAATTGTTGGAAACCTGCACCGATAAAACTACACCCGTGGCGTGGGATACCGAAACCACCGCCCTCGAACCACGAGACGCCGAATTAGTCGGAATTGGCTGTTGTTGGGGAACCGGCGAACAAGATTTGGCCTATATTGCGATCGGGCATAAAACGGGCAAAAACTTAGACAAAGCCACAGTTTTAAATGCTTTGCGTCCGATTTTAGAAAGCGAGAATTATCCGAAAGCGCTGCAAAATGCTAAATTCGATCGATCGATCCTGCGCTGTCAAGGCATTAAACTAACAGGAGTCGTCTTCGACACGATGTTAGCCAGCTATGTACTCAATCCCGAAACTAGCCACAGTCTCAGCGAATTGTCAAAGAAATACTTAGGAATTGTCGCCAAAAGTTACAAAGAATTAGTCGCGAAAGACAAAACAATTGCTGACATCAGCATTCGAGAAGTAGCTGACTATTGTGGCATGGATGTTTACACCACATTTCAATTAGTAGAAAAACTTACAGCAGAATTAGATAAACAGGACTT
>DPLL01000480.1:212-53922 GCA_003542015.1 Microcoleaceae cyanobacterium UBA9251 | reverse complement strand
AAACCCGGTTTCTGGGCACCCATCAAAGTCTTTGCATCGGTTGCTGCTAGAAGTAGAACAGCCTTTAGAACCAATTTTAGCAGAAATGGAATATTGCGGAATTCGCATTGATTCAGCTTATCTGCAAGAACTATCGCAACAGCTAGAAAAAAGATTAGCCGAACTAGAAGAAAACACCTATCAAGCAGCGGGGAGAAAGTTTAATTTAGGTTCCCCAAAACAACTCAGCGAAATCTTGTTAGAAAAAATCCCCGATGAGTTTCAGAAAAAGTCTCGCAAAACGAAAACAGGATATTCTACCGACGCTGCTGTTTTGGATAAACTGCAAGGCGATCACCCGATTGTAGACGATTTATTAGAACACCGAACATTATCCAAGTTGAAATCAACTTATGTCGATGCTTTGCCGCAGTTAGTGCGGGCGGATACCGGGCGAGTGCATACAGATTTCAACCAAGCTGCTACAGGTACGGGAAGGCTTTCTTCTTCTAATCCCAATATGCAGAATATTCCCATCCGCACCGAATTTTCGCGACAAATTCGCAAGGCTTTTTTACCAGAACCAGGTTGGTTGATGGTGTCGGCTGACTATTCTCAAATAGAGTTGCGGATTTTAGCTCATTTGAGTCAAGAACCTGTGTTAATCGAAGCTTACCAAAACAATCGAGATGTGCATACTGTGACAGCTCAGCTATTGTTTGAAAAAGAGGAAATCACGCCTGATGAAAGACGGTTTGGCAAAACGATTAATTTTGGCGTAATTTATGGTATGGGGGCGATTAAGTTTGGCAAATCGATGGGGAAAAGTGCAGCAGATGGTAAAAAGTTTATTGAACGATTTAACCAGCGTTATAGTAAAGTGTTTGAATATTTGGAGCAGGTCAAAAAAGAGGCGATCGCACTTGGCTATGTTTCCACTATACTCGGCCGTCGCCGTTACTTAAACTTCGAGCGTCTCAGCGACTTAAAAGGCACTAACCCCGAAGCAATCCACCCCGATCGACTTAAGTCCCTCACTAAAAATGATGCCCAATCTTTGCGCGCCGCAGCAAACGCTCCCATCCAAGGCTCCAGTGCTGATATCATTAAACTTGCCATGATTGAAGTCAACAAAATTTTGCAAAACTATCAGGCGCGGTTGCTGCTGCAAGTTCACGACGAATTAATCTTTGAAGTACCTCCCGACGAATGGGAAGAATTGCAGCCGAAAATCAAAGATGCAATGGAAAATGCTCTGCCTCTGAGTGTACCGTTGATAGTTGACATCCACGCGGGCAAAAATTGGATGGAAACCAAATAAAAACCGAGCAAGATGAGTCAAATAAAAATCACAATGCGGGCAAAAATTGGATGGAAACCAAATAAAAACCGAGCAAGATGAGTCCAAGAAAAATCACAATTTCCCAAACAATGAAAAGCTTGATTACAGTAAGTATGCTATTGCTACTATTCGGGTGTCCACAAAAATTCGCGCCGAATAACTATGCTGTAAAACGAGTCAGCGACGGCGACACTATTGTCGCCAGCGATGCTGCTGGTAAAGATATCAAAGTGCGTTTTGCCTGCATAGATGCACCGGAAATTCCCCACACAAATGCTGAAAAAAATAGCAAAGAATCAGCACAAAAAAATCAATTTAAGTGGGGAATGCTAGCGCTGCAAAGAACACAGCAGCTAGTGAAACAAGGAGGCGATAGGGTAGTTTTGACCGTCACTGATACCGATCGCTACGGCCGCCAAGTCAGCGAAGTTCGCTTGCAAAACGGCACATTTGTACAAGAATTTTTGACCCGCGAAGGACTAGCAATGGTCTACCGTCCTTACTTGAAAAAATGTCCGAGTGCAAGTATTCTGGAACAAGCCGAAGCCGAAGCTAAGAAAAATCGACGCGGTGTTTGGGGAGATTCAAAGTTTGTTCCAGCTTGGGATTTTCGCAAGAAATGATTTAGTCATTAGTCATCAGTCAGCAGTCATTAGTCACTGGTTATTTGTGATTTGTTATTTGTGATTTGTTATTGGTTATTTGTTATTGGTTATTGGTTATTTGTGAGGGTTTACCAATGCCCCATGCCCCATCAAGCGAGCAACGCTAAAGCCCAATGCCCTATGCCCAATTCCCAATGCCCAATTCCCAATGCCCAATTCCCAATTCCCAATAAATGTGGTAGGCTCCAGATAACTCAATAGAGTGCTGGCAAAAGCAGTCTATTGCAATCACCCATAAATTAGTTTGAGGGACAATCAATGAACATCAAACATCTGACTATCTCCGGCCTGGCACTGCTGCTCGGTACTGTAATCGTAGGAAATGCGATCGCTCAAGAACTGACCAACGAGCAAAAAACGGTTATTTGTCGCTTGAAAACAGAGGTTCAACAGCGGAAAAGCAATGGTCAAAAATTAGTATTTGTGCCATTATTCGGTCTGGTTCGTAAGCAAGTTTCATCTCCTTTTAGAGCGAGACTGCATCCTGATGTGGAGTATGTTTTTGTAGGTACTTGCGACGGAAATTGCAAGGACTTAAACCTAACTCTCAAGGATGCGAGTGGCCAGGAAATCGCTGCGAGTCAAAAGGCAGGCGAACTCGCGACAATCTCTTTTACTCCTCCATCCCAAGGCGAATATCAAATCACTGCTAAACCGGGTGAATGCACGAATGCAGAGGGTTGCAGTTTCGGTATGGGAATCTTCGTTCCTACCTCTGCTAATGTGCCTAACGCTTCAAAAATTCCTCCTGAGTTAGCACAATTTCGACTTTGCCAGTAGAGGAAAAGTTACAACTTTTAAGCTCATCCCCTGCACTTTAGTGCGGGGGATTTCACAGTCAACAGTTAACAGTTAACAGTTCACTTCACCCATGAATTCTGCAAAATGTCAAGCAGCAAAAGTAGTGGAACGCTGCAAATACCCCATAACTGGCGAAATCTGGTTTCGGATTAACAACTTTATTTACCCTCACGCAGGTATCAATTACAATATAGACAATCCCTCTCGGGGTGACGAGTATATTGCCCATGTCTTTAACCTTAATCTTGAAAAATCAACTCCAGAACCCTCATAGAATAGGGTTGAGAGGTCTGTTCAGTCGCTTGGGTATCAGGCAGAAAATCGGCTGCGGATACGCCTTGGTCATTAGTATTGCCATTTTGGGTGCTGTGGCGGGACGGGGAGTAGAATCCTATTACAAACAGCAAGTTAGGGAAAAACTGGCGATCGACCGAGATAAAGCCGAAATCTTAACAAATCTCAATAATACCGCCCAGGAAGTCAGAATTCACCAGTTTTTGCTGGTGAGTCTGACGACAAAACCGCAAATTTTCGATCGCCAACGATCGGACTTTCTGACTCGCGTGGCTCAGATGAGCGGACAACTCGAACAACTACAAAGCCTCCCGCCGACTTCAAATCCCGCAGTTGCTAGAGACTACAAACAGATTCAAGTGTTCGCTAAAGCCAACAATAAAATAGTAGAAGCTTACTTTCAACAAGTCCAGAAACTGTTGGGGAATGCGAAATTATCTGGTTTGAATCCGAAACAGCGACAAGATTTTGAGCGGAACTTGAATAATTTTGTCACTAGCGAAACCGCTTTTAAACTCGAAAAGTTTTCCCAGGATTGTGCCCAACAGGCTACCAGCTTTCGGGACAAAGCAGACGAGGCATTTAGAACCTACGAGAAAGCAGAACAACTCGGAACTCTAATTCTGATCGGTTCTCTCTTCATATCAGCGGCGATCGCAGCAATTCTAGCAGTATACACCAGCCGTGCGATCGCCCGTCCGCTAGAAGCCACCACCCTCATCGCCCAGCGAGTTACCGAAGAATCCAACTTTGACCTACAAGCACCCGTCACTACTTCCGACGAGGTAGGACGGCTCACAATTTCGCTCAACGAACTCATTCAGCGGGTAGCAGAATATACAGAAGACTTGCAGGAAGCAAAAATAGCAGCCGAAGCAGCCAACCGCTCCAAAAGTGCATTTTTAGCTAACATGAGCCACGAACTTCGCACGCCTCTAAATGCGATCATTAATTACAGTGAAATGCTGCAAGAAGATGCTCAAGATTCCGGTTCAGAAGACTTTCTCCCCGACTTAGAAAGAATTCAAACCGCCGGAAAACACCTGCTGGATATGATTAGCGACATCCTGGATATTTCTAAAATTGAAGCCGGTCACGTCACCCTTTATTTAGAAAACTTCGACGTAGCAAAAATGATTGAAGAAGTGATGACCACGGCTCAACCGCTAGTAGAAAAAAAAGGCAATGCTTTAGCATTAAAAACCCAAGGCGAACTCGGTATGATGTACGCCGACCAGCCAAAAGTGCGGCAAATTCTCCTCAACTTGCTCAGCAACGCTGCCAAATTCACCGAAAAAGGTGTCATTACTATCGGCGTTGAAAGAATTAAAACTCAAAAAACCAAACCAACTAAACATAGTAAAAATAATGATGAACTTTTATCGGGATTAAATTACAATTCTCAAGTTTTAATCTTTCGAGTCAGCGACACCGGCATTGGGATGACAGACGAGCAATTGCAGCAGATATTCAAACCTTTTACTCAAGCTGATGTCTCGACTACCCGCAAGTACGGAGGTACAGGTTTGGGCTTGACAATTAGCCAACGTTTGTGTCAAATTCTCGGCGGCGAAATTAGTGTGGAAAGTCAGGATGGTAAAGGTTCAACTTTTATTGTTAGTCTCCCGGAACGGGTGACTATGCAAGTATAATCCTAACATTTTTTTCACCTCTACTAACGGCACTGAATACTGATTTGCATCTTCCTTTTTTGCCGCCCTCAAATTCATTAAATCTTCCAGATAGGCAATTAATTATTGCAGTGCTGCAAATTCTTTGTAAGGTATCACTACAAATTCTTTTTTGCCGTTTTTGGTAATAAACTCAGGATGTAACGGAATCATTGATATTTCCTCCAGTCGTTTAAGAGTAAGAGGATGTTTCACTCATTCTAGAAGGGTATAAATTGGTCATTCTGAGTGGAGCGAAGCGTAACGAAGAATCAGCGGGTTTCGGGAAAATACCGAGATGTTTCACTCCACTTCGCTGCGTTCAACATGACATCCCTTTCGGCTTTAACTCAACTTGGTAATTCATCAAACAGAACCCCATCCAGCGGGCGAGTTCAGGGGGACTTGTTCATCTAATTTAGAATGAGATACTCTATCCATACTAGCTGACAGCCATAGGAACATCTCCCGAAATTTCAGCCCTTTTAACTTCACAGGTGTGCGGACGACAATTTGACTGAGGCGGGTCATATTAACCCCTTCCACACCCACAGCAAAGAAAGCAACTCGTTTTTCAGATTCCTCATCCCGAATCCGTTGAGCCGCGCGATCGACAACAAGATCATTGTCAGTGGGTTCACCATCTGTAATCATAAATACCCAAGGGCGGTAATGACTGATTGCATTAGCCTTATAGGAGGCTTTTCTGGCTTCAAGAATGTCTAAAGCTTTGTCAATTCCAGCTCCCATGTAGGTTGATCCTCCTACTTTTATTGTCTGTGGCCAAAACCGATCTACAGTCACAAATTCCTGAACCACCTTTACTTTACTACCAAAGGTAACAATAGCTATTTCAACGCGCTTCTTGGTTAATCCATCTTGATTCAGCCCGTCTCTGAAGATGCGTAATCCCTCATTTAAGGCATTAATGGGTGCGCCGGACATAGAGTAGGAAACGTCTAGCAACAGGATACATGGACAGCGCGGCTCTGAATTTTCGGCAAATTCTACGGCTGACTCAAGTGTTCGGGATTCGGACATGGATCTATAATAAATATTTGAATAATATCATATCAAATTTTGGCTGTTCAGCGCTCCGATGACGCGCTGCGGACTATTATAATTAATTACAAGGCACATTACCACACTCTATTTACAGTTTTTTTCCTAACATTACTTTTGCCATTCTACCAATTTTCTTAGTAATTAGCAGTAATTAGCAGCTTGAGGGCCGATCGCACTTTTAGGCGCTTTTGGCTGCGAGAGACTGCGACAAAGGACGGAAATATCTATCTAAAGATAGGGAACACCGATCCGATCGCCCGCCATTAATTCTCTACAATGATAATTGTACCGGCAATCAATCATTTGCCTCTACAATATCGATCGCTTTCAATTCAGGAGATTAAAATTTATGCAACCGAATAATCCCAACCAATTTACCGAAAAAGCCTGGGAAGCCCTAGCCCGCACCCCCGAACTCGTCAAAGCAGCCCAGCAGCAGCAGCTAGAAAGCGAACACTTGATGAAAGCTTTGCTGGAACAAGAATCGGGACTTGCTAGCAGCTTATTTAACAAAGCAGGCGTACCATTAGCTAAATTGCGCGATCGCACAGACGAATTCATCAGTCGCCAGCCGAAAATCTCTGGAAGCGGGAACAATGTTTATCTCGGTCGTTCTCTCGACACTTTACTCGATCGCGCCGAAATTTATCGGAAAGACTATGGCGATGAATTTATTTCGATCGAACATCTGATATTAGGATACATTAAGGACGATCGCTTTGGCAAAAATCTGTTGCAAGAATTTAAACTAGATGAAGCCAAGCTCAAAGATCTAATTACCCAAGTCCGGGGGAAGAACAAAGTGACCGATCAAAATCCAGAAGGTAAATACGAAGCGCTGGAAAAATACGGCAGAGATTTGACAGAAGCAGCGCGTCAAGGTAAACTCGATCCGGTAATCGGACGGGATGACGAAATCCGCCGCACGATTCAAATTTTGAGCCGTCGCACCAAGAATAACCCCGTATTGATTGGGGAACCGGGAGTAGGTAAAACTGCGATCGCCGAAGGACTCGCCCAACGAATTATCACCGGAGATGTGCCACAATCTCTCAAAGATCGACAATTAATTAGCTTAGATATGGGCGCATTAATTGCCGGTGCAAAATTCCGGGGAGAATTTGAAGAACGCTTGAAAGCGGTGCTCAAAGAAGTGATGGATAGTAACGGGAAAGTCATCTTATTTATTGATGAAATTCACACCGTTGTCGGTGCGGGTGCAACTCAAGGCTCGATGGATGCCGGCAACTTGCTCAAACCGATGTTAGCGAGGGGAGAATTGCGCTGTATTGGTGCTACAACTCTCGATGAATACCGCAAGTATCTGGAAAAAGATGCAGCCCTAGAACGCCGTTTTCAACAAGTTTATGTTGACCAACCAACTGTTGAAGATACTATCTCAATTCTGCGGGGTTTGAAGGAACGCTACGAAGTGCATCACGGCGTTAAAATCTCCGACAGCGCCCTAGTGGCGGCGGCTACTTTGTCTACTCGATATATTAGCGATCGCTTCCTCCCTGACAAAGCCATTGATTTAATGGACGAAGCGGCGGCTAAACTCAAAATGGAGATTACTTCTAAGCCGGAAGAATTAGACGAAATCGATCGCAAAATTTTGCAGCTAGAAATGGAAAGACTGTCGCTGCAAAAAGAAAGCAATTCTGCATCGATCGACCGTTTGGAAAAATTGGAAAAAGACTTAGCCAACCTCAAGGAAAATCAAAGCGGTTTGAACGCTCAGTGGCAATCTGAAAAAGGTGTCATTGACAGCATTCAAAAGATTAAAGAACAGATTGACAAGGTGAACATTGAAATTCAACAAGCTGAGTTAAAATACGACCTAAACCGCGCTGCTGAGTTGAAATACGGCACGTTAACTCAGTTGCAAAAACAACTGCATGAAGCTGAATCTAAACTGTCAGAAAGTCAAATTACTGGTAAAAGTTTGCTGCGGGAAGAAGTCACCGAAGCTGACATTGCCGAGATTATTTCTAAGTGGACGGGAATTCCGATTAGCAAGTTAGTTGCATCGGAAATGCAGAAACTTTTGCAGTTGGAAGATGAACTGCACAAGCGGGTAATTGGACAGGATGAAGCGGTGACGGCGGTTGCAGATGCAATTGTGCGATCGCGCGCAGGTTTAGCTGACCCAAATCGTCCGGTTGCTAGTTTTATATTCCTCGGCCCCACGGGTGTTGGCAAAACGGAATTAGCCAAAGCATTAGCGTCTTATCTGTTTGATACCGAAGAGGCGATCGTGCGAATTGATATGTCGGAATACATGGAAAAACACGCAGTTTCGCGGTTAATTGGTGCGCCTCCTGGATACGTCGGCTACGATGAAGGTGGACAGTTAACTGAGGCTGTGCGTCGCCGTCCTTACTCGGTGATTCTATTCGATGAAATCGAGAAAGCGCACCCGGATGTATTCAATATCATGCTGCAAATTCTCGACGATGGCCGCGTTACCGATGCTCAAGGTCACACAGTAGACTTTAAGAATTCTGTGATTATTATGACATCGAATGTCGGCTCTCAATACATTTTAGATGTGGCGGGAGATGAGGAACAAATGCGGAGTCGGGTGATGGAGTCGATGCGGGCAACTTTCCGCCCGGAATTCTTGAACCGGATTGATGAGATGATTATTTTCCACAGTTTGAGTAAGCGGGAATTGCGGCAGATTGTGCTGTTGCAAGTTAAGCGCTTGGAAAAACGGTTAGCCGATCGCAAAATGTCTCTAAAATTGTCGGAATCTGCCATTGACTTTTTAGCAGAAATAGGCTACGATCCGGTGTATGGTGCGCGGCCTTTGAAGCGGGGAATTCAACGGGAGTTGGAAACGCAAATGGCGAAGGGTATTTTGCGGGGAGATTTTGTGGATGGGGATACGATTTTTGTGGATATCGAGAATGAAAGGTTGGCGTTTAAAAGGCTGCCGGCTGGGTTGGTGACTGCGAAATAATTTGAGTAAGGTGGGCTGCGGTCCACCTAATTTTTTTGAGGGCGATGGTTCTTTTTTTAACCGCAGATGTAGGCGGATTGACGCGGATTGACGCGAATTGGATTGCGGGCCATCACTCTTAAGGGCGATCGCTTTCTGATTTATCTTTTTTCAACTCTTGACGCTCTCGAACAGATAGGGTAATTTTTGAGGCGGTTTCAGTTAATTAAACATTGGCGATTCCCTACGGGATAGCTTCGCACGCGCGTACTTTTTGTTAGTAAGTGCGATCGACCGCATCATCTTAGCCAAATCATATAGCGGTTCTCGAAAAAGTGAGGTATGCCCTATGCCCTATGCCCTATGCCCTATGCCCTATATGCCCTATGCCCTATGCCCTATGCCCTATGCCCTATGCCCTATGCCCTATGCCCGACAGTACCCCATTTTTCTGAGAAAGGCTATAATTTACACTGGCTGGCCTCAAGACTAAAATTCTCCGAACAGGATTCCATCAACCCTGGGCTGTGGTAAAATTATCATATCGACACCACTTTCTCGTTACTTAAAAATATGCGATCGCAACTAGAACGAATTACGCTGCAAGACAGAAATGCTGCTGAAATGCAAATCCGCGACAAGCAGCAGGAAATTAATTACGATACGAGAGACTACCCACTCGAAATACTTGTTCAAAAATATATGGAAGGAATTAACGATGATACTAATAAGTTGTTTATTCCTGACTACCAACGCGAACTTATTTGGGATGAGGCAAGGCAATCAAAGTTTATCGAATCGGTAATTTGGGGGCTGCCAATACCTTCTATATTCGTTGTTGATATCGGTCATGATGAAAATGATGAACCACGTTTAGAGATCGTATACGGTGCACAACGCATTCTTACCCTAACTAGATTTGTTAACAACGAATTAACATTAAGTGGACTCAAAAAAATAGAGCAGTTAAATGGATTTAAGTTTAGTGATTTACTCATGCCTCGCCAGAGGAACTTCAACCGAAAGACAGTTCGGACGATCCAATTAACTGAAGCTGCGAATGAGGAAGTCAGAAGAGATTTATTTGAAAGGATACAATCATTTTAATAGCAATGTAAATCCATTTTACATAGTGCACAAAATCTGAGGCAACCCGTTTTAGAAATAAAGTAGTTGCGCGTATTGAATATCTCCGCAATTAACTGCTATGTCACACTCATGAATACTGTATTTTTAGACTTTAATACACGCGCCAAAGAGGTGAACGATTACTTCATTTTTCTGGAGAGCTTGGAAAAACAGACAACGAAGTTAGCTTTGCTCGATACTCCGGGCCAATACCAAATTCAAAGCCTCGATCCAGAGTTAGCAAAAACTCTCAAAGCTAATGGTTTTTTGTTGCTGTATAACTTAGTTGAATCCACTATGCGAAATGCGATTGAAGCCATATTTGAGGACTTTAAAAATAAATCAATCTCCTTTGACCAACTCAAACCCCAAATTAAACTGATTGTCCTCCAAAATCTCAAAAATCGTTCTCCTAAGAAAATTTATTTAACAATTAACCAACTCTCTACTGATATCATCACAGCTACATTTGAACGTGAAGAACTGTTTTCGGGGAATGTGGATGCTAGGTTAATTAAAGAAATAGCAGACAAATACGGTTTTTCATATCAAACAGACTTTGCTAAGACAAACAACGGACAAAATCTTGTAGTTATTAAAAGTAATAGAAATGACTTAGCGCACGGCATTAAGTCTTTTGAGGAAGTTGGGCGAGATCAGACAATTAAGCAACTATTAGAAATGAAGGAAGAAGTCGTAGAGTATTTGACGCAAATACTGGAAAATATCAGAGATTATCTTGACAATGAAGAGTATTTGGAGTTACCCACAGGTAATCCTTAATTTTTATAGTCCTGCACGCACGGGTGGCCAGAAACCGGGTTTCGACTTCGCTCAACCAGCAGTTTTTGCGAGAATACTTCGTACAGCCCGCAGAAACAGCAAAAAACCCGGTTTCTCGCGCCATCAACCTAATATGACGCAATTAGAGAAACCGGGTTTTTGCATCCAGGATTGATAACTTACTTCCGCACCATCACAGACTTAATTACAGCATTCGGCTGATACTTCTTAGTCTGATAAAAACCCCCTTTACCAGCGCCATAAACTCCCGCAAATTGCTTCCCTTCAGCCTTGGGTACAAACATAATTTTGTTAGTGGGTTGCTTGGCAAAAACAACCCCTTCTCTCGATTCATTATCCACATTATAAGATAAAGTAGCTTGGCCGTAAATTGCCTCTGCTTGTTTCAGAGTCATTCCTGGCCCGACACCCTGAACTGTTTTATAATTGGCATTGTCAGTCCTTAAAAGTTCAATGACATCGCCATCTTTAAGCTTTGTACTCGCAGCATAAATAATCCGATATTGCACTTTTCCCGACTGGCTGACAGCCACAGCATCAAAGTCTACCATAAAAGGAGATTCGACCTTAAACTGCGCCGTGGAACCCAGTGCCTTTTTCAGTTGTCCGAAAGTCATCCCCGCCTGAGCTGCTCCAATTGTGCGATCGGAAATTGTTAAACTTGCAGAGGGTGTTTTTTGAGCAGCATTTGCCGCTTCTCCCAGCGGATTCGTACCCCCACGGGCGACAGCGACACCGGGAGTCGAAATTGCTCCCAGATAAGAGCCGATCGCCAATAAAACAGCTATCATTGATCCAGACAAAATTTTGATATTCAACATGACTAATTCTCCTAAATTTCAAATGCGACTATCAACCGGCATCTTTTTCACTATCCTAGGTATAACCTTGCTAGTTTGGATTCTGAGAGGTGTTGGCCTCTTGACATTCATTCCCGGTGCTGTTATTTGGATACTGATTTTGCTTTCTTTTGTTGCGGGTATCCTTAGCACTTTACTGCGTAGGTGAGCGGCTATCGGGAAATTAACAAAAGAAGGAAGTTCGGCAACGGATTCTGTAACGGATGTAACGGATGTAATAGATGTAACAGATGTCAGGAAGAAGGAAGAGGAAAGAGGGAGCAAATAATAACCAATGCCCAATGCCCAATGCCCAATGCCCAATGCCCAATGCCCATTATTTTAGTTTCATTGCTTTCCCAACTGTCACATTCAACTGAGCTCCGATCAGCATCACCAAAGAACAAAGATAGAGCCACAACAGCAAAACAATAAAAGTGCCGATCGTCCCGTAAGTCCAACTGTAATTGCCCAAATGCAAAACATAAAACCGAAACAAAGCTGAAATCAACGCCCACAAAATAGCGGCAAAAACAGCGCCGGAAAAAATCGGAATGTCTCCTTGGTGTCGGCTGGGCCCGTAACGGTAAACAAAGGCAAAGGCAACTGATACAATTCCCAAAGAACTAGGCCAGCGCCACAGCCCCCAAATAGCTAAAAGTTCCGACTCTAAAGGGCAACTTGCGGCGGGGAGCAGGCAACTTTTAAACTCTTTTAAATTGCAATTAGCAACGGACTCCAGCAGACAACTCTGGCGGGAAATAGCTTGTACAATTAAGTCGCTGACAAATACTGCTCCAGATGCTATAATTAATAGTATGATTGTGCCGATACTTAGCGCCAAAGCAATAAGTTTGGCTTTCAAAAAAGACCGAGTTCGATCGGGGGAGATTTCATGGATGCGATCGAGTGCAGCCATTGCCGCGCTCATTACTCCAGAAAATGCCCACAAGGATGCTACAAAACTCAGAGAAAATAGTTCTTGATTGCGATATAAAAGGATTTCTGCGAGGGAACTGCGAATCAATTTTCGGGCTTCATCGGGTATGACTTCGCCTAAAAGACCGGCGATTTGATAAAGTGTTGATTGCAAAGATTCAAATAGCCCGATCGCCGATAACACAGCCAACAGCCCCGGAAACAGCGCCAGCATAGAATTGTAGGCCATTTCCGCCGACAGCCCCGGCAACCGCTGCTCTCCTGCCTTCACGCAGACCTCCCTAAGCGTGCTCCAAGTCAAACATCGACAAAAAAGCCAAAAGTGACCAAATTTCTTTTTGATAGCTCTCAGCAGCTTCAAAAGCACCCGAAACAAAGCTAAAATCAAGTAGCGCAGCCAGTAAAAAATGTTCATAATGCACAGGAAACGGGGCAATGGAAAATGGAAAATAAACTTAGGGGCGACAACTGGAAATGACAAGTGTTAATTATATGACTTACGCGCCGATCGGCAATTTTTACACTATTTATCCGGGTGCGCCCATAAGCACCCTACAAATAGTGTCTGTGCTTCCAGGAATGAATGAATTGAGCCATTACCAATTCGCAATTCCCAATTTCTCAATCTAAAATCTAAAATCTAAAATCTAAAATCAAGATTATGACTCAGGATATCAGACAGTGGTTAGATGAAATTAAGCGACTGCAAAAGCAGTTAACAGAAGCATCGCGCGATCGCGATGAAGCCAGTGAAAGCGCGGCTCAGTGGCGCCAACTCTATAATACCGAAGCAGAACAGCGGCGGAATGATGTTAAATTAACTCAGCAAACGATCGCCAATTTGGAAGCACAAATACAGCAACTCCAAACTTTCTCCCCCATTGTCTCTGAAGGCGACGAAGCTGGAATTGCTCGCCAGCAGGAAGTTGAAAAACAGCGAACAGTTGGCGAACTTAAAGCTAAATTAGTTATGGTACTCTCAGAGCGCGATCGGGCGATCGAACAAATCAAACAACTCACTCAAGCCCTCCAGCAAGAACAAACTCGTCACGCCGAAACTAGCAAAAATTTAACTACTGCTCTCGGAGATGCTATTGACTTGCTCACAAAAGCACAAAATCCGGCCTCTGTAAGAACAGAGACAGTATATTCTTTAGAGATAGTACCTACTACCACGGAAAATCCGGGCGAAAGTGCGATCGAAATCCGCCAAACTCCCGCTCAAACTGGCAGAAATCCCGCTCAACTTCCACCTGCTAAAAACCAGTTACTTCAGCTACCACCTTTTAGCAATTAGTAATTAGTCATATAGCAATCCTAAATCATTCAGATAAATTTGTAGGGGTAGTGCCAAGAGTGCCTACCCCCTATCTATCGGGGCAACCACGGGGGGATTGCCCCTACAATAATTACGCAAATGATTTAGGGTTGCTATACCAAATCCGCTTTGATTATCCGTCTTTTCTTCAGTCCGCGCGGACTTCGTTTGTGTAGTAGCGATTTCAATCGCCGAGCGATAAAAGGGGTAACAAACCAGGATTTGGTATGAGACTTAATTGTCAAGCAAAAACAACAGTGCGATTGCCATAAACTAAAACACGATCCTGTAAATGATACCGCACGGCTCTTGCTAAAACAACTCTTTCTAAATCTTTACCTTTGCGAACCAAATCAGACACTTCATCGCGGTGACTCACACGGACAACATCTTGTTCGATAATCGGGCCAGCATCTAAATCTGGTGTAACATAGTGGGCTGTTGCACCAATAATTTTCACCCCTCTTTCATAAGCCCTTTCGTAGGGATTTGCACCCACAAACGCGGGTAAAAATGAATGGTGAATATTAATCACATTGGGAAATTTGATCATAAAGTCTTGACTCAAAATTTGCATATATTTCGCCAAAACTACTAAATCAATGTTATACTTATTAAGAAGTTCTAACTGTTGTGCTTCTTGAATAGCTTTATTGTCTTTGGTAATGGGAATATACTCAAAGTCGATACCATATTGTGCGGCTATGGGCTTGAGATTTTCATGGTTACTGATAATCAGGGGAATTTCACCCATGATTTCTTTAGCTCGTTGTCGCCAAATCAAGTCTAATAAACAATGATCTTGACGACTTACCCAGAGTGCGATTCGTCGAATTTTATGGGAGAAATGTAATTGCCAATTGGCTTGTAAATCCTTGGCAATTTCACTAAAAGCCGGTGTTATTTCTTCGGTTTTCAATTCAAAACCGTCTAATTGCCATTCTAGCCTACTCAGAAATAATCCGGCGGTAAAATCTGTGTGGTGATCGGCGTGGATGATATTGCCGTTATGGGAGGCGATAAAATTGGCAAGTAAGGCGACAAGTCCTTTGCGATCGGGACAGGAGATTAAAAGGGTTGCAGTAGGTTTAGTCATGGTATAATTCTTAAAGTGTTAAGTGTTATTTTAGGCGATGAGAGCGGGCTGATCGCGATTATTACAGTGAGTTGACGCATCAAAGTTGGTAATGCTAGTTACAGGAGTTGCCCGTAGGTCTTGAGCCACCTCGAAACGCTAAGCTCTTGTGGATCGCACATCCTGCCCGATCGCCAAATTAAATCTAAATATTTAAGAACAGAATTGACTGAGAACGATTATCATTGAGTTTATGAGTCAACCTATAATCACCGCCGTAGCGGGCCCGCCCGGAAGTGGCAAAACAACCTGGATTCGACAGCAGTTAGCAGCCGAAACCTGTCCAGCACTGTATTTCAGTCCCGGAACCGGCAATGTGCCGATCGACCAAACCTGCATCGCCGCCGAATTTGGGCAAATCCCAACCCTGACAGACGGCGAAGAGTCCCAACTCCTAAAACACCTGCAAAACGGCGTTTCAGCCTACATCGAACTAGGATTTTACCTGCAACTAACAACAGTAGAAAACCTGCTCCAAAGCTTCCCCAGCCGCCGGATTGCCGTTCTACCACCAGAAATCAAAGACACCGAATGGCATCAATGGGGCGATCTAATTGTCGAAGGAATAGCCGTTAGCGGCGAACGAGAAAAACTATCAATTTGGCGCAGCCCCACCAGCGGACAAGTCCTCGATCCAGCCAGCCTCGATCTGTTTTGGTATGAAGAAATGACCCAAGGAGCCTACGGCAAAATCCATCGCGCTAAAGCTATTTTTGACATAGCCGACGGGCGATCGTTTTACTTCGATTTCGCCGCCGCCTTTCAAGAAACCGCCCACGAAGAAATGCCGCTTCCCCGCTGGCTCGAAGGACGCCCTCAAAGATTTAGCGGCATAGAAATAATCGGCGAAAATCTCGATGAAACAGCATTAGGACAAACCCTAGAAGATTGCTGTTTGTCCGAAACAATCATGTTGAATTACCAACAACAAGTCAAACAATCACTTTTATCAGTAGAAGAAACCGAATGAAAATAGCAGCTATGTCCTGCATTCACGGCAACTACGAAGCCTTAAATGCAGTTTTATCAGATATTGACGAACAAAAAGCCGACAAAATCTTTTGTCTCGGAGATTTAGTCGGTTACGGCCCGCATCCTCACGCAGTAGTTGAAATGATTCGCTCGCTCGACATTCCCACCTGCGTCGGCTGTTGGGACGAAGATATTGTCGAAGGTTTGAACTCCTGCGAATGTAGCTATCCCTCAGTTTTAGCAGAAAAAAGAGGCAAATTAGCTCACGAATGGACTAACAGTCAAATATTCCCAGAAACGCGAGAATATTTAGCTACTTTGCCACACAGTTTGCGGGAAGACAATATGTGTTTCGTTCACGGCAGCCCTCACAGTAATCATGAATATTTACTGCCGACAATGGATGCTTTTTCTGCCTTAGAACGAGTATTTTCTGCGGGTGCTGATGTGCTGTTTTGCGGTCACACTCATGTACCCTACGTCCGAACTTTAGACGCTGGCAATATGCAATTTAGAGTCAGCGGGCCGAGCATTGAAGGAGACAAAGATTTAAGTTTTACTGCTCCTTTAAAGCGGATTGTGAATGTTGGTTCTGTAGGAGAACCGCGCCACGGTAGACCGAATGCTACCTACGTTATTTACGATGTTGACGCTCAACAAGTTATGTTGCGAGAAGTCCAATATGACTATCAAGCTACTTGCGCTGCAATTCTTGAAAAAGGCTTGCCGCCGATTTTTGCATGGCGTTTGGCTAGAGGTTTGGAATATGCCGAAAGAGCTGATGATCCGACTCATGTTTGTGAGAGATAAATAAGACTAGGCGGTTGAAACCGCTACTACACAAACGAAGTCCGCCGACGCGGACTAAGAGTACACTCTTCTCTTCCCTTCTCTTCCTTCGCGTCCTTCGCGCCTTCGCGGTTCGTTCAAAACAAAGTCCGAAGAAAACAAACCTTTAGCATCACCAACAATCAACAAATAAATAATGAAAAACTGGGCAATCTTAACAGGAATCGAAGGGAATTTAATTGCTTACGAAGCTGTAGTAGCTGACATAAAGCGCCTGAGAATTCGCGTTGACGAATTGTATATTTTAGGCGATTTAGTCGGCCCGAATCCCGATTGCGAAAAATTAGTGCAGCGAGTCCGATCGCCCAAACGAGGAGAAATCGAACCTCAAATCTGTATCGGGTGGTGGGAAGAACAGTGTTTCAACTTACACGGAATAGGTTCTAGCCCTGATGCGACAGAATTGCGAGAAAAATACGGTGCAGATACGATTAAGTTGCTCTGGGATTCCGTGAGTCGGAAAACTGTAGAGTGGTTGCGCTCTTTGAATTTTGGTTTTCATGAATTGGATTGTTTGTTGATTCACGGGAGTACGGTTGGTGCGTCTGATGAGCTTACCCCGGAGACTCCGCCGCCTGTGATGCTCGATCGCGTGATCCGCGCTGATGCTAATACTTTGTTTTGCGGGCGATCGGGCTTAGCATTTGAGTATCAATTACAGCCAAGTATTATCAATAACTGGGTACAGACTTTGGACTCTCAGGAGCCACCTGGAACCGTGTCTGCAACTGCACGGAGGGCGATCGGAGTCGGGAATGTGGGCCGCAAACCTGGAGTAGCAACCTACGCTCTATATAATCCTGACAGCGATCGCGTCCAATTTAAGACAGTGCATTATGGAGGGAAAAAGGGGTTTCAATTATAGTGCATTAATTCTAGGGCTTGTGCGTAAAGAAACTCTTAGGGTATAATGAGAACGATTATCATACACGATCTGGTGCGATCGCCCGTATTACCTGTGTTTCAGCTATCAAGTGCGATCGACAATTACCTTGGGATGCTTAGCAGTGTTCCAAATTGACAGCAGGGCCTCTACAATTAATCAATGAGGGACAATGACTAATCTCACTATACAAACCCCAGATTTAGTTTCCGATTTTCCCAAAAGAGGAATGCCAGTAACCATAATTACCGGCTTTCTCGGCAGCGGAAAAACGACTTTACTCAATCAAATTCTCAAAAACCGCCAAGATTTAAAAGTTGCAGTTTTAGTTAACGAATTTGGCGATATCAACATCGATTCACAGCTTTTAATTTCTACCGAAGACGACATGGTAGAACTGAGCAACGGCTGTATTTGTTGTACCATCAACGAAGGCTTAGTCGATGCCGTATACCGAGTTTTAGAACGGGAAGACCGCATCGACTGCATGGTGATTGAAACCACGGGAGTTGCCGATCCACTGCCGATTATATTGACATTTCTCGGCACAGAATTGCGGGATTTAACCAGTCTAGATTCTGTACTCACTGTAGTCGATAGCGAAACATTCACCACCGATCATTTTGACAGCGAAGCAGCTTTAAAACAAGTAGCATTCGCAGATATTGTGCTGCTGAACAAAACTGATTTAGCTCCTTCAGAAAAAGTAGAAGAATTAGAAGCTTACATTCGCACAGTCAAGGAAGGATCGAGAATTTTATACTCTCAACATGGTGAAGTTCCTTTACCCTTAATTTTGGGTGTGGGTTTGACGCAAGCCGATCTTTTCGATAGTTTTGAAACTGAGGAAAAACACGAGCATCACGAACACGAACATCATCACGAACATCACCATCACGAGCATCACGAACACGAACATCATCACGGACATCACTCCAATCACTTAGATAATGATGGATTTGTTTCGCTATCATTTCAGAGCGATCGACCTTTTGATCTCCACAAATTCCAAGAATTTCTCACCGAAGAAATGCCCTGCGATGTATTTCGAGCAAAAGGCATTCTCTGGTTTGCAGACAGTCCAATGAGACACATTTTTCAACTCAGCGGCGCGCGCTATGAACTAAATGCTTACGAATGGTTGACTTCACCTAAAAATCAACTCGTAGTCATCGGTCGTAACTTAGATACCGCTCAAATTCGAGAACAACTTAACAGTTGCTTAGTTTAAGATTTTGTCAATCTAAGCATCACAGATCCCCGACTGCTTCAAGAAGTCGGGGTTATACCCGAAATATTTTACCTTTAATTCCGCCGTTAGTAGTCGCGTTTTTTGACAGCAAAAATCGTGTAACTATCAATGGCTAGTTTTATATTGTCAGCTATAAAACTAATCCCAAAAAATCTAAATATTTTAATGTTGCATTTTGTAAATGTTGTTATACTCAGGTAGTAACTAAAAGTCCATACCGACTGTCAAACATTTTCACAAACTGCAAGCATGACTTTATCTACTCGCCCAGAACTGACTTCTCCAAATGGTGTAGTGTCATCAATTCCTACTCAATCTCAACCCCCTGTCTCAGATGAAGAAATGAGACAAGCAGTGCGTACATTGCTGCTAGGATTGGGAGAAGACCCAGACCGTGAAGGGTTACGAGATACACCGAAACGAGTTGTCAAAGCCTTGCAGTTTCTAACTGGAGGTTATCGTCAATCTCTCGACGAACTGCTCAACGGAGCGGTGTTCACAGAAAATGCTAACGAAATGGTATTAGTGCGGGACATTGATATTTTCAGTTCCTGCGAACATCATATTCTGCCAATTATTGGCAAAGCACACGTTGCGTACATTCCCAACGGTAAAGTAATTGGCTTGTCAAAAATTGCTCGAATTTGTGAAATGTACGGCCGCAGATTGCAAGTACAAGAACGCTTAACTGCACAAATTGCTGATGCACTTCAAGGATTGCTAAAACCTCAAGGTGTCGCAGTTGTAATTGAAGCAACTCATATGTGTATGGTAATGCGTGGTGTCCAAAAACCTGGATCTTGGACAGCAACTTCAGCAATGCGGGGAGTGTTTGCTGAAGATGCTAGAACTCGTCAAGAATTCATGAGTTTAATCGCGCACAAGTCAAGCTTCCACTAGCTATAATTATCTGCGGAAACTTCCGTGTTTGCAGGCTGAACAAAGAAAAGAGAGTCATATTGGATTACCATATTTCTCTCTTTTCCTTTCCTCCCTCTGCGCCCTCTGCGCTCTCTGCGGTAAAAAATCTTATCTAAACTGAATATGGATCAAAAATATTTGTGGATTGAAGCTTTAAAGTTTAATCATAAAGGTTTGATTCCGGCGATCGCCCAAGACGATCGAGATGGTACTATTTTAATGATGGCGTGGATGAACAAAGAGTCGATCGAGCAGACTCTAGCTACAGGAGAAGCCCACTATTGGAGTCGATCGCGCTCTGAACTTTGGCACAAAGGCGCGACATCCGGGCACATCCAAAAAGTCAAAGAAATATTTTACGATTGCGATGCCGATACTATTCTGATCAAAATAGAACAGATTGGTGAAATAGCTTGTCACACAGGCGTGAGGAGTTGTTTTTTCAATTCCGTGGTGCTACCACTGCGCGCAAATTGAGCGAAATAATACAATAATCATGATTATCATTGGATTTATTGCTAACAGAAATAGCGGAATGTTGGAAGTTGGGGATATGTGCGATCGCGATCGCATTAGATTATAATGATAATCATTATCGCACTCAAAGACCAGAATTTTCTATGGAAATCACCAGTGTTACGCCATCGCAAATCGATTTAGCGGTAGTCGGGGCGGGGCCTCACGCTTTAACCCTAGTTACTCATTTGCTGCAAAAATGCCAGAAGAAGCGGGGCAAATTTTGGGTTTTTGACCCCAGTGGTAGGTGGCTAACTCAGTGGGAGAGGCAGTTTGCGGCTTTGGAAATTCCACACTTGCGATCGCCTGCGGTTCACCATCCCGATCCCAATCCTTATGAATTGCGACGGTTTGCAGAGTCTCGCCCTAACGAATTGTTTGCGCCCTACGATTTGCCGGGAAGTCGGCTGTTTGAGGAATTTTGTGGCGATGTGGTTAAGAGATGGGAATTGGGCGATCGCGTCATCAAGGCAAAAATAACTCGGATTGAACCGCTGCGGGGTAGTTTTAGGCTTTGGTTTGAGGATGGAGAAAGTGCAATTGCGCGTCGTGTTGCGATCGCCACAGGCGGCGGCAAACCTAAACTACCGGAGTGGACAAATCAAATTCAAACGCCCTATCCGCCAGACAAACTTTGCCATTCCCATCAAGTTGATTTGCGGGGATTAAAGTTACAGGGAGAAAAGATTTTAATCGTTGGGGGCGGTTTAACTAGCGGACATTTAGCCGTAGGTGCGATCGGGCGGGGGGCCCAAGTAATATTAATGTCAAGACGACAGTTGCAAGAAAAATTATTTGATGCCGAACCGGGTTGGTTAGGGCCAAAATATCTCAAAAGTTTTGAAAATGAACCCGACTGGGAAAAAAAATGGGAGATGATTCAACAAGCTCGCAACGGTGGCTCTATGACTCCTAAAATAATGGTACAATTACGTCGAATGTCGCGGGATTTGAGCATCGAATTTCACCCAGAATGTCAAATCATTAATGTCAAATGGGACCGGAATCAATGGACTGTTTACTGTCTGGATGGAAATCAGCTATTCGTTGATAGAATTTGGTTGGCAACGGGAACAAAGTTAGATGTAACAGCCGAACCATTGCTGACAGAAATTTTAGCAACTTATCCAACTAAAATAGTTAAAGGATTGCCTGTTTTAGACGAGTATTTGCGTTGGCCGGGATGCGAGTTATTTATTATGGGTGGTTTAGCCGCTTTGCAAGTAGGGCCTGTTGGTCGAAATCTTTCCGGTGCAAGGATGGCAAGTTCGCGAATTGTGCCAGCTTTAATTAAGTCTAGGGCTGCGGTTTCATCAGTTAAATTAGGACTTAAACACGTATAAATATAGATTTGAGCGACGGAAATGCAATAATAATGATTATCATTCTTTAGCAACTCTAGTTCCTATGTCATCTCCAAATATCGTCGAGTCCGCCGTTCCCACAGAGAACGATCGCAATCCCTCCCCGATCGCCATCCGTCCCCGCCGCCTCCGCCGTACACCAGCTTTGCGGCGGATGTTACGGGAAAATCACCTGACTGTTGATGACCTCATCTATCCGATGTTTGTGATGGAAGGAGAAAATCAAAAGGTTGAGATTGCTTCTATGCCTGGTTGTTATCGCTATTCACTGGATTTATTGATCGCAGAAATCGCCGAATGTTGGAATTTGGGGATAGGTGCGATCGCCCTTTTTCCAGTAATCTCAGAAACCAAAAAAGACGACACCGGAACCGAAAGTTACAACCCAGAAGGATTGGTGCAACAAACAGTCAAAGCCATCAAACAAAACATCCCCGAAATAGTTGTAATTACCGACGTAGCCCTCGATCCTTTCACCACTCACGGACACGACGGTTTAGTTGATGAAAGCGGTAAAATTCTCAACGATCCGACTGTTGAAGTGTTAGTAAAAATGGCAGTTTCTCAAGCCGCTGCTGGTGCAGATATGGTAGCACCTTCCGACATGATGGACGGCAGAATTGGTGCAATTCGCAAAGCTTTAGATGCCGCAGGATACATCGATACGGCAATCCTGGCTTATTCAGCAAAATATGCCTCTGCTTATTACGGCCCGTTTCGGGATGCTCTCGATTCTGCCCCAAAGTTTGGAGACAAAAAGACTTATCAAATGGATGCAGCTAATGCTAAAGAAGCGCTGAAAGAAGTTGCTTTGGATATCGCAGAAGGTGCAGATATTGTGATGGTAAAACCTGCTTTGGCTTATCTCGATATTATCTGCCAAGTACGGGAAGCAACTAATTTACCTGTTGCTGCTTACAATGTCAGTGGCGAATACGCAATGATCAAAGCTGCTGGACAGTTGGGTTGGATTGATGAAAAGCGAATTATTTTGGAGACTTTGACGAGTATCAAACGGGCGGGTGCGGATTTGATTTTGACTTATTTTGCTAAGGAAGTTGCTTTGATGTTGAAATAAGGGAATTTTTTTAAGGGCGGATAGTTCAGTTTTCGCCGCACTCCGACAGAGAAACCGGGTTTTTTACCGAATCTGCGAGTTACAACCAGTATTTTCGTAAAAAACCCGGTTTCTAAGCCCCCGTGCATCCAAGACTGTTTCATTCTTTTGTAGGGGCCGCCCCCCGTGGCTGCCCCAATCTCTGAAACACCTACAAAATCGCGGAGGGCGGGCACGGGGGCACCGCCCCTACAAAACGATGATTTACTTGAGAATTAAACAGCCCTCCCCGTGCATCCAAGACTATAATCTTAGCGCCCCAGTTGTTTCAACTGTTGCAAAATCTTACTCCTTCGACAGACCATTTCCGGCCGAGTCAAAATTCCCTGAGACGGACTAAAGAGTAATGCTACTAAAAATAACCCAGTGACAACTAACACAATTGCTGCACCAGAAGGCACATTTAAGTAATAACTAATATACATCCCAGACACACTACTAATTACACCGATAATTGCTCCAAATCCCATCATCTGGTGCAATTCTTTAACTAATAAATAGCCAGAGATACTCGGTCCAATCAGTAGAGAAACTACTAACACAACGCCTACTGCTTGCATACTGGCAATAATGGTGAGGGTAATTGCTGAAATTAACCCGACGTGAATTAAATTCACTGGCAATCCTATTGCTTGTGCGCCGAGAGGGTTAAATGTGTAAAATAGCAGTTCTTTATAAAAGATTTTGACAAACATTATAACAAATATGGAAATTCCTAAAGTTCGCCACACATCATCAACTGTCACTCCTAAGATATCTCCAAACAAGAAACTATGTAAATCAAGTTTGCTTTTTAGTAGCGTAATTAGCATGATTCCTAATGCTAAAAAGCCTGAGAAAACTAGCGCCATTGCGACATCGACTTTGACGCGGGACTGTGATTGAATCCAAGCAATGATTAAGGTGCTGAATGTCCCGGAAATAAATGCTCCTATAAAAATATCAATGCCTAAATAAAAGGCGATCGCTAATCCCGGTAATACTGCATGAGCAATGACGTCTCCTAACAATCCCATGCGTTGGACAATCAAATAAGAGCCAACTATGGAACAGAGAATACCTAGCATGACAGCGATCGCGATCGCATTCCGCATGAACTCAAATTCTAGGGGTTCTATTAGTAAATTTAACATTATTTAAATCTCCCGTTGCACTAATATTACACGATCGCCATAAGCCCGCTGAATATTATCAGCGGTAATCACTTCTGACCTTTCTCCATCAGCAATTAGTTGTTTATTGATTAATAAAAATCGGTCGTACTTCCTCGAAGCTTCTCCCAATTCATGACCAATTACTAGCAAGATTTTACCTTCAGCTTTCAGTTCGTCAAAAACTTCAAATAGTATAGCTTCTGTCTTTTTGTCAACTCCCGAAAAAGGCTCATCAAAGAAAAATAACTCAGCTTCTTGCGCTAATGATTGAGCTAAAAATACTCGCTGTTGTTGTCCCCCTGACAACTCCCCAATTTGGCGGTTTCTTAATTCCCAAATTCCGACTCTTTCTAAGGCGGCTTTGACAATTTCTCTGGATTGACGTGAAGGCGATCGCCACCAACTCCTATGGCGAGTCCGGGCCATCATTACTACATTTTGAACAGAAATCGGATAATCCCAGTCTATCTGCGATCGCTGGGGCACATAAGCCACCTGTCCTAGCTGCTTAGAAAGTGCGCGATCGCGATACCTGACAACCCCATTTTCCGTCGGAATTAACCCCAGAATCGCCTTCACCATCGTACTTTTCCCCGCGCCGTTAGGCCCTATTACCCCCACGATTTGCCCAGGTTCCAAGCTGAAGCTGACATCCTCAACAGCGGTAACGCCTCGGTAGTTGACAGCGAGATGTCGAACCTCTAACATAGTAAATCTTGAACAATAACGATTATCATTATCATAACACAAAGGAGAAACAGAAAATGTTACAAAAATTAAACCTCAAAAGCCTTGCTGTGTTTAGCTTGATGATGGCTGCTGGATCGAGTAGCGCGGGGTCAACTTTTTCACAGACAAATACAAATCAGATTGTCGCCCAAAGTCGTCCGCAAGTCGTAGCAACCTCTACAGTTATTTGCGGTTTAGCGAAGGAAATAGCTGGCAATACGATTGACCTCAAATGCTTGGTAGATGCAGGTTCAGACCCCCACGTTTACACCCCAAAACCAGACGATCGCAAAGCAATTGAGCAAGCAAAATTGATTTTATACAGCGGCTATGATTTTGAACCAAGTTTAATTCGATTAATTAAAGCCAGTTCCAATAAATCAGCGAAAATTGCTGTCGGTGAAGCAGCAGTACCCAAAGCACTAGAGCTTGAAGAAGACGGCAAAAAAGTTCCAGATCCGCACGTTTGGCACGATGCTAAAAATGGCATGGCAATGGCAAAAGTTATTAACAGTCAACTCGGTAAAATTTTGCCAAATCAAGCACCTGTTTATAATGCAAAGACTCAACAAATTACCTCAAGTTTGACAAAACTAGATACATGGATTAAATCAGAGATTACCACAATTCCTGCCAATAATCGCAAGCTTGTTACAACTCACGATGCTTTAGGTTACTACTCAAAAGCTTACGGAATTCCAGTAGTAGGAGCCTTAGAAGGTATTAGTACCGATGAAGCGCCAACACCAACGCGGGTGGCTCAATTAGTTAGAGAAATTAAGGCTTCTGGAGTGCCGACCATTTTTGCTGAAACTACAATTAATCCTAAATTAATTGAGGCCGTGGCAAAGGAAGCCAAGGTGAAAGTTTCGCCAAGAGAATTATTTGCCGATGGTTTGGGAGAACCGGGAAGTGAGGGTGATACTTATGAGAAAATGATGATTGCTAATACCCGGACAATTGTCGAAGGTTTGGGTGGCAAATATACTCCTTTTAAGCCTTGATCGATGACGGGAGTAGGGTTGTCTGACGAGCTTACCCCGGATACTCCGCCGCCTGTGATACTCGATCGCATTATCCGCACTGATGCTAACACTTGGTTTTGCGGGCGATCGGGCTTAGCATTTGAGTATAAATTATAGCTAAATATTCTTAATAATCCCGATACAGTAAAGTTCCGAAACGTCTCTTACAGCACTCCCCAAGGGTTTCAACCTTAGCCGTCCATAGTAGCGCAAAGATTCATCATCCGCTCTGGCCTGGGAGACAGGACGATCGGCAAATTGCACAGTCTAATTGATATTAATTATCAATTAATTTAAACTGTAAATCATCATCCAAAGTAGCGGTGGCGCTCAACCTAAATCCTATGAGTCTTTCAGCCTACACTCCAGCCTTGTACCCCAATTTGAGACAGCTTTTATTGAGAGTAAAAAAATTTTGCTCTCAATAAAAACGAACCCTAGAGGACACAAAGAACACAACTGACAACTGCCAACTGACAACTAACTTCTGCTAAAATCCCATCGCCCCAGCTACCGCATCCAAACTCGGAGCAATCCCTTGTTTAAAGTTGTTCTTGCTGTGATTAATCGCTGTATCCGGGTCTTTTAAACCGTTACCAGTCAACACGCAAACCACCGTCGCCCCAGTCGGAACTTGGTCTTTTACCTTCAGCAAACCCGCCACAGAAGCCGCACTCGCAGGTTCGCAGAAAATCCCTTCCTGGGATGCTAACAAACGGTAAGCGTCCAGAATTTCCTCATCCGTAACAGCACTAAAACTGCCGCGACTGGCTTCGGAAGCAGCAACAGCCTGTGTCCAACTAGCTGGATTCCCAATCCGAATCGCCGTCGCCAGAGTTTCCGGGTGCGACACCGGCTTTCCCGTCACCAAAGGCGCAGCCCCCGCCGCCTGAAATCCCATCATCTTTGGTAAGCGCGAACATTTTTTAGCTTGATGGTATTGACAAAAACCCATCCAGTATGCTGTGATGTTTCCCGCATTTCCCACGGGAATGCACAGCCAGTCGGGGGCATCGCCCAAAGCGTCCACCACTTCAAAAGCTCCCGTTTTCTGGCCTTCCAATCGGTAAGGATTCACCGAATTTACCAAAGTCACGGGGTAGTTGACGGCCATTTCCCGGACAATTTCTAAAGCCCGATCGAAATTTCCTTGAATCGAAATCACTTCCGCACCGTACAGCAAAGCTTGGGCCAATTTGCCCAAAGCCACGTAACCTTCGGGAATCAACACGAAAGCTCGCATCCCCCCGCGTCGGGCGTAGGCGGCCGCAGAGGCCGAAGTGTTGCCCGTACTGGCGCAAATTACCGCCTCTGCGCCAGCTTCCTTGGCCTTGGAAATCGCCATTGTCATCCCCCGGTCTTTGAAACTACCAGTGGGGTTGAGGCCGTCGTATTTGACCAGGACTCGCACGTCTCTACCGATGAGAGCGGCGATCGCAGGTGCTGGAATCAGGGGAGTATTGCCTTCTTGGAGTGTCACTACCGGCGTGGCTTCACTCACCGGCAGGTAGGGGCGATAAGCTTCGATCAAGCCCGGCCAGCCGTAGTGTTTCGGCAAGACTGCGCGGGCAGCAGGGTTATGAGTAGAGTCAGTTACAGGTAGAATCAGGGTCACGATGTCAATGGTTTTAGGCAATGGCCGAGGAATTTACACCAATTTTAGCTCGATCGGTTAATTTGATGTTTAATATGATCGGTTCAGGTTAAAGTTACTTAATGGTGTGAATGTGTAGATATGTCTACCCAATTACTAATGTCAAATAATTCCTCCACTCTTTCTCGGCCTCAAATCACGGCTAGCAATCCCGAAATGGCTAGTTCTTCTACCCTACCGACCGGTTTTACCCGCAAAGTAGAGTCTGTTAAGTCTCCGTACCAAGCCGACCACCAAGTTAAATTTTTGCACCTGCAAGCAGAAATCGAATCCTTGCTGCTGCAAGTGCAAACCCTCAAACAGCGACGCTATGTTGCTTGCTCTCAAGTTGCGATCGGTCAAAATTCTGCTGGTAGCAACAACAATTAGTAGTAGCAACTCGTGCTAATTGTGCCGCCCCTGTGGTATAAAAAGTAAAGTTTTGTTGACCGCAGTTTTTTTAACCAAAAGCGCTAGCCATTTAATCAGCGGCTAGCGATAGCCAGCATTTGTTAAAACGCGATCGCCTACCTCTAAACTAGCCTGCTGCTGACTTGCAGCCGGCTACATGGTACTGAGTTAATTTTGTTACCGGCCTTCTACTGGTAAACGGAGAATCTAGATCAATCCCCAATTAGAAGTTGGGGGTTTCCAAACATTCCAAGAGAATTTATGACAGCATCGATCGAAAAACCACTAAATTTGACATCCGCAAGTGACATTTCCAACCTGCGCCTGAAAGATATTCTCAAAACCCTGCCACGGGAAGTATTCGTCAAAAACCCCCGCAAAGCTTGGACAAAAGTCATCATCAACGTTTTGCTAGTTGCTGTCGGTTACTGGGGCCTAGCAGTATCGCCTTGGTTTCTACTACCAGTAATGTGGATTTTCACAGGTACCGGATTAACCGGTTTTTTTGTGATCGGACATGACTGCGGGCACCGGTCATTTGCTAACCGCCGCTGGGTAAACGATTTAGTCGGACATCTAGCATTTTTGCCATTAATTTACCCGTTTCACTCATGGCGACACGGACACAATTATCACCACAAGCACACCAATAAAATTGGTGTAGATAATGCTTGGCAGCCGATGACAGTAGAAGAATACGCTGCTGCTCCGAAGGTTTTACAAGTAGCTTATAGTTTAATATTCGGTCGGCTGTGGTGGGTTGGATCGATCGCACATTGGGCAAAAGTGCACTTTATGTGGTGGCGCTTCAAAGGCAAACAACAACAAGAACAAGTCCGCTTTTCTGTGTTAGTAGTTTTAATCGGTGCTGCGATCGGATTTCCGATTTTAATTGCCACCACCGGTATCTGGGGATTTGTCAATTTTTGGTTAATGCCCTGGATGGTTTACCATTTCTGGATGAGCACATTCACCATTGTTCACCACACCGCACCCGACATTTCATTTAAAGAACCTTCAGAATGGAACGAAGCTGAAGCCCAACTATCGGGAACAGTTCACTGCGATTATCCCCGCTGGGTAGAGTTCCTGTGCCACGACATTAACGTCCACGTTCCCCACCACCTTTCCACAGCTATTCCCTGGTACAACTTGCGCCTAGCCCACAGCAGCTTGAAAGAAAATTGGCAAGAACATCTCTATGAAACAGAGTTTTCTTGGGCTTTAATGGAGCGAATTGCCGATAACTGTCACCTGTACGATCCCGCCGGCGGTTATATGACATTGGAAGCTTTTGAAGCTCAAAACAAGTAGTCAGTAGTTATTGGTTACTTGTTAGTTGTTATTTGTTGGTTATTAGTTATTGGTGATAATTCACATCCTGCACCCCGGTCAAAAACCCACTCTTTGTGGAACAGGCATCTTGCCTGTTCTTGAGAATGATGCAAGATGTGAGTTATAACTAATAACCAATAACAAATAACTAATAACACCCAACCAATCAGCAATTCCCCAATCTAAAATCTCAAATCTCAAATCAAAAATCCATTGAATTTTAATCCCAATAACTGCCGCAACGAAAGCGAAGTTGAAAGCAAACTAATTGTCAGCTATCTGCTGCCAAAACTGGGCTATACCCCCGATACTTGGCACCAGGAAATAGCCTTTGGGAATATTCGTCTAGACTTCCTATCCTTCGCCACCCAAATTATCCCAATAGTCCTCGATGCAGACTCGCCGATGAGCGTAGTCATGGAGGCGAAACATCCCAAGGAAAATTTAGACCGCCACGTCAGGAGACTGAAGCGTTACTTAACAAGTTTAAGCATTCGTTACGGATTGATCACCAATGCTAAAGAAATTAGAATTTACGAAAGAGTCGCCTCAGAGATTCAGCTAGTATTTAATTGCTCTGGACAAGAAGTTGAAACCAGAATAGATGAAATTATTGCTTTAATTGGCAGAGATAGTTTAAAACCCATAAAAATTCCAGAAAATCTCGAACTGAAAGATCCTAAAATTAATTTAGTTAGTCCTCAGTTAACGAGCGAAGTACCAGTACAGCTAAATAATCCCGCCACCGCAGAACCTGAGCCAAGTCAAATCTCAGAACCGGAAAAAGTCCCGGAAATTTTGCCAGTTAATACTGAAATTAAACCAGAAATTCCCTTAGATTTAGTCTTTCAAACCAGTCAAAATACCATGAAAATCATTGCAGTATATCACAATAAAGGCGGAGTCGGCAAAACTACAACAGTAGTCAATTTAGCCGCAGCGCTGAGCAAGAAAGGTAACAGAGTCTTGGTGATAGACTTAGACAGCCAAGCTAATACAACCTTTGCGACAGGTTTAGTCAAATTTGAAGACGAAGAACAAGATGATTTGAAAGATAGCAATATTCTTCATGTTTTGCAATCAGCAGATTTCTACTCAATCACAGAAGTAGCTAGAAAGTCTAATTTTTGCACTCCCGAAATAGATGTGGTTCCTTCCCACATTGATTTGATGCACTATGAAAATGAACTAAATTCAGTGGATTTCAGTAGAATGATTCTGATCCACAAACTAAAAGAAGTACAAGAAAAATATGATATTGTACTGATTGATACGCCGCCATCTTTGAATTTTTATGCGAGAGTTGCCCTGATTACGGCTGATTATTTAATTATTCCTTCTGACTTAAAGCCTTTTGCGAATCAAGGACTAATCCATGTCAAGGATTTTATTAAAAAAGTTAATGCTTTTAAGAGACAAATTGGCAAGCAGCCTTTAGAAGTTTTAGGTGTACTTGCTTGCAAAATCTCAACTAATGCTAAATTTATACAGTATAGTTTGCCGAAACGGAGGGCGATAATTCCCAAACGCTACGGGATTGAAATGATGGAAAGCGTAATTTACGAAAGAGATGATTTAGCAAAGTGTGCAGAACAAATGCAGATGGTGGGAGATCTGGAAATCGCCGATCCGATTTCAGTGCTAGACTTTAAGCCAGATTCAGACTCAGCCCAAGAATTTGAAATGCTAGCAATCGAAGTTTTGGAAAAAATAGGTAAAAACTAATGAAAAAATTATTGCTCTCGTTGGTTTTAGTTAAAAAGATTACATCTACAGTGCCCCGTTCCAATTTTGCCGATCGCGATTTGGATAAATTAGCGCGACTAATTTTAGATTCAGGAGGATTGATTAATCCGATAATTGTCCGCCGAAACGGGATGGATGCTTACGAAATAGTAGACGGAGATTTTGAATACTACGCGGCGGCGAGAGCAAAGGAAATAGAACCTCTCAAAGGCGAGACAATCGGAGCATTCATCCTGGAAGAAGAAAATGAAAAACTTCTCCTCGAACAACTTGAGATTCATAGAAAAACCGCAATCACTGAGAATCAAAGTGTAACTGTGGTTCCGCAACAGTCCTCCAGCTTTGAACAGCGGCTGACCAATATTGAAACTCGATTGGAAAACAGAATTAATGAATTGAAAGCCGAGTATACGCGGGAAAAACAGGCGCTGATAGAGAGGGTTAAAGAAGTTGAAAGCCGGATTCCCAAGCCAGTTCCGCTGTTGGAAGCACTCAACACTCAAGATCCATCCAAATTGGCTATCAATTTAAAAAATGCTGGGATCACATCTCAAACAATGAGAGACAACATCATCACACAGCGAGATTTAGAGCCATTTACCTCATTTGAGAATGTGGTGAAACGCATTAAAGGGTTAGGAGATAAAACAATGATTAAGGTCATTGACAATTGGCAAAGATATTTATAAGCTTTCAGCCATCTCAATTGCATTTTTGGGGCGTTGCTTAAAGCCCATGCGACAAACGTTGAAAAACCCGATATGACTCGGCGGTTGAAACCGATCCTACACAAACTTTCGTTCCTCTCGCTTGAGACTAAAGAATAAAGGGGATTTTAAAGCTGGCTTTCCTATAAATCGCAATTGCGATCGCAACTCGCAATGCCAGCCCGATCGCCCTTACACCAAAAAAAGTAAAGATGAGTTAAGCAATGTATAATTATTGTCCCCCAGCCAGTTAAACTCATCACAGTCGCTTGTTTTAGGAATTGCAGTAATTTGTCGATCGCCTGGGATGTCGCCCCACGGAAACCGCGTAGATATACATAAATACCTAAAACACCTGATTTCAATGACAAAAGGGGACTTGTAAGAAGATGGATCGATCGCAAGATCAAAACCGAATAATTGAATATTTGCGGATTAAGCCAATTAGTCACAGTCAAATTTACACTTCCCAAATTGCGATACCATATCCTCAGCGGGGGGAAATTCCTCGCGATCGCCGCGAAGCTCTCAGGAGAAGTCTAATCGAACAAGGGAGCAACTTGATTCCTTTAATTGTACGCCGGACTGAAGCTTACAGCAACGAAGAAGAATACGAAGTTGTCTGTGGCGCTGATTGGTGTATCGTTGCTAAAGAACTCGGCCTTGAACAAATGTGGGCTTGGGTTTTTGAAATGAGCGATGAGGAAGTAGTTGCTGCTCAAGCAGAAATGGAACTTTTAGCTCCGCAACCGACTCAAAAAAATGCACAAATTGAGACTCTACTGCAACAATTTGAGCGCTCATTTCAAAAAAAGGTAGAGAGTCTAACAAAACAAATAGAACAATCTGTTAAAAAAAATGAAGACCTGCTCAAAAAACAAGTAAAATTTCTAACTGAGCAGAAGTTCGAGGGTGACAAAATAGAACAGATTAAGGGTTCGATAGAAAAAGTTGAACAAACATTTAATGAAAAGGTAGATAAATTGGCTAAAAAAATTGAGCAATCTAACAGCGATATTCCTCCGACATCTGCGGTTATTTATGAGATGAATATTGAAGGTGCGTTAACACAGTTGGATGAATTGGAGAAATTGCTGTCAATCAAATTAGAACGCACAGTCGCAATAATTAATCAGTTCGTTGCGGACACAATCAAAGACGTAGAATCCGACCTGAAAAATCAAATTGCAACAGTCCGCAGCCAACTAGGAGCCGTGGCCAATAACTCAGGAATACAGCCAGAGATCAAGGCGAAAACCCAGTCAAAAACCCAGCCTAAGAAGCAGTCGAAGGCGCAGGCGAAACCTCAGCTACCGCAGTTGCAGTTGGAGTTCCAGTTTGAACCCCCGCTGGAAGACTACGACAGTCTGTCACTGAGACGCTTGAAGGCGATAGGAAAAGAGCGGAAATTGTGCGGTTATGCACGGATGAAACGACCAGAAATTCTGGCCGCTCTCAAATCAACTGACGGTAAATAAAGTTAGCAAAATACCCAGATACCCGACAACTTCTGCGAAGTCGGGTATTTAACACCGATATTAAAACATTGCTAAAATAGAAGCACAACCTCTGACACCAAACTAAGCCGCCATGTCCGTCATCCCAGAATTAGCGACTTCCCAAGACATCCCAGAACGTGTTATCTTTCCGAAAGGCGATTTATACAGTGACGAACCTCCCTTGGAAACTGAACTGCATCTGCGACAAATAATTTTACTTCTCCAATGTCTAGATTGGCTGTGGCGAGATAGAAACGACTTTTATGTTGCCGGCAATCTCACGATTTATTACAGTCAGAATCAACGTAAATCGGCAGACTTTCGAGGCCCAGATTTTTTTGTGGTACTGGGAACCGATCGCAAACCTCGGAAAAGCTGGGTAGTCTGGGAAGAAGACGGAAAGTATCCTAATGTGATTGTAGAAATGCTGTCACCGACAACAGCTAATACCGATCGCGAATTTAAGAAAAAACTCTATCAAGACACATTTCGTACCCCAGACTATTTTTGGTTCGATCCCTATACGTTAGAGTTTGCGGGATTTCATTTAGTGAATGGTAAATACCAAGCACTAGCACCGAATTCTCAAGGATATTTGTGGAGTGAGGAGCTGGAGTTGTATTTGGGAATTCATCAGAATAAACTGCGATTTTTTACCGATTATGGAGAGCTAGTTCCTACTCCTGAAGAGGTGGCTGATTCAGAACGTCAGCAGAAAGAATTTGCTCAACAACGAGCCCAAAGGGAAATGCAACGAGCCCAAAGGGAAACTCGACAAAAAGAATTAGCTCAACAACGAGCTGATTCCGAACGTCAGCAAAAAGAATTGGCTCAACAACGAGCCGATCGCTTGGCGGCTAAATTGCGAGAATTAAACATCGATCCTGATACAATTTAGCGATCGCCACCTCCAAAAACTACGGTTTACTGCCGCGTATATCGATGCTTCACACCCATAGGAAAATACTCCGCATCCCCCGTCGCAGTTAGCGTCACCATAGGTAACTGATATTCTGGCGGTACATAGTTGGCAAATTCACTGTTTAGCCGCCGCAATTGCGAGAGAATAGAAGATGCGATCGCCTTTTGTTTCTCCTCATCACCATCCACCCCCGGTGCTAATTCCACAACCACAGATAAAAACCGATTTCGATCCGAATCCTCCCTAACTTGCAGGACAAACTTTCCCGTCACCCATTCCCGAATCTTGGGAACCTCTAAACCCACGGTGACATTTTCTGGATAAATGTTAGCACCGAAGTAGGAAACCGTAAAGTGCGATCGCCCAAATACATAAACAAATGGTAGCCGTCGAATCCCTCTAGGAAAATCTGAATTTGGCAATAAATTTAAAGCTGCTGCTTGTTGCAAATGTTCCCCAGGGTTAAATCCCCATGCTGCTAAAAAATCGAGCATTGCTTCATAAGAAATTAAGCCACCATTGTCAGAAATGTGATAACGTATTAATGGGATGCCATTGTCTCCCGAAAATAGCAATGTACCATCATCATTCACTTCAAAAAAGCGACTGTTTGGATCGTACTGCATCAAGCTGGGCAACCGCGATTCTCCGAATAAATTGCGTGCAGCTTCAGGATTATTGGCTAAAAAGCGGCGGATGCAAATACTCAGCGGTGTCTCGTTACCTAAAACCCCTGCATCGGCAGTACCGTAAAGGCTAGCAGAGTTGTAATATAGATTGTCAGAATTAGTGCGATAGCTAACCAAACTCCGCCATTCTTCGCTAAACACTTCCCCCGCAAACACCATCTTAATTCGATATTTTTCCCACTCGACACCCGCAGCAATGCCACTATCAATAACATCCTTAACAAAGGGCGGATATCCTAACAATACCACTTGCTCAAAATCATCTCCAAGTTCCTGCACAACTCGAAATATTTCTGTTTTATTATTTCCCGGTGTCACCACCGTTACGGGATAACCTTTACTCGCTAAATGGCGACAACAATTAGCCGTGTACATTCCCCCAACCCAAGTCCCCAAAGCAAAGCAAATCACAGCTAAAGTTGAGCGAGTATCGGCGTAAAAACTGTCATGAAATATTTGTTCAAAGCGAGTAGCAATTTGCAACTCATCGCTGAGGAAACGTGGCCAAAAAGTGGGTTTTCCTGTGGAACCGGAGGAAGCGGCAATGAAATCGCAAGTTGCTAATTTACCACCGCGACACAATTCAGCTAGCGGGTGAGTTCGCAAATAATTGTCTTTGGTAATTAGCGGCAATTTTTGGAAGTCTTCAAAGGTTTGAATCCCAGCAGGATTAATGTTATGTTCAACTAAAAAAGTCTGGTAAGCGGGAACCGTTGCAGCGACGTTTTGAAAAAGTGCTATCGCAACTGTTTCGGGAGATGGCTCCTGCTGCTGTTGCAATCGTTCCTCAAGGGCTGTGTTCAAAAACTCTTGAAATGCTGTAAATGCTCGCTGACGCTGTTCTTTCTGCATAATTTGCTCCTGAAAATACACATTTTGCACCGGGATCGATCGCATTTCAATACCAATTAAGGATAGTATTTTTGATATAGTCCGAGCAAACAGGAGTCGTGACAGTTTACAAAAATCTACCTATAAAGATGACCAATCCTATCTACCCCGGCATTACACTCAGCAACCACTACCGCATTGTCCGCGAATTGGGACACGGCGGCTTCGGGCGCACCTACCTTGCAGAAGATGCTCACCGATTCAACGAGCCCTGTGTTTTAAAAGAATTTGCGCCCCAAGTACAGGGGAGTTACGCTTTACAGAAATCCGAAGAACTCTTCGAGCGGGAAGCGGGAGTGCTCTACAAGCTCAAACACAACCAAATCCCCAACTTCCGAGAACTGTTTCGGGTGAATATTAGCGATCGAGGCTACCTATTTCTCGTCCAAGACTACGTACCAGGCCAAACCTACCGCTTTCTGCTGGACGCCCGCAAGCGTCAGGGATTGCACTTCATAGAAGCAGAAATCAATCAACTGCTGATCCAGCTTTTACCAGTGCTGGAATACACACACTCTTTGGGAGTAATCCACCGCGACATATCCCCAGATAACCTGATTCTGCGATCGTCAGACGGGATGCCGGTACTAATCGACTTCGGCGGGGTAAAACAAGTTGCCGCCACCGCAGAGTCTCTTTTCGTTGAGACTAACAGCACTCCCGCCCCCGCGACTCGGATTGGTAAACTCGGCTACGCCCCCGTCGAACAGATGCAGATGGGTATCGTGTATCCCCACAGCGATTTGTACGCTCTGGCGGCAACGGTTTTAGTGCTGCTGACGGGGAAGGAACCCCATCAGTTGATCGACAGCCATACCCTGAATTGGAATTGGCGATCGCAATGTTCAGTGTCTCCAAATTTGGCCCTGGTGTTGGATAAAATGCTCGCTCACGGGCCGAGCGATCGCTTTTCCTCAGCCCGCGAGGTTTTGCTCGCTCTCTCTGGCAATCCGCGTTTAGTGCCTCACCAGCAGCCATCTTTTCCTGCTTCAACACCGGATTTTCCAGCCACGCAGCCGCCGCCAGAGTTACAGCCGATGACTGTGCCCGCCCCGAAACTGCCTGGAATTCCGGTTTCAATGGCTAATATTCGCAGTCAAGAAAAGTTGCCGGCTTGGAAAATGGTTTTGTTGGTGGTGGCGGTGTTATCAAGTATGGGGGGAGTTGGCTGGTTTGCGGGTAATTTTTTGTTAAATCTTCAGTCTCAAGTGCAGAAAACTCCGCAGGTAGCGGGCCCGAAACAGCAACAAGAAGATGCTTTGCGCGATCGCTTTCAACGACTAGAAATAGACGATCGATTTTATAATGGTTACATCAGCCTTGTAGACGAGACTTTCTATGCCAAATACCCGGAATTGGGAGGAAGGCTGTTAAAAGAAGGAGATAGCGATCGCGAATGGCGAGAAAGATGGCAAAAAATCGGTGACGAGTTACTTGACAAATTGGAAAAAATCAGCAGTAACGCTAGAAAGAAGTTGGGAAATTACGACACCACGGATATAAATCGCTGGAAAACCGAGGTAAACAAGATCAATTTGAGCAGTCGGGCGCTGTATGATTTGGCTGATGCTAAGTTTTTTTATCTGTTTCCAACACAGCCACGCGATCGTAATATCATTGGTTTGGCGATCGGACAAATTTGGCAAGCAATTACAGCCGAAGCCTTGGAAGCCTTGCAAGCAGGAGCAACTATCGAAAGCGTTGAATTTGAAAACCGAGCTTCTAGCAAAACCCTCAAAGGCAATCTCAAACCCGGAGAAGGGAAAGCTTACATAGCCAGACTCGCTCAAAATCAAACTCTGGGGGTAAATTTGCAAGCTCCCGGTAAATCTACTCTCCTATCAATTTATACTCCAGGGCGGACAAAGGCCGCGCGAGCTTTGCTGCAAGATGCAGAAGGACTTAGTTGGTCAGGATTTCTAGATGATTCCGGTTATTATGAATTTGTAGTAGTTTCTCAATCCTCAGAGCCTATTTCCTATGAGTTGAATCTGGTGGCGAAATAACTGCTATAGGGCTGACACCAAAAACCCGGTTTCTGAAAAAAATCATCACTTTTGCGATAAATATTGACACAGAAACCGGGTTTTTAGCCCCCCATGCGTCCAGGAATGTGCTATTGACGTTGAAGAAAACCCAGGCAATAATAAGTAATAGTAATCAAGTAAGTTTTCAGGTTCAAAAAAGAATATGCTGAGATTCGCGATCGTAGCTTTAGTGACATTAGAGTTAGTATTGCTGACAGCACTAGGTATACACCCAGCCGCTGCGACAGTCAGCAACCCCCAATTTTACGCTTGGAACTTTGCCTCTGTAGGCAGCAGCGAACTTGTGTGTAAAAAAATGGTAGTCGCACCCCAAGACTTAGTTATTCCCTCATCGCCTATGCAAGCTGTTAATATCAGTTCAGCTATTGTAGATGAAAAGTTTTGTGCGAATTCAACTAAGCCTGTGAAATAAGACTGTTAATCAGTTTTTTGCCACTAGCAATAGAGTAAGATTGAACGAACCGCGAGGCACGCGGACACGAAGGAAGATCAAGAAGAAGATGCAGTTATTCCTTCGCGCTATTCGCGTCTTCACGGTTCGTTCAAATAATTAAAAAGCGCTATAATGATTGATCTAAAATCTGTTGGGAAAGTAGTGTAGCAAAGCATCGAGCGAGATCCTTCGCTACGCTCAGGATGACAGAATATGGCGGCTGACGCACCCTACAAGCGATCAATCCAAATTCAAAACACAATAAGGATAATTAGTTGTCACACAAACCACAGGCCCCAAATTCGTACCCCGCAAATTTGCTCTCCCTAAATCAGCCTGCGGCACATCCCTCGCCGCATCTAGATTTGTACCGCTCAATTGAGCTTTAGTCAGCCTAGTATTAGACAAAATAGCATTCTGCAAATTCGTATCGCGCACATCAGCAAAAGACAAATCCGCCCCAGTTAAATTCCCTCGACTTAAATTAACTCGAAAAAGTAGCGATCGCCTCAAATCACTATTCGACAAATTAGCTTGCAACAAATAAGATTCACTCAAATTAGCCGAAAAAAGTTTAGCACCACGCAAATCAGCCATCGTCATATTTGCCCTACCCAAAAAAGCATTAGACAAATTCGCACTTCGCAGATTAGCACTATCCAAATCCGCACCATACAAATCAGCATTAACTAAATTAGCATTAGACAAATTAGCATCAGTTAAATCCGCTTGTACCAAATTAGCTTCATAAAGATTTGCGCCGCTTAAATCAGCCCCTTTCAACTTAGCCCTGTACAAGCTAGCCTTAAACAAATCAGCATTTCTCAAATCACAACCCTCACACTCCTTAGTTTCCAGCAACTGCCTAACATGAGCAGCATTTTGAGCGAGAACAGGAGCCGAATACCAAAACAAAGCTAAACTTGCCGTTACAGTTGCCAAGACTTTAAATTTCACAAACAAACCTCACAGCCACTTCAAATAAATTATACAGTCCTGGACGCATCGGGGCCCAGAAACCGGGTTTTTTACCGAATCTGCGGTCTACAACGCGTCTTTTCGTAAAAAAACCCGGTTTCTAAACACTCGTGCGTCCAGGACTATTATACTAGCAAACTGTAGACTTTAAAGCCCTTTCCTTCTCACTTTTATCTTGCTCTGCGTTCTCTGCGCCCTCTGCGGTAAATCCCCAAAAAAACCTATTCGCAGCCAATGATTTAGACTAACAGGACTTACGCAGTCTAGACGCTGTTGCAAAGCTTTGAGATTCTTCGTTTCACTCAGAATGACAGAATTACCTCTAAATGACAGAATTACCTCTAAATGCGTAAGTCCTGACTAACTTAAAGCAAGGCGGGCAAAGCCCACCCTACTTAACTTAATTAAGCCTCATCTAAAGCAGCAACACCAGGCAATTCCTTACCTTCCAGCAGCTCCAAACTAGCACCGCCACCAGTAGAAATGTGGCTCATTTCTGCACCTAAATTCAACTGTTCCACAGCCGCCACCGAGTCACCACCACCGATAATTGTGGTAGTACCAGTTTTAGTAAGTCCAGCCAAAGAATGAGCGATACCTTCAGTACCCGCAGCAAACTTCTCCATCTCAAACACACCCATCGGGCCGTTCCAGATTACTGTTTTGCAATCAGCCAAAGCAGCTTGAAAAGTTTTCACTGAATCCGGGCCAATATCCAAACCCATCCAACCATCGGGAATGCTCTCAACGGAGACAGTTTGAGTATTAGCATCAGCAGCAAACTTGTCAGCAACTATCACATCAGTAGGTAACAGAAAAGCAACTCCCCGTTCCTTCGCCTTAGCTTCCAAAGACTTAGCCAATTCCAGCTTGTCATCTTCCACCAAAGACTTGCCAACATTCAAGCCACGAGCTTTGTAGAATGTGAAAACCATGCCACCGCCCAACAGCAATTTGTCGCACTTTTCCAACAGTTTTTCGATGACTCCAATCTTGCTAGAAACTTTGGAACCGCCGATAATCGCAGCCAAAGGACGCTGAGGATTGTCGATCGCACTACCAAGATATTGCAGTTCCTTCTCCATCAAAAACCCAGCCACAGAAGGACTCAGATACTTAGTAACACCCTCAGTAGAAGCATGAGCCCGGTGAGCAGTACCAAAAGCATCATTGACATACAAATCGGCCACAGAAGCTAACTTCTTAGCAAATTCCGGGTCATTTGCTTCCTCTTCTGGGTAAAAGCGGACATTTTCCAGCAAAATCACATCGCCATCTTGCATCGCCGCGACTGTAGCAGCAACTTCTTCGCCGATACAGTCATCAGTTTTTTTGACTTCTTTACCCAACAATTCCGACAGCCGCTTAGCAACAGGCGTCAAGCGCAACTTCTCTGTCACGCCATTGGGACGCCCGAAGTGGCTGCACAAAATGACCTTAGCGCCTTTAGAGGCTAAATCTTGAATTGTCGGCAGAGCAGCCCGGATGCGAGTATCATCGGTGATACTGCCGTTGTCGAGTGGCACGTTAAAGTCCGCCCGCACGAGTACCTGTTTTCCCGATAAGTCCGATGCCGATAAATTTGCTACAGTTTTTTTTGTCACAGGATTAACCTCCTAAATATGTGTCTTTTTGTTGAATTCCGTTGTAATGGTGGCACCGGTCACTGGTACTTGGGCCTCGGACGCATTCAACCGCGCCCCTACAAAAAAACGGAAGATGGAACAAACGACACTAATTGGTTCAACCTAAACATTTTATCGGAGTCCGTGTCCCGGAGATGTGCAGTATGTTCAAGACTGTCTTATTTCCAGTAGATCAAAGCCGAGAAGCCCGCGAAGCTGCCGAAAAGGTTGTCAATATTGTGAAAACCTATGGTGCTCGTTTAGTGATTCTGTCGGTAGTCGAACCCCCAGCCGAGGGTGGCGAATCCCCGCCGCGAGAAGTGATGGCTTCCCCGGAAGCAGTCGCCAAATTGCTGTCTGAGGCCCATGCGATGTTTTCCCAGCAGGGAATTGAAGCTGAAATCATTGAACGGGAAGGCAAACCTGCTTTCACGATTTGTGATGTGGCTGACGAAATTGGGGCTGATTTGATTGTGATGGGCTGTCGGGGGATGGGTTTAACTGATGATGGGGCGTCTGAAAGCGTTACCAGTCGGGTGATCAACCTATCTCCTTGTGCAGTTTTGATAGTGCCTTAGTTCTGAGTTATTAGTCATTGGTCATTAGTTATTGGTTATTGGTTATTGGTTATTGGTTATTGGTTATTGGTTGAACGATCGCTGACAACTGACAACTTACCCTTCGACTACGCGAGCGGGCACCGCAACTGACTAATGACTAATGACTACTGACTAATGACTAATGACTAATGACTACTGACTAATAACGAATAACTAATGACTACTGACTACTGACTAATGACTAATAACGAATAACTAATGAAAATTCAATGGTATCCCGGTCACATTGCCAAAGCTGAACGGGCCTTAAAAGAACAACTAAAGAAGGTAGATGTGGTACTCGAAGTCCGAGATGCCCGCATTCCTTTGGCTACTTACCATCCCCAAATGCCGATTTGGGTGGGCAGTAAGGCTAAAGTATTAGTGATTAACCGCATGGACATGATTCCGCCTCAATTACGCGCTCTGTGGGAACAATGGTTTGAGGCACAGGGGGAAACTGCTTATTTTACTAATGCCGAACACGGGCAAGGGGTGGATGATGTGGCGGCGGCTGTGCAGAATGCTGGGGTGCAACTTAATCAAAGAAGGTTCGATCGAGGTATGCTTCCTCGTCCAGTCAGGGCTGTGGTGATTGGTTTTCCGAATGTGGGAAAATCTGCTTTGATTAATCGGTTGTTAGGGCGCAGAGTAGTAGATAGTGCCCGCAGAGCTGGAGTGACTCGATCGCTCCGATGGATTCGTATTTCTGAAGAAATTGAGTTGTTAGACGCCCCCGGAGTGATCCCAACCCGAATTAGCAATCTCGAAAATGCCATAAAATTAGCTATTTGCGAAGATATTGGCGAAGCAGCTTACGACAATCAGGTAGTAGCAGCGGCTATGGTAGATTTGCTCACAGGGCTGCAAGCTACTGATGAAAGTTTGGTCTCAGTATCTGGCTTCAAATCGAGGTATAAATTAGATACTGCATCTACTAATGGTGAGGATTATTTGCATGGGGTAGCTAAAGACAGGTATCAAGGAGATGTCGAACGAACGGCGCGGCAGATGTTGAATGATTTTAGAACTGGTGTGTTGGGTCAGCTTGCTTTGGAGTTGCCGCCGACTTTTTTCTAACTCGTGGGATACAACTAATCAGAAATGGTATTGAATAGGGCTTTGTTGACCAAAAGGATGGGATACAAGCCCCGTCCTTTGAGGACGGCTTTAATTTTTAATTATTTTATTAGCAGAACCTAGTATAATAGAGTAAACAAACAGCCAAGAGAAATGAAAGCAAGGTATCAATTCCGTTTCTATCCAACCGACCAACAAAAACCGAGTTTAGCTCAGTTGTTTGGTTGTGTTCGGGTAGTGTGGAATGATGCCTTAGCTCTCTGTAAGCAGTCCGATAAAAAACCCAAATCTGCCGAACTCCAAAAGCTAGTAATTACTCAAGCAAAGCAAACAATCGAAAGAGCTTGGTTGTCAGAAGTCTCAAACATCCCGTTACAGCAGTCTGTAGCAGATTTGGAAACAGCTTTTAAAAACTTTTTTGAGTCCTGTAAAGGGAAAAGAAAAGGTCAGAAAGTTGGCTATCCCAAGTTCAAAAAACGCACAAACAGCCAGTCTGCCCGGTTAACTCGCGGGGGTTTTTCAATTAAAGGAGATGGCGTTTATCTAGCCAAAATCGGAATTGTCAACCCTGTTTGGTCTAGACAGCTACCGTCGGCTCCTAGCTCTGCAACGATCATCAAGGATTGTGCTAATCGCTATTTTCTGAGCTTTGTTGTAGAGATTAATCCAGAGCGCGTAGATGCTAAAAACCACAGCATCGGCATCGATTTGGGCATTAAAACCTTTGCAGTGATGAGCAATGGCGAGCGAGCCGAAAGTCCTAGCTACAAGAAGTTAGATCGGAAAGTTCGCCAACTTCAGAAAAAGCTAGCTCGGCAATCTAAAGACTCGAAACGTAGAAACAAAACTCGGATTCAAATTGCCAAACTACACAATCAAATTGCCGACACTCGTAAAGATTTCCTGCATAAACTGTCTACCAAAATAGTAAGTGAGAATCAAACTATTGTTTTGGAAGATTTGAACCTGTCAGGGATGGTAAAAAACCGCAAGCTTGCTAGGGTGATTAGCCAGCAAGGATGGTATGAGTTCCGATCGTTGTGCGAGGGAAAGTCGGAAAAATTTGGTAGGGATTTTAGGGTAATCAGTCCTTGGGAACCTACAAGCCAAATTTGCTCAGATTGTGGTTTTAGATGGGGCAAACTCGATCTCAAAGTCCGATCGGTTCAGTGCTTGAACTGTGGTAATGAACACGATCGAGATGAGAACGCAGCCAAAAATATAAACAAAGTCGGGACAGGGCATTGCCACGACTGTAAACGGACGCAGAGACAGAGTAAGACTACCTTTGGTAGCGTCAGTCGGTGAAGCCTCAAGAATCACCGCGCTCATCTGCCGGTGAGTATGTCAAGCTGAGGATTTTCACTTCATCTCCTATTTGTACTATTTTTCCTGATGCTCGATCGGGCACTCGCGTGTTAATGTTGAGTTGGTAAAAGTGATTTAAAGGCCATCGTCTTGCGGAATCAGGCATTTTTTCATTCCGCTTGGCTGTGCATACCTTTTGAAAATTGGGATAAACTTCTCTGGAAAAATAATTGCTCGTCGATCCGATCCACTGCTGGCTGGGATTAATAGCTTCAAATATTACTTTCCCTATTTCAAAGCGAACAACCTCATCATTTGCTGCAAAAAGTTGGTCTTCCCAAAACGGCGGGACGTCTCCAATTTCAATATTAGCTCGCAGGTGCTGTCGCATCTCGTTAACGCAAACTCTCGGAAACCAAGATGCAACTTCTGCAATTGTTTCGGTACTGATTATAGTTGGTCCCGGTGCTGCGGGAGCGTCTGGAAAGCCAGTTAGCAAGTTCTCAATTAACTTGACCGGAAAACCGAAGTAGCTGCTCAACCAAGATTCTATTCTACTGCGTTCTCGATCGATGTGAAAAAAAAATTCTTGTTCAGTGCCTTGAATTTTGAGACCGACGATGCGATTGGTGAGATCAAAGGAGAAACGCAGAAAATGGGTTCCGTTGTGGCGCTTCCCGTTAACCAATTCACCTTGCGTGTCACAGATAGCAAAGGAGCGATCGCCCTCTAAAGCACCGCTGCTCAGAATAGCTGCTTGACTGACAGCTATGCCGTCAAGGGATTTGACCGGATAGATCTGAATACTGGCGACGTAAGGCATTTTGATAGATTAATAAAAATTATTGTTAGACTCTAATTATAGCTTGTATTGGCTCTTTAGGTGGCGATCTTTTATAATTATTAATGATTCTTTTGAATTGGGGAGAGACTGCTTGTAAAGAAACCATAAAAAAATCCGTCAAAATATATTGTATATATTATGCTGAGAATGTTTAACGCTTAAACAGAGTTCTCAACAATGACCGACCCAAAAAAAACAGGCAGGATGTCCAGGCGGAATTTAATCTTGATGGCAGGTGCAGGGACACTGATGGCAAGTATTGCACCGGGACTCTTAAAAGTTGAAGCTGCAAATGCTTCAGAAACCTCAAACATCACTCCCGACGCCGCACTCCAGAAATTGATGGACGGGAATCGGCGGTACATTCAGCAAAAACGCACATTTCCCGACCAAAGCCGATCGCGCATTTTAGAATTAGCAAAGGGTCAACATCCGTTTGCGATCGTCCTGGGCTGTTCTGATTCGCGGGTGGCTCCCGAAATTCTTTTCGACCAAGGATTGGGGGATTTATTTGAGATCCGAGTAGCTGGAAACGTCCTCGACAATGTGGTGCTCGGCAGCATAGAATATGCCGCAGCAGAATTAGGCGTTCCGCTCCTAGTAGTCCTTGGTCACGAACGCTGCGGTGCTGTGAAAGCAGCTTTGGATGGCAAACCGGTTCCCGGCCACATTGGCAGTTTGGTGGCGGCGATTAAACCGGCAGTTTATGCCACCAAAGGTCAACTGGGCGATGCCTGGGATAATGCAGTCAGAGCTAATGTGAAAATGAGCGTAAATAAGTTAAAAGCTTTGTCTCCTATTTTAGCTAAAGCAGTCAAAGCGGGCACACTTAAAGTTGTTGGGGCGCGCTACGATATAGACAGCGGCGAAGTCGAGGTTATTGCTTGATTTTATTTGTTACATTAACCCCATTTCTCGTAAGCCGCGGCGCAGGCGTTCTGCTTCAAAAGGACGGCGCTGTTCGTGAAGAGCGATCGCCCTTTTGAATTCTGCTAAACTCTCAGGCATTTTGCCAATTTTCAGCAAAGCTACTGCTAGATTTTGATGAGCTTCGGCGTGTTCGGGAGCGATTTTAATCGCTTGTCGGTAATAGGCGATCGCATCTGCCAAATTCCCCCCGGCTTTCAGGGTCAGTCCCAAATTGTAGTGACCGATTGCAAAATTGGGGTCAATTTTTAAAGCTGCTTTGTAAGCCATTTCAGCAGTTGTCAAATCTCCTTCATCCTTGAGCAAATTTCCCAAATTATTGTAAGCACCCAACTTGAGCGCTGGCAAAACATTGGTATTAATTGCCGCTTGATAGTGTTCCTTGGCTTTAACAAATTGCTGCTGTTGGCGGTAAGCAATTCCCAAATGATAGTTGAGTTCGTAAACAATAGAATCATCAATGGGGACAGCCGTCAAGCCCTTAGTTAATAAATTAATTCCCCGCTGAACTTGTCCGCTTTCGACGTACAAAGCGCCTAATTTGCTACAAGCATAGGCATCGCTTGGATAATAAGTGATATATCGTTCCATCGCAGCTTGAGCTTTTTGGAATTTACTTTTAGTGGCGATCGCATCTTTGTGATAACCAGAGTGCCAAATCGCCACATCTGGGAGAGCAGCTATTTTCCACTCCGGTTCCCTCTGCAAAATCTCAGCCACGCTGTCGTCTACCATTGCGTGATAAGGTCGAGAAAAGCGGATGTCGGGGCGATTGCGAAACAAGCGCGACACGAGGGAATAGGGAGATTGAGAAGCACCGACTTCTTGACGGATGAGATTGATTAGCACCGCGCGATCGCTCTTAATTCCCTGCTTAATTTGAGGTACAATCTGGGGTACCAGCACCTCATCGGCATCCAACACCAAAATCCAGTCACCCGCAGCGTATTTCAGACACTCATTGCGCGCTGCTGCGAAGTCATCGCACCATTCAAAGCGATAAACCCTCGCCCCAAATTCTTGTGCAATTTCACAAGTGCGATCGCCCGAACCGGTATCCAGCACCACCATTTCATCAACAACACCCTTAACACTAGCCAAAGTCCGCGGCAGTGTTGCTTCTTCATTCTTCACAATCATGCACAAAGTCAGATCCATCGGGCGCAAACTTTCCTATTTTCAAATAATTATTGTAATTTGATTGAGTAGTAAAAGAGAAAAAGCCCAGAAAAAAATTCTCCCTTTGCCGCTTTCCCTTGAACCTTCTGCATCAGTGTTTTCAGCATCAGTGCCTTTCTGCGGTACAAAGGTCTGATTAACTCTTTTGACAGATTAAAAGACTTCATACTTTTGAAGATTTCCTAAAGATTTTACCACTTTAGGTTCCTCCCTATGATAGAGGCGATCGGTCGATCTCCGTTGTTATTCTTAAAAGATAAGACAAGGAACGAGAAAAGTTAAGTTGTCGGGAGAAAGAGACATGGGCGGTATTATTGCTTGGATTGTTTTAGGACTCATTGCAGGTGCGATCGCCAAAGCAATTTATCCAGGGCATCAAGGAGGCGGTTTCCTCGCAACCACAGGTTTAGGAATTGTTGGCGCGTTTGTGGGAGGTTATCTAGGTCAAGTCTTGCTGGGAAAGAGCACCGGAGCTGCTGTCGGAGCATTAACCATCCCCAGTATTGCTTTTGCTGTTATCGGCGCGATCGTTGTACTTTTCGTCTGGGGATTGTTGACTCAGCGTGCCGTATAAGAAATATTGCCAATTCTGAGTCGATGATTTTAACAATCCTCCAGGCAGAATAGCTGGAGGATTGTTGTTTGAATAAGAATTTACCACTAAGTGAGCCCATCTAAAGAAATAGAATACCCAGATCCCCGACTTCTTAAAGTGCTGCGGGGATCTAACAGTGATACAGCAGATTGCAGGTTTATGAAGTACACCCGCCTATCGATCAATCCCCGTAGGGACACTAAGCGCGTGCCCATTGGTGTCAACTTAAGCCTAAAAGCCTTGATAAATCTCGTTTTTCGTAAACTCCCTGGGGATCGTTCATGGACTTGACAACAGCCAATTCCGACTGTATTTTTTTAACCTCTGCCGTCAGCGGGTCGAGTTTGGTGGCTGGTTTAGAAACGCGAACACCTGAAATTCTTTCCAAAATTCGATCTTCCAAACTGCGGCGTTTCGGATATTCTTCTAATTGCCAATCATCGCCTAGTTTAGCTTGCTTCGCCGCCTCTTTGACAGCATCTTCAAAACCGCCAATTTCATCGACTAAACCCAACTGTTTCGCTGCTGCACCAGACCAAACCCGGCCTTGAGCAATTTCTTGTACCTTGTTTTTAGGCAGTTTGCGAGAGTCGGCGACTTTAGTAATAAATCGATCGTAAATGCGATCGACTATCCTCTGAATATTAGCCAATTCTTGAGGATTTTTCGGGCGAGAAATCGTGTTAGTATCGGCATAGAGGCCGGTTTTCACAATGTCCCAACTCAGCCCGTTGTTAGCAGCCAACTTTTCGACGTTGAAGAGCATTCCAAAAACGCCTATCGAACCGGTAATCGTATTCGCTTCAGCAAAAATTTTGCTAGAACCCATCGAAATCCAATAGCCGCCGGAAGCTGCTAAATTGCCCATCGAAACAATAACTGGTTTCTTCTGGCTCGTGAGCAGGACTTCCCGTCCAATTACTTCAGATGCCGTGACGCTGCCTCCGGGACTGTTGACGCGCAAAACCACGGCTTTTACGTCGTTATCTTCTCGGATTTTCCGCAATTCTTGAGCAATGCGATCGCCTCCTACTTGACTCGCTCCTCCTTCGCCGTCTACAATTTCTCCCTCGGCGTAAAGCACAGCAATCTGCTTTTTATTGTCCCCGCGATTTGAGTTTTTATTCTCAGCAATTCTCGCGTAAGTTTTCAAACTAATTTGTTTGAAAGATTTGTTTTCTCCATCGGTTCCTGTTAGTTTCTTAAGTTCTGTCGCAATTTCGTCAGAGTATACAACTCGATCAACTAACTTGCTTTTGAGAGCTTCATCAGCCATCAAGGTTCCGCCATTATCTGCGATCGCTTGCAGTTGGGGAACAGTCAATTTGCGGTTTGGCCCGACAGTTTGCAGGTATTCTCCCCAAAGATCTCCCAGTAACTTTTGAGTTTGCTGGCGATTTTCGGGACTCATTTTTGTGAGCAAAAACGGTTCAACGGCTGACTTATATTTGCCAACGCGAGTGACTTGCACTCCCACGCCGTATTTCTCCAAAGCACCAGTAAAAAACATGGATTGGCTACTAAAACCGTTGAGTTCCAAAGCGCCGAAAGGATTGACTGCAATGGTATTAGCAACGGAACCGAGGTAATAATCTCGCTCATTCCAGTCCATCTGGTAAGCAAAAATGGGTTTTTTGGCATCTCGGAAACCCTGCAATGCCGATCGCACTTCTTTGAGGTTAGCCCACCCGCTACTCCCAGAATCCGAGCTACCTTCGAGATAAATACCAACTATTTTCGGATCTTTTTTAGCAGATGCGATCGCATCTAAAACACTACGCAGCGTCACGGTATCCGAACCCTCATCAGAAAGCACTTCTTCAATCGCCGCGCCGGTACTGCGACTAGGTTTGCTGTCAGTGATATTCAGAGAAAGATCTAACACCAATACAGACTTATCTTTAACTTGCGGGCCCGAATCTTTAGACGATGCAGCCACAGCAATTAGCAGTACCATGCCCCCCAATCCTAGGCTACCGAGCAACACCAATCCTAGGAGGCTTCCCAGCAAACTTGCAAACGTATATTTTAGGAAATCTTTCATTAGATAATTGGTAATTAGTCATTAGTCATTAGTCATTAGTCATTAGTTAGCAGTCCGTAGTCCTAATTACATAACTCACAAATAATAAGTCACCACTAACTAATGACCGATGACTGCTGACTAATGACCTACTTCTATCTTAACCTTTCCAAAACCCCAGAATGTTGTAACTCATACAAGTTAGCGCAGCCAGTACAAAACATCACTGTGGCAATCTCTGCAATTAAAACCTCAACTAGGAGCTCTAAGGCTGATTCCGATTCCGCTGCTGCTTGCAAAAACGGCCTCGCCAGCCCCGCCAGATCCGCGCCAAGGGCGAGGGCCTTCGCTGCATCCAACCCATTCTGCAAGCCTCCAGAAGCAATCAGAGGAACATCCGGCGAGGAGGCGCGGGTACTGACAATACACTCGGCTGTGGGTATTCCCCAGTCGGCAAATGTCGCGCCCAACCTGCGCCCAAGAGCATTTTTTGCTCGCTCTCCTTCTATTTTCGCCCAAGAAGTGCCTCCAGCTCCGGCAATGTCGATCGCAGCTACCCCTGCTGCGAGCAATTTTTTTGCCATCTTGCCTGAAATACCGTTGCCGACTTCTTTAGCAATTACTGGTACTGGTAATTTTTCGCACAATTTGGCAATTTGATCGAGCAGTCCTTTAAAATTAGTATCGCCTTCTGTTTGAACGCACTCTTGCAGAGGATTTAAGTGTAAAATCAGAGCATCTGCTTCCAGGATATCAATAATTTTTTGGCACTGTTCCAAACCGTAATTATAGTTTAATTGAACTGCACCGATGTTAGCAAATAACAGAATATCAGGAGCGCGGCGGCGGACTGCAAAGGTATCGGCGAGTTGAGGGTTTTCGACGGCGATGCGCTGGGAACCGACACCCATTGCAATTTTGTATTTTTGAGCAACATCGGCGAGCAGGTAATTGATAGTCTGGGCTAATTCAGTGCCACCAGTCATGGAGGAAATTAGCAGCGGCGCAGCTAGTTTTTTGTCAAGAAAAGTTGAGGTTAAATCAACGTCGTTGCGATCGAGTTCTGGCAAACAGCAGTGAGCAAAACGATAGCGTTCAAGTCCGCTGGTAGTTTCGCGGAATTGTACATCTTCTTCGATGCAGAGCCGTAGGTGGTCTGCTTTGCGGGTTTCGATTGGGGAGGGGGGGGTTAGTGGCGAGTTCACAGTGGCAGTTTGGGGAAAGAGTTTTGAGTTGGGAATATAGCAATTTTATCTCATTTTTGAGATATTTTTTTTAATGAACCGCAGAGAGCGCAGAGGGCGCAGAGGAGAATAAAAGAGAGATGTTCGCAAATGCTGCAAGGGTTGCTGTATTATCCAGGAATAGTCATTGGCACGCCATTATCTGAAGGTTTCAATTTTAGTAAAAAAGGAACTGCTTTTTGCACCCACGCTTTGATTGATGTGTAATTTACCGCATCTGAACCGAAACAAATATCCAGCATATCCGTGTGAATTATGCCCGGATTTAGAGGAATCGCCGCCATACCTCCGGGCAATTCTTGAGCTAGGGCTCTCGTAAGTCCTTCTATTGCCCACTTAGAAGCGCAATAGGCAGCCACTTCCGGCGAAGTTGACCGGCCCCAACCAGAACTAAAATTGACAACTATACCGCTTTTTATAGCAATCATAGCGGGGACAAAGTGGCGAATTACATTAGCCGTCCCCTTAATATTAACATCAATTACTTGCGAAAAATCTTCGCTGCTGACCTCCCAAAGTGGTGCTAAATTATTGACGACAGCAGCATTGTTAATTAGCAAGTCTGGAGGCGAGTAATTTGCCAGCAATTTTTGCGCCCAAGCTTTGACTTGAGCGTCACTTGCTACATCCAAACAAGTAAAATTGTGGGGAAAACTATATTTCTGTCTGAGTTTGTCCACAGCTTCGAGAGAACGGGCGCACCCCAAAACTGTATGTCCCAATTCAATAAATTTTTCGGTCATAGCAAGACCGAGCCCCCGACTTACACCGGTAATTACAATTAATTTTGTCATAGAGATGTTGAAATTTGGGAATTAATAGTCCTGGACGCACCGACTCTATTTGTAGGGTGCGCACTGCGCACATTGCGACTACAGATAGTGTCAAATAAAACTTACGCACAGACGCTGTTTGTAGGGTGCGCAGTGCGCACCTTACGACTAAAGATAGTGTAAAAATCGACTGCTTGCGTAAGTCCTGATTAAGTCATAGAATACAGATTGATCAGGAAATTGACAAATCGATCGCGAGAGGAAGCATGAAAGTAAAAGCAGCAGTTGCTCACAGTGCGGGCAAACCTTTGAGCATTGAAATGGTAGAGCTTGCAGGGCCGCAAGCCGGAGAGGTGCTAGTGGAAATTAAAGCCACAGGCGTTTGTCATACTGACGCTTACACTCTTTCCGGTGCAGATCCTGAAGGTTTGTTTCCGGCTATTTTAGGCCACGAAGGAGCGGGTATTGTCGCAGAAATTGGGGCGGGAGTAACGAGCGTCAAAGTGGGCGATCGAGTAATTCCGCTTTACATTCCAGAATGTCGCAACTGCGAGTATTGTTTGAGCCGCAAAACGAATCTCTGTCAAGCAATTCGGGTTACTCAAGGACAAGGCGTGATGCCAGACGGCACGAGTAGGTTTTCAATTAACGGGCAGAAAATCCACCATTACATGGGAACTTCCACCTTTGCCAATTATACAGTATTACCAGAAATTGCGGTAGCAAAAATTCGTGACGATGCTCCTTTCGACAAAGTTTGTTTAATTGGTTGCGGGGTGACAACGGGCATCGGCGCTGTCATCAATACTGCGAAAGTAGAACCTGGTTCTAATGTGGTAGTTTTCGGTTTAGGTGGTGTCGGTTTGAATGTAATTCAAGCCGCTCGCATGGTAGGAGCTAATATGATCGTCGGCGTAGATTTGAATCCCGACAAGCGACAAATGGCGGAAAAATTCGGCATGACTCACTTTGTCAATCCCCGCGAAATAGAGGGCGATTTAGTTGCTTATTTGGTAGATTTAACCAAAGGAGGAGCTGATTACAGTTTTGAATGTATCGGCAACATTAATGTGATGCGCCAAGCATTAGAATGCTGCCACAAAGGTTGGGGAGTGAGCGTCATTGTCGGAGTAGCCGGAGCCGGTCAAGAAATTAGTACCCGCCCGTTTCAGCTAGTAACTGGCAGAGTTTGGAAAGGCACAGCTTTTGGCGGAGCAAAAGGCAGAACAGATGTGCCAAAAATTGTTGATTGGTACATGAATGGTAAAATTAACATAGACAGTTTAGTATCTCAAGTAATGCCAATCGAGCAAATTAATGAAGCCTTCGATGCCATGCACAAAGGCGAAGTAATCCGCACAGTTTTGACATTTTGAATAAAAACTCTGCTCTCTTCTCTCTTCCTCTGCGCCCTCTGCGCCCTCTGCGGTAAAAAAATCCCATTCCTAAATGAAAGAGAATTAATATGATATCCGCATCCCTAAAACAGCACAAAGAACATAAAATTTTTGGCGGTAAACTCGGCTTTTACAGCCATCAATCCTCCACCTGCAACAGCGAAATGAAATTCGCTGTATATCAGCCGCCACAAGCCCAGTCTCAACCCGTACCAATCCTGTATTTCCTATCAGGATTAACCAGCACCGAAGAGAACTTTATGGCAAAAGCGGGAGCGCAGCAATTGGCCGCCAAATATGGGTTAATGCTGGTTGCGCCCGATACTAGCCCGCGCCATACTGGTATTGCTGGCGAAGATGACGATTGGGATTTGGGAAGTGGTGCGGGTTTTTATGTTGATGCCGCAGTTGCACCTTGGAATTCTCACTATCAAATGTACAGTTATGTTGTTGATGAATTGCCTAATTTAATAGCAGAAAATTTTCCAGTTATACCGGAAAAACAGGGTATTTTCGGTCATTCGATGGGGGGACATGGGGCTTTAATTTGTGCGTTAAAAAATGGCGATCGCTATCTTTCAGTTTCTGCTTTTGCGCCCATTTGCGCGCCCATGCGCTGCCCTTGGGGACAAAAAATCTTCGGTCACTACCTCGGTAATAATCGAGAGCATTGGCGCGCTTGGGATGCTAGCGAATTGGTACTTGAAGCCTCATATAACCGTCCGATTCTGATTGATTGCGGCGGGGCAGATTCATATCTTGCTGATGGGCAGTTGTTGCCGGAAGTGTTCGCGGAGGCTTGTGCAAAAGCGGGACAGCCGCTAACTTTAAGAATGCAGGAAGGTTACGATCATAGTTATTATTTTATAGCGAGTTTTATGGAAGATCATATTCAACATCATGCGGCTGTTTTGTGCAAGGTAGGGGCGGGTTTATAAATACCCTGGATGTGAATCACAGATATTGGTGAACCCGCGTTTATGAAGTACACCCGCCTATCGATAGATACCCGTAGGGACAAAGGCTTTCGCCCTTCTTAGTGTCAACTTAAGCCTGAAAGCCTTGGAATCTCTCGTTTTTAGCTGAGTCTAGATCCCCCTAAACCCCCCTTAAGAAGGG
>DPLL01000480.1:0-178 GCA_003542015.1 Microcoleaceae cyanobacterium UBA9251 | reverse complement strand
CAAACAGCATTCTCTGACTGGGTTTGACGTTAAGTTGACACTAAGAAGGGCAATGCCCATTAGTGTCAACTTAAGCCTGAAAGCCTTGGAATCTCTCGTTTTTAGCTGAGTCTAGATCCCCCTAAATCCCCCTTAAGAAGGGGGACTTTGAAAAGACTCCTGTCCCCCCCTTAAGAAG
>DPLL01000479.1 GCA_003542015.1 Microcoleaceae cyanobacterium UBA9251 | reverse complement strand
ACACTCACGCCCTGGAAAATTTGCCGCCCAAAGGGTGAGTCTGTTTTACCTGCGTAAATGTCATAACCTGCGATCGTCTCGTTTCCCTGTCTCATCTGAATTCCCACTAGGGTAATATCTATTGGGTGATGCTGAGCACAGGACTTTTTGCACCCGCTGAAATGAATGTTGATTGGGCGATCGATCTGCAATTTTTGGGCTAAATCTTGCACCATTTCTAGGGCATGACTTTGGGTATCTGTCATCGCCGACGCACAGCCACTGCGGCCGGCACAAGCAACTAAGCATGAGTCTAAATTAGTTGTTGATGAGTGTAATCCCCAATCGGCGACTTGTTGTTTGACCTCTAAAAGCTGGGAGTTCGGGATATCAGAAATCAACAGATTTTGCCAAGGCGTGAGCCTCAGAGTGCCTCCGGCGAAGTTTTGGGCTAATTTTGCCAAATTCCGCAATTGCTTTGATTCTAGCCTACCTAATGGCAGAGCTATTCCGATGTAGGAGAAACCGGGCTGTCGCTGAGGATGAATGCCGAGATGTTGGTGATTGGGGATGGATTTTTCAGATGAAGCGATCGGGCTTTGTTGTAATAAAGATGGTAAATTAGGGCTTACGCAAAAAACCTGGTTTCTTCCAAAAATCGTCACTTTTTCGATAAATCTTGACGCAGAAACCTGGTTTTTGCCCGCCGTGGGTAAGTTGTGTAAATTCTTCTCTACAAGTTTTAGATAATTTTCAACACCCCAATCTGTCAGCAGGTGACGTAAACGCGGTTTTTTCCCCTCAATTCGATGCTGATTTTTGCTGTATTCAAGATACACATTAGCGAGGGCGGCTAAAACTGAGATACATTGCGAAGGTTGAATCAAAATGCCTGTATCGCCAGAGTTTTCTGTATCGCCGTTTAAATGCAGCCGAAATACTATTTCTGAATCTGCCGATCGCCTTTCTGCTGCTAATAAAATATCATTGGGGCGATCGCGAATCGAAACCAATTCTCCGCCGTCAAAGCCAATACTGAATTTAGGCGAAAGTTCGGATAATTCAGGATGGGTTTGTAGGTAATTATCCCAATCCGCAACTAGGGGGCGAGTATCGAGTAACTGTTGTCGATCGATCCCTGCTGTCGGACTTGCCATCATATTACGAATCGGGTCAACTTCAACGCGGCGAGACGCTATCCCCAATTCCTGCAAATGCTTCCAAACCTCTGGGGGAATTTCCGAGTGCAATTCTCGGATTTGCAAATTCGCCCGATTCGTGACTTGCAAACAGCCGCTACCGTATCGATCGACTAAATCGGCGATCGCCCCACACTGCTGCGCCTTTAAAATTCCCCCCGGAATCCGCATCCTCGATAATATTCCGTCGCGGGCGCGAGAACCGTAAAATAAACCTGGACAAGTCGGTAATTCAGTCAAAACTAACAAATAAACTCCTCCCCGTGCGACGCAGGGAAATAAACAAGTAAACCCGAAATCGGCATTCTGACTTTGACAGTTGCGGCACAGCGCCGGAATTGCACCGGACTTTCCCGCTTTCAGGTTTCAGAAAGGTATCACAATTCAGCCCACAAAAACCAAAACTCTCAACAAATATGCTTGAAATACATTCATGCTGAAGGGTAGAAAAAATTTCAGGAGTAGCGGCGATGGTAGACAAATGGCTTTCGGTGGTGGGGATTGGCGAAGATGGATTATCGGGATTAAGTTCGATCGCCCGTTTTCTAGTCGATCGCGCTCAAGTCGTAGTCGGCGGTGCCCGTCACCTAGCCATGTTACCAACCGACGACACCCGCGAAAAATTGCTCTGGGAATCGCCACTACAAGCAACAGTCGATGAAATCATCCGCCGCCGGGGAGAGTCTGTCTGCGTGCTAGCTAGTGGCGATCCGATGTGTCACGGGATTGGTGTCACCCTGTCGCGCCGGATTCCGATCGCCGAAATGACGATAATTCCCACAGCATCGGCTTTTAGCCTGGTTTGCGCCCGTCTGGGTTGGGCTCTGGCGGATGTTGAGACTTTCAGCTTGACAAATCGCCCGATCGCCTCGATCGCTCTTGGTTTGTATCCGGGCGCGCTTTTGCTGGTGTTGAGTGCCGATCGACACACGCCAGCTCTTGTGGCGCAAATGTTGACACAGCGGGGGTTTGGCAGCAGTTTAATGACTGTGTTCGAGCGGATGTCTGGGGACTCGGAACGGCGGATTGAGGGGGTTGCAGCAGCCTGGAATGTGCCGGATTTGGCTGATTTGAATACGATCGCGATCGCAGTTGCAGGCGATCGCAAAACTATGATTTTCCCCCGCACTGCGGGTTTGCTCGATGCTGCTTATCTCCACGACGGACAACTTACCAAGCGGGAGGTTCGAGCCGTTACTCTGTCAACGTTAGCACCGATTCCGGGAGAGTTGCTTTGGGATGTGGGTGCGGGTTGTGGTTCGATCGCGATCGAATGGATGCGGAGTCATCGCGGGTGTCGGGCGATCGCGATCGAACGCCATCCAACTCGACTACAATACATCGCTGAAAATGCCTCTAATTTGGGTGTTCCCTCACTTCAAATTATCGCGGGTGAAGCGCCAGCAGCTTTGGTAAACTTACCTCAACCGGATGCTATTTTCATCGGTGGCGGTGTCACCGCAGAAGCTGTGCTGGAAACTTGTTGGAATGCTTTGGGTGAGGGCGGCCGATTAGTTGTTAATGCGGTGACAATTGAGAGTGAATTTAAAGTGCTGCAATGGCACTCTTTACACGGCGGGGAATTAATTAGAATTGGGATTCAGCGGGTTGGGGCGATCGGTTCTTTTCAGGGTTGGAAACCGTTTGCACCCGTTACGCAGTGGGCGGTAGTTAAAAGGTAAAGCTGTTTGTCGCTGGTTAGATGCTAAAACTGATGTGCAAGAGTTATTACTGATTGCTCGCGATCGCGATCGTTATTCAAATTCCATCTCTCAAGTGAACGAACCTGACGGTCAAGGTCGTACCGTTAGACCGCAGGCTTCTTTTTCCCTTTGTGCAAGGGCTTTTTTGAGTGACGGAGTTCCCCCGCCACTTTCATAATTCAGGCCAATTCTTTTGATCAGCTTGGCTGAATTTTCATCTCTATCTAAAGACTCGCCACATTGACAAGAATGCCATCGGTCTGACAATTCTTTAGGCACTTTATTAAGGCAATGACCACATTGTTGAGAAGTTCCCTTGGGGTCAACAAATAGAATACTTTTGCCCAATTTCCAAGCAACATATTTGAGAACAGTAGCGAATTGACCATGAGAGGCATCAAGCATTGATTTATTCAAACCACTTTTAGCCGCTTGACCATTTGGCAAATAAACCAAGTTGCCATTCTCAATATCGGTCTTGACTTTGGCACGTCTAGTTAGATTCTTGATCCTCAAATCTTCCACGATTAAAACATCACATTTGTCAAATAACTTATGTGCTGTTTTGAACTGAAAATCTAGTCTAGCTCTAGCTACAAATTGATGAAGTTTTGAGATTTTATCTTTGATAACTTTCCACGGTTTAGAACCCTTAATTCTATCAGCTAATTTTGCTTGAAGTCTTGCTAATTTCTCAGCAGAATTCCTAAAAAATCTAGGGTTTTCAATTCTTTCACCATTGGAAAGGTAAACGTAATTAGTGATTCCCAAATCAATACCAAGAGTGTTTTCGTCAGTCGGTTGGATTTCTGCAACCATTACTGGGACTGTTTTATCTTCTAGCGTTAGGGAAATATACCACCCATCTGCTTCTCCGATCACCGTACCAGTCTTAACCTTGAATCCTGTTGGTATTGAACGATGAAAAACTATCGGCACTTGACCTATTTTAGCGAGGTCAATACAAATCCTATTTTGCTCATATTTAATAAGATTAAGATGATCAAGTTGAGGATAAGTAAACGATTTGTAGTAGTGAAACCCTTTGAATCGGGGTTGACCTCTCCGATTACCGTTTTGATCAGGCGTTGTGAAATTTGAGAAGGAAGTTTCCACTCGGTTAACTACATCCTGCAAAACTTGAGAATCCAATAGTTTGTAATCAGGAAATAGTTTTTTGGTGTTTTTTAGATCGGCTAACTGTATGGTTTGCCATTGCACATAACCGCCTTCAATGTTTGAGAAAACATCGCCCTTCTTCGTTAAAGGATTACCTAATTCATCTTTTTTCCTGCCATCTCTAGTTTGCGTTCTGGTCAAGGGAATATTTTTGTAAATCTCCCCAATGGGAACTATAGATGCAGTCAGAGGGCAAGCATTGATGGGTGTCCTAGTCGCTTCCCACCATCTAAACCTTTCCCCCAATCGGTAGTTGTATTGACGGCGACAGAGTTCCAGATGAACCGCAATCGTTACAAGTTGGGCTTTTGTAGGTTTAAGGCGGTATTTGTACGTTAGTTGCATCGGAAACTTCCTTTTTTTCGACCTTTCTACAGTATAGTTGGCGCATGCCAAAAATGCCACTTGTGGAGGTGTTACCGTTTCAACACTTAGAAGGTACATTGAAAATCAGGATGCTCCCGAAGTATAATTGTCGGGTTCCGTACCTCCGCCCGACGCGCCTTTCATCCCTGCGGTGATTTATTCGGGGTACTCCGCGCTTGCGCTCCGAGACATCCCCTCTAAATACACCGAGGGACTTCCCGGCTGTTAGGTTAAAAACCTGCCAAAATGGCAACACACCCCCTGTTTTCTATATTTAGATATAGATTATTGCCATTCCAGAATCTGAACTAAACAAATTGTATGCAAAGAATCTGTGAAGATTTAAAGATTTTGGCGCGCCTAATTCATATTTCCCTTACCAAAAATCTGCCAAAATGGCAAGGTTTTGAGAATTGACTCGTCTCTT
>DPLL01000478.1 GCA_003542015.1 Microcoleaceae cyanobacterium UBA9251 | reverse complement strand
GGATACTACGGAAGTAATTTACGGAGAAAAAGTCTTGCACCTGACTCCAAAAGAGTACAATCTGCTCGAACTTTTCCTCAGAAATCCCCGGCGTATATTCAGCCGTGGCGCCATACTCGATCGCGTTTGGTCTGCCGGTGAATTTCCCCAGGAGGAAGCCGTCACCGCTCATATTAAGGGGCTGCGGCAGAAGCTGAAAGCGGCTGGGATGAAGGTAGATTTAGTTGAAACGGTGTACGGATTGGGCTATCGGCTGAAAAGTCTGCCGGAGGAAATTGACAATCAAAAAAATTCCCATAAAACCACAGAAAACGCTAAAAGTCAAGAGACTGTATCTGCTGAATCCAGCCAGCCGATCGACGAAGTTGACAACAATCTGGCGCGCACCAAAGTCCTGAGTGTGGTTGCTGAAATTCGGGAAAATTTCCAGGCAACTTTTACAGAAAATGTGGAGATATTCTCGCGGGCGATCGCTAGCCTAGAAATAGGAACCTTGGACAACAAACTGCGACAGGAAGCGCAGGATAAAGCTCACAAATTAGTCGGTTCTTTGGGAAGTTTAGGGTGGCCGAAAGGTTCGGAAGTAGCGCGCCAGCTCGAACATTTATTCAAGGTAGAAAACATCTTGAACCCAGGGGCGGCTCCGCAGATTGAGGTATTAGTTCATTTGCTACAACATATCTTAGATCGCCCGCCAGCAGAATCTGATAATGAGGCTGTTTCTGGGGTGGCAAAGTATCGCCGAGTGTTAATCATTGATGATGACACTTTGCTGAGCGATCGCATCAAAATCGAAGCATCAGATTGGGGATTGCGCGTAGAATTAGCAAACTCCCTACAAGTGGCAAGAAATCTCATTTTTCCACAGCCTCCCGACGCGATTTTGCTGGATTTGAGTTCTCCCGAAACCAAGGAAAATAGACTGGCCTTCCTAGCCGAAATCCGCCGCCAAAAACCAGAAATTCCGGTGATGGTGGTTAGCGAACAGAACCTATTGAGCGATCGCATAGAAGTTGCGCGTTTGGGAACTTCTGGCTTTTTATCAAAATCCATCCCCCCAGTCGATATACTTAAAGCAGTCGCTCTGGTGATCGACCAGACGAGTGCAGCAGAAGCTAAAGTTATGGTAGTAGATGACGACGTGCACCTATTGGCGGCACTGAAAATGATTCTGCAACCTTGGGGATTTCAAATAACAACATTGGATGATCCCGAAATTTTCTGGGAGGTACTCGAAACCACAAGCCCCGATTTGCTAATTTTAGATGTCGAGATGCCCGGTTATAGCGGTATCCAACTGTGTTTGGCAGTACGCAACGACTGGCGCTGGAGCCAGATCCCCGTGCTATTTTTGACCGCTCATTCAGAGTCGGAAATAGTGCGCCAAATGTTTGTCGCAGGTGCTGACGATTACATCAATAAGCCAATTGTGGAACCAGAATTAATTGCTCGCATTCTGAATCGCTTGGAGCGAATGCAGCTTAGGCATAAGCTGGGACAGACACAACGCTAGTCGCATCCGTTGTCAATGGGGATTAGTCGCGAGGCTACAGTGGTTTAATGAAGCATGAATGAACAAAATTTTAGTAATCAGGCAGAGTTTGAACCACTACCTAATAGGGCTATTGTCTACCGGGCATTACTTCGCAAACAGTGGAGAGATGAGGATACTAGACTGGTTGAATCGGAAGCTTACTACTTGCGTAAAAATCCAAACAAACAGGGTCTTTCTGTAAACATTGCAGCACATTGTTCTCCTGAACAATGTGCTGCAAGATTCAGAACGTGTTATGGAGTTGCTTGTCTTGAGGTAGGTGGCATTCGCGGGTTAGGTTTAGATGTAATTCCTGACTCTATAGCAGTTCTCAATCTTGGTGACGTATGCCCTATGGGAAATAATTACGAATTACGAATTACGAGTTACGAGTTGACTTTGTGAAGTGATAAATTCGGAATTCGTAATAGATTAATTCGTAATTGATTATGTCCGCAGATCAAGCGTGCACCGCACTGTTATTGAGAAAGGCTATATATCTCACGCTGAGAGCGCAGGTCTACCTGACGCTGAAGATGACCCTGAGAGGGCTGATTTGCTGGCTGATTTGTTAGCAGAACGATCGAGACTTGTATGGAAACCTTCGCGAATATAGTACAGCAAGTTGTCTGATCATTCCACAGCATTAGACTGTGTTAGGATCAAATTGGCGATCGCCTAAAAGGGATTTAATTTTATGACTGTAACTAAGGAACAGATTACTAATAGCACTAGCAATAGCGGATTATCAAATTTCCGCATCACTATCGAACGTCTAATCGAACTTTTAGATTTAGAATAAGAGGATAAGTACGGGATTTTGAGGCCGAATGAATATGCTTTCAGGACAGCGATGAAATTGGTTGTTGAGGCCTATGATATTTTGGGTAACAGTTTTCCTAAATGCTCTACTGGTACAGACGATAGGTACTATTAGACTTGCTTGGCTAAATATAAATGCTGATTGTAGAGTTATGTTATTCTGCCCATCTAATGCCGATGGTAAAGCTTACACTTATCATCAGAAGAGTGAAGAATATGGCTCGAAAGCTCTTACTTCAGCGGTAATATTAGTCGATCGGCCAAAGTGGTTTAATGAAGCATGAACGATAAATATTCTCGGAGTGAATCAGATGGCAATTCCTTCGTTTTATTTAACAATAAATTTTGACTTAATATTTCTTTCGCAATCGCTTCCACCACCGGCACACAAACCGAATTCCCAATTTGCTTATAACTTTCCCCCGCACTCGGATAACTTTTAAAATCTTCAGGAAAACCCATAAGACGGTAACATTCCTTCAGCGTCAACTTTCTCACCAAATCTCGATCGGGAAAATAGATAAAAAACCTACCCGATGTTTCTTGCGAAGGAATAGTCGGATGCACGCCATCCACCGAATAAATGCGATTAGGCTGTCTGTGAACCCTAGATAAATGTTCTGTATTCGGCCTCACGCCAGTTTTCCAAGTACCTTTATTTCTGTAACCTACAAATACAAGTCCCGAATCTTGCTTTCTCGGATAATCAATTAAAGTATACTCGGATTTGTCCAATATTTCAAAATCTCCTGTCTCGTCTAGAAAATCCCTGAGTTGCGGAGGAAACTTGGTTTTAAGTCGAGAAAAATTGAATTGCTTACCCTTAGTTGCAATAATGAATATTCTTTCGCGATGTTGAGGAATTCCAAAGTCTTTAGCATTCAGAATTTGATGATTTACGCTGTATCCCAACTCTCTCAGACTGGCAATAATTACTTGCAAGGTATTTCCCTTGTCGTGATGGATTAAGTGTTTGACATTTTCCAGAACAACTACTTGAGGTTGCTTTAATTTGATGATTTTACAAATCTCAAAAAATAGCGTACCTCTAGTATCTTCAAAACCTAGCTTTTTGCCGCAAATGCTAAAAGGTTGACACGGAAACCCTGCGACTAAAACATCAAAGTCTGCTAAATCGGCTGGATTAATTTTACTGATGTCTCCAAAAGGGATTTCCCCGAAATTTTCCGTGTAAACTTCTCGGCATTTGCTGTTAATTTCGCAGGAAAAAACGCATTCAAAACCAATTCTTTCAAAACCTTGTCTGAAACCTCCTATTCCCGAAAACAAATCTATAAATTTCATCTCTAATTTAATACTCAATGTTACTCAACCAATAATAACATATTTTGTTTCTCTCTCTTCTTTCCCTCTGCGCTCTCTGCGCTCTCTGCGGTTCATAATACCAATTTTAAAAAGTCTTGCTACAATCCTCAATCTGATACCAATCATTAAAAGTCGCAGAACCTCGCGCCGGACACTGCCTTGCCAATTGGTGTCAACAAACGCGTTAAATCTACCCTCTCTCTTGTTTATATCGAACTCGGAGATCCCCCCTAACCCCCCTTAAAAAGGGNNTCCCAAACTTGTGCCACAGCCGACTAAACTAGAAATAGCAGCAAAAATTACAGCTATTGTTTACTTCCTTTCGCCAACCATGAGTCAAACCTTGGACAACCTCACCGCCATCGATGACAACCTATCCAAACGCCACATCGATCTAGATCCAGGCGGCTACTTCATCATCTATCTCGATCGCACAACCAGCTTAATTTGTGCCAAACATTTCACCAACATCATCGACGATCGAGGCCTCGCCATCGATCCCGAAACCGGTAAACCCATCCCCGCCCGCGGCAAGGTAGAACGCACTGAGGCCAAAGTTTTTACCGCCAGAACCGCCAAAGAACTTTGCGTCAAAATTTTAGAAGAAACCCGCCCCAATCCGGTGACACTGTTAGATCACGCGGCTTATTTGGGACGGGAATTTGTGCGGGCAGAAATTGCCTTATTGAGCGATCGAGAATACGTTCAAGATTAGTACAAGTATCAACTGACCCTTCGACCCTTCGACTACGCTCAGGGCGACGCTCCGCTCAGGGTACTGCAAATGTCATCTGAATCACGAAAAACCTTGATACCAGAAATAAGTCACCATCGGAATCACTGTCGCCAACACCAACAGCACAACCACTATTACTGTGGCATTACCTTGGTCTGTTTCTTCAGCTTTTTTAAAGGTGCTTTCAACTTGAGTGTTGTCAACAACTTCGGGAGCACCAGGATCGGGTTGGCCAGACAAAACTGTCGCAAGGCGATCGCTAGCAGCGGTAAAGGCCTCATTGTATTTGTTACCTTCCCGCAGCGGCACTTGCAAGGTTTCCCCAGCCACACTCTGAGCAATTTCATCGGTTAGCAGAGATTTCACGCCTTCTCCGGTGCGAATGGTCGCACTGTTGGTAACAGTGTCGAGAACGAGTAAAATTTGATTGGTCTGGTCTTCTGTTGCGGGAAACCACTGTTCAAACAGTTGTTTTGTGAAAGTGGCAGTCGTTTCGCCGTAGTCTAAGCGGTGGATGGTGACAAACCTGACTTGTTTCCCTGTTTGCTTTTCCAGGTTGTCGAGCACGCTGCTAATCGTGCTTTCGCTGCTGCGGCTGAGTACATCGCCTTTGTCCCACACCCAGGTGCGATCGCCCGCCGACAACACCGGCATTTCGTAGACACCAGTCGCGAATGCGGGAAACACAGCCATCTGGGAGGCGATTAGGGCGATCGCGATCGTCGTCACCAAAGGTTGGAGATATTTTCTCCAACTAAATAGTTGATTGAAAAGTCTGATCATGAGGTTGAGGGTAAAAGTGCCTTTTTTCCAAAAATACTATAGAAACCCCCTTAAAATTCATTTTATAGAGGGCAATATTGAAAATTAGCTCAACCGTCGAACTCCCCACCCGATTCTTTTCGGATTTTAACTATGGAACCCGCAGACACCTATAAAGGTTGGATTATTCAGTCCCAGAAAGTATTCTACGTCGAGGTTTGGGATAGCCGCGGCAACCGCCACGTCGCTGTCCAAAATGCTAAGACTGAAGAGGAAGCTTTGGAATTGGCCAAAAAGTGGATTGACAAATACGAGTCAAAACCAGGAAGGATGCCGATGGATGGCCCTCATCCCTTCGGAGACATAATCGATATGCCATTTTGAAGTCATTGGTTATTAGTTATTAGTTATTAGTTATTAGTTATTAGTTATTAGTTATTAGTGATTGGTTGTGGGTTATTATTTATGAGTTATTGGTGATTGGTTAGGGGAACCAATAGCCCACAAATAACAAATAACAAGTAACAAGGAACAAATAACAAATAACAAGTAACAAATAACCAATAACAAGTAACAAATAACCAATAACCAATAACCAATAACCAATAACCAATAACCAATAACCAATAACCAATAACCAATAACCAATAACCAATAACCAATAACCAATAACCAATAAACAATAA
>DPLL01000089.1:695-14165 GCA_003542015.1 Microcoleaceae cyanobacterium UBA9251 | reverse complement strand
AGAATGAAACAGCCCTGGGGGCTAGGGGGGATCTCCGGGTTTGAAAACACGCCCTAGTCGGTGGAGATGGGGAAAGTTGCGAGTTATATATAGTCCGGTTGAATAGTTATCATACTTTTGTTCAACCATGCCCTATGCCCTATGCCCGTACAGGATTTATCAGCAATTAACTGGACTTGATATTATGGTTGCGTCACGCAACGGAGGGCATAGACTGGGCAAAAATCACCGATTGATAGTAGCGTCGCAGTTGGTTAGTAGCGGCGGCCCAACCCCAGCGTTCTGCTTCTCGGCGGGCGCTTTCGCTCAGGGTTTCCCGTTCTTCGGGGTTAGCAAACAGACGCCTAGTGGCGGTGAGTGCACCTGCTTCATCGGCGGGGTCAAACAAATATCCGTTAACGCCGTCAGTGACGATATCGGGAATTCCGCCACTGCGTGCCGCGACTACGGGCGTGCCCGCAGCCATCGCTTCTAGGAGCACCAAGCCCAGGGTTTCGGTGCGGGAGGGAAAAATGAAGGCATCAGCAGATGCGTAAGCAGAGGCTAGTTCTTGGCCCTTGAGGTAGCCGACAAAATTTGTGGGGGTGCCGGCAAAATATTGTTCGAGGGTTTGTCGGTGGGGGCCATCTCCGACGAGGGCGAGGCGGGCGTTCGGAATTGCTTCGAGAACTGGTTTGATGCTTTCGATTTCCTTTTCTGCGCCGAGGCGGCCGACATAAAGCAAAAGGGGACTGTCTGGGTGATTTTGGGAAAGGCGCGATCGCATTTCTCGACTGGCCAATTCGGGTACAAACATTTCAGTATCTACGCCGCGCTGCCATAAGTCTACGCGATCGATCCCGTGGGTTGTTAGTTCCTCCACCATCGCTGTGGAAGTGCACAGATTTAGTTCAGCTTGATTGTGAGCGCTTTTGAGCAATTCCCACAACAAAGGTTCCAGCATTCCAAAACCGTAATGGTGCAAATATTTAGGTAAATGGGTGTGGTAAGAAGCCAAAATCGGAATGTTGAGCTTTTTGCCATAATATATGCCGCCCAATCCCAAAATAGCGGGATTGACAACATGAATAATATCCGGTTTAAACTGCTCTAATTGGCGACCAACAGCCGGAGAAGGAAGTGCCATTTTCAATTCCGGGTACATAGGTAAAGGCAAACCCTCCACACCGTAAACTCTGGCTCCTTTGTATTCTGTAATTCCGTAATCTGGAGAAAAGATCAGAACTTGTTCGCCGGCGCGCTGCAAATGGTCTACGGTGTGAATCAGGCGCGTCACAATGCCATCTATTTTCGGCCAAAATGTTTCAGTGAACAGAGCAATTTTCATAAACGAAGGAAGAAGGAAGTTCGGCAACGGATTCTGTAACGGATGTAACGGATGTAACGGATGTCAGGAAGAAGGAAGAAGGAAGAAGGATTTAGTTATTCTTATATTGTTGGGAAATTGATAATCCCAGTCTTGGGGAAACCTCGGAATCGATAACAGGATACACTGTCTCAGAGGGAGTGAGTAATTGGATGAGATCGCCTCCTAGATATTGATGTTGTTGGTGTACAAATTCGGAAATATCCTCGATATTCACAATCCAATCTCGTGCGTAACTAGCTAAAACACTGCCGCGCAAACCCAGTTGAATTGCCCGCCGTTCTAGTTTTGCACCGCTGGGATGGTGGTCGGGGTCCCATTGCAGCCGCACCGCCGAATTTTTCAAAGATTGTTGCCATTCTTTTTTGCTTCCATACACTGCTGGAACGAAATTGGAATGAACAGCGGATGCTAAAATTTCGTCAAAAGCCGATCGCCGAAGCCAAACAGCCAGAATTACTTCTTGTCCGGGTTTTGTTCCCCATTCCGATCGATACATCATCCATAAGAAATTTGGCTTAATCCAACTCATGCGATTGAGACTGAATTCACCGCCGAAATAACCGTGTTCCGCTGCAAAATGACCGATCACCGGACGGTAAGCTTGATACACTACAACAGTATTTTCGTCAAATTGCGCCAGAATGTGACGACCTGTTTTCGGCAAATTACTCGCTTGATTTAAATAGAGTTCTGTTAGCAGCTTCATCACCAGTAATTAAGATATCTAATTTTTTCATTTACCGCAGAGGCCACAGAGGACACAGAGCAAGAGAGCAAAAGATAGATCGAAACCCATTCAGAACTTGCGAACCCTTCTCTTCTCTTCCCTTCTTTTCTCTTCCTTCGCGCCCTTCGCGCCTTCGCGGTTCGTCAAAAAATCCCTATCCCCCCAGGTAGATGCCAGAATTTACCGCCAAGAAACCTTCGGCAAAATCTGATTTTTATCGACACGGTGCTGATATTTTGTAGCAAAATTCAGCAGAGAATCGAGCAGGGAATCTGAGAGATAATGCGGTTGCAAACCGAGGTCTAGCAAGTTAGTGTTTTTGGCATTGAAATAATGTTCTTCTTTCTCGACTCTGGGATTTTTCAGGTGGTTGATTTCTACTTTTAATCCCATTGCCGTGCCTGCTTTTTGCACCAATCCAGCCAAGTCGCCGACGCTGAATTGTTCGGTGAATTGGTTGAAGACTCGGAATTGTCCAGGTTCGGCGGGGTTCGCGATCGCCAATTCGACGCAGCGCACGGTATCCCGAATATCCAAGAAGGTGCGGGTTTGCCCGCCAGTGCCGTAAACTGTCAAAGGATGACCGATCGCAGCTTGAATGCAAAATCGGTTCAATGCTGTACCGAATACTCCGTCGTAGTCTAAACGGTTGATTAACAGTTCGTCCATGCCGGTTTCGTCTGTGAGTACGCCGTAGACGACGCCCTGATTTAAGTCGGTGGCTCTTAAACCCCAGGTTTTGCAAGCAAAATGAATATTGTGGGAATCGTGAACTTTGGAAAGGTGATAAAAACTTCCTGGTTGTTTGGGATAGGGTAGTGTATCTTTGCGCCCGTTGTGTTCGATCGTGATATAGCCTTCTTCTATGTCAATATTCGGCGTGCCATATTCGCCCATTGTCCCCAATTTCACCAAGTGACAGTCGGGGAAATCTTCGTGAATGGCGTACAGCAGGTTGAGTGTCCCAACTACATTATTGACTTGGGTGAGGACTGCGTGTTCGCGATCGATCATCGAGAAAGGTGCCGAACGCTGTTCGCCGAAATGCACCACAGCCTCTGGTGCAAATTTTCTCATGCTTTTGCTGAGAAAATCATAGTTGGTGATGTCACCGACGAACAAGTCGATCGACTTACCCGTTAAATCTTGCCATCGCTGGAGTCGTTGCTGAATCGGTGCAATGGGAGTGAGGGTGTCGCTGCACAGTTCCCGATCCCAGTGCCGCCGCACGAAACTGTCGAGGATGCCAACTTCGTAACCTCTGTTGGAAAGGTAGAGTGCGGTTGCCCAACCGCAATAGCCATCGCCACCAATAACCAGGACTTTCATAAATCAACAAAGGTGAATCTTGCTTACCAATACTGGGTTAATGTATCAGGTAATGGTGCATTGTGAACCTTTAATCAAGGGAGTTTTTGCTAAATCGCCCCCGGTTTTTTTGTATTAAACCTGAATTTCATCGGCGAAGCTAGCTCGACGGCTGAATTCAAAGGGGCCGGCGAGGGCTCCCCAGATGTGGGCGTCGGTTTCTGGATCGCGCCCGCGATCGTGACTAATAAATTTGTCTCCATCGATCTCGAATTCGCTGTCTAGATAGGTGTTTTTGCCCTTTCTGACCACCATACAGCCTTTTCCTGGTTCAACAAACCCTTTGAAGCTATTGCCCGTCCAGTGCGTAATAAAGGTGCACCCCGGCATTAGTTTAAATTCGGCTTTTTTGAGTTCTTGGAGTCGTTGGAGATCGCGGGAGGCTCCGTAGAATTGCTCTTCGTTTTCGATCGCGTAGTTTTCGATGTCGATGCGATCGCCCACCGGGACTAATTTTAAAACTCGGACTCGGTACGGGGTGTTTAGTTCGATGTCGTAGGCTTGTTCTAGATATAGACTTATGCCGCCCAAAAGTTCCACGGGTAGGGGTCTCATGCAGACGCGGATGTGGGCGAAGAAGGGCGGATTTTCAAAGGCTTGGGCTTGGTTGCTGAAGTCGGCGGCCATCCAGCGGGCGAGGCTGACGATATCGGTGGAATGAGTCATCTCAATTTTAGATTTTGGATTTGGGATTTTGGATTGGGAGATTTCGGGGAAGTAGGAATAATTTTACGGGAAAGCAGGATTGCGAGTTAATATATTTTTTGCTTTTAATCAATTATTTGCTCAGGGGCGATCGCACTTGCGCCGTAAATCTACAGAGCAAACTAGAGATTTTTTCGGAAAATGCGATCGCCCAAATCTTACTTTTACCAGAGATTAAATCCTCTGGTTCTCACATCTAAATTAGTAAGCTAGATGAGTTTGACAGCCCGCAGACCAAACATCAACACTGTCGCCACGCCGAGCATTCCGCCGAACAGCCCGAAATAAGTTATTATTCCGCTAAGAGTCATTGCAATTTCTCCAAAAAACAATCATTGACACTCCCCGGTCTAAAGACACGGGGATTCTTAAGGACAAACTTTGGGGGATGAATCCACCCAAATCTTGATGCTTAAAGGGTTTGTCAATAACCCACTACCNNTTTCATCCCTGGACTAAAGTCACAGGGTTTTCAGGGTATTCTTTATAAAAAGACCTATAAGAACTATAATCTAAAATCTAATATCTAAAGTAGATAAATATGCAATCAGTAATTAAAGTTGACTTGGGACCACAATCTTACAATGTTTGCGTGCGTTCCGGCGGTTTAGACGAACTAGGCACGCTGCTGGGCGGGCTGAATTTGGGCAAAAAAGTGCTGCTGGTCTCGAATCAGTCGATTTTTCGGCATTACGGGGAAAAGACGGCTGCGGCCCTAGAATCGGCGGGTTTTCATGTCGGTAACTGCATTTTACCACCGGGGGAACAGTACAAAACTTTAAATTCGGTGCAGAAGATTTACGGCGCGGCTTTGGAAAACCGCTTAGAACGTTCCTCGACCATGGTGGCTTTGGGCGGCGGAGTGGTTGGGGATATCACGGGTTTTGCGGCGGCGACTTGGTTGCGGGGAATTAATGTCGTGCAAGTTCCGACTTCGCTGCTGGCGATGGTTGATGCTTCTATTGGTGGTAAAACCGGGGTAAACCATCCTTTGGGGAAGAATTTAATCGGGGCTTTTCACCAGCCGCGTTTTGTGTTAATTGACCCGGATGTCCTGAAAACTCTGCCGGCGAGGGAGTTTCGCTCGGCTATGGCGGAAGTGATTAAGTATGGGGTGATTTGGGATGTTGAATTGTTCGGGAAGTTGGAAAAGTCTAAGCGTTTGGATCAAACGCGGTACGTGAAGGCGGATTTGCTGGCAGAAATTTTGAGCAGGTCTTGTCAAGCTAAGGCGGAGGTGGTAAGCAAGGACGAGAAGGAGTCTGGTTTGCGGGCGATTTTGAATTACGGACACACTATCGGCCATGCGGTGGAAAGTTTGACTGGTTACAAGCTGGTGAATCACGGGGAAGGTGTGAGTATCGGGATGGTGGCTTCGAGCCGGTTGGCTGTGGAGTTGGGAATGTGGGATGCTGAGTGCGACGGGCGTCAGTTAGCTTTGATCGAAAAGGCTGGTTTACCTACGAAATTGCCGGCTGGTATAGATGTTGAGGAGATTTTGAAGAGTTTGCAATTGGACAAAAAGGTGCAGGATGGTAAGGTGCGGTTTGTGCTACCGGTGCGTTTGGGTGAGGCTGCGGTGAGCGATCGAGTTGATGGGGATTTGATTTTACAAGTTTTGAAGGATATGTTTTAAGAGGTCAGTAGTCATTAGTTAGTAGTCATTAGTTAGTAGTCATTAGTTAGTAGTCATTAGTTAGTAGTCATTAGTTAGTAGTCATTAGTTAGTAGTCATTAGTTAGTTGTTAGTTGTTAGTTGTTATTTGTTATTTGTTATTTGTTATTTCTAAGAACCAATAACCAATAACAACAACCTATGCAGCTTAAGAACCACTAGACCGTGCATTGATTTCCTGCAAAATTTGCTCGACTCTGTTGGCTTGTGAAACTCTACCTTGTTTGACGAATAATTCCTGAGCTTTTTTGAGCGCAGCTACTGCTTCTGCTTGGTTTTCCTTCTCGGAGAGTTGAAACAACGCGACACCTAAATTGTTTAAAGCATCGGGATATTGGCTATTGATTTTAATGGCTTGTCTCCACTCGACAATTGCTTCAGGCAAATTGCCTTGACTTGCCATCGCTACGCCCAAATCGTTGTGAGCTTTGGCGTGTTGCGGGTTTACTTGAATTGCTTTTTGGAATTGGGCGATCGCATCGCTCATTTTACCGATCGCTGACAGCACGGTTCCCAACTTATAATAAGCATCTCCCTGTTTCGGAAAGCGAGCAATCAGTTGTCGGTACAAAATTTCGGCATTGGCGACATTTCCTTGATTGTAAAGGTCGTTGGCAGTTCTCAAACCTAGGGTGTATCCTTTGCCTACAACTTCGCACTTTTTCTCGGAGTTGCCTTGCTGTTTGCAAATCCTGAGTTCATCTCCCTTCATCTCGTAGGATAGAACTTCCCTCACTGGCCTTTGCCTGGCCGGTGGCTGTAAGTTCTGCGACTGCAAGTTTTGGGGCATTGACAGCGTGCTTGGCTCAGCTTTTACCGATGGTGTAACGGCCCAAGTGCATATTCCGGCCACCAAAATGCTTGGGGCAATCCAGGTAAAAGATTTTGTGAAGCGAAACCCTCGATCGTTTTTCCTCTTTGATAACATATTATTCCTGCGCGGTGGATTGTTGATGTCTTTGGGAAATTTGTTGTTGATATCCAAGGGTACACGATCGCACCGATAGAGTCCGACAATGGTGGCTAACTGTGAGGACTTATTAACAGTCGAGATATTGTAGCACTGTACAGCTCATTTTGAGTTAAATTAGAGTGGAATCCTGAATCAACTCTCAGTCAACCTTAGCAGGAAAATAGAAATGGGGCAGTCTATTCTAGCCATGCTCGTTGCGCTCATCCTCGGCTACGCTGTTAACTCAAGCGTCAAAATAGTCAGTGGCGGCGATGAAGCTTTAGTCGAGCGTTTGGGTCAATACAAGCGCACTCTCAAGCCGGGATTCCACTTGATCAGCCCCCTGGTAGAAAAAGTCGTCTGCGTAGACACAAGCCGCGAGAGAGTTTTAGATATTAAACCTCAGTCAGCCATCACGGCAGATAATGTGGCTCTCGAGGTCGATGCCGTGGTGTATTGGCGGGTTGTAAATTTGCAGAAAGCTTATTACGGAATCGATCAAATTGAAAATGCGATCGCCAACTTAGTTTTAACTACGTTCCGAGGTGAAATTGGTCGGTCGCCCATGAAAGAGATATTGAGTTCACGAGATGAGATGAACAAGCAGTTACTCAAGAAATTGGACGAAGCTACTGAAACTTGGGGAGTCAAAGTCATCCGGGTGGAAATTCAAAACATTACACCTCCCAAAAGGGTGAAAGAAGCTATGGAATTGGAGCAGGCCACCAAGAGCGAGTATCAAGCAATGGTCAATAAAGCTACTGGTACTAAAGAGTACATGAGAGTCTTAGTCGAGGCTCTCGATTCCCATCCCAATAGCCAGCAAGTTTTGAATTACTTAGTAACAGAAAAATACTTGGAATCTCAACAAAAATTGGGCGAAAGTGATAACGCCAAAATTCTGTTTATGGACCCGAAGTGCATGACAGAAGCTCTGGGCGAGTTGATGGGTTCTATGCCTGATGTTGAGCCGAAATCTCACCCAGGGGAAATGAAAGTTATTGATTCTCACACTGCTCAAGACTGATTTCTGAAGATGGCGTCGGCTACCTGACAGACATCGTGCATTTCTCTGACATCGTGAACTCGCAAAATATCTGCCGAATTCGCGATCGCACCTGTACAAGCCGCCGCTGTCCCCCAAACTCTTTGTTTTGCTTCTGGCTGATTCAAAATCTGTCCGATGAAGCTTTTGCGGGATACTCCGACTAAAATCGGACAGTTTAAAGAACGAAATTTTGGCAACTCCCGCAGAATTTCTAAGTTTTGACTGTAAGTCTTAGCAAAGCCAATACCGGGGTCGATAATTATTTGAGATTTGTCAATTCCTGCTGCTAATGCTGCGGCAATTCGACTCTCTAAAAATTCGGTAATTTCGCCAATTAAATCCCGATAATCTGTGAGTTTTTGCATCGTTTGGGGAGTTCCCCGCAGGTGCATCAAAATTATGGGAACTGCTAATTTAGCAACGGTTGACAGCATTTCTGAGTCAAAAGTAGCTCCCGAAATATCGTTAATTATATCAGCTCCCGCAGCCACAGCAGCTTGGGCAACATCCGCTCTGGTAGTATCAACCGAAATAGGTATAGCTGCAAAAATATCTGCTTTTTGTCGCAGCATTTCTACAACTGGAATAACTCGATCGATCTCCTCTTCTAAGGATATTTCCGCAGCACCGGGCCGAGTAGATTGACCGCCAATATCAATAATATCTACTCCAGATTTTACCATATTTTCAGCTTGCGCTAAAGCCGATTCTATGGTATTGAACTGACCGCCGTCGCTAAAACTATCAGGGGTAACATTCAAAACGCCCATTAAATAAGTGCGTTTTCCCCACTCGAAAAATTTATTTCTAATTATCATTTTTATTTTGTGACTACCTTCTTTTGGGAGTAGCTGATCCGCCAAGTGCGATCGCGTAAGTCGGAAGGCGTGGTTAATTCCCTAAAAAGCTGGGCGACTCAATTTAAAATGCTACCAATAAAGCGCCAACCATTTGCAAGACATGGACAATAGTCTCAATAGACAATCCCAGCGAGGTCGCCAATTGACCGAGCACCGTTGCTATTTCAGTAATTCCGGCCCCGGAACTGATTAAAGCTATCAACTGGCTGATAATTTCAGTAACAGCAGGTAATGTAGCAGTAATAGCGGGTACTTGAGCAACCAAGTCACACAGAAGCGCAACAGATCCAACTCCCGCCTTGAGAGCTGTGAGTAGTGCCGTTAGCTGCATGATCGCGTCTGGCCCTTGGGTGAGAACGTAATCTAAAATTTGTGCGATTGTTGCTACGAGTGCATCCATGTCTATGTCCTTTCAGGGTTTTATTTTATTTAAAGTCCAGTTTTAATCATTGAACCAAGTTTACTAGAGAAGTGTATGACACTTTTCCTACTGTCCTGGTTCAAGTGTTGGAAGCAGACAAATTTCCAGCTTTCGTCTGCGATAACTCGTACAATTAAGCGATAGCGAAACCCAGCATCCAATGAATGAGTGTTGGGTTTCGTTCCTCAACCCAACCTACAAATAGTGTAGCTTGGGTTAATAATTCAACCAAAAGTCAACCAGCTAAAAACAGTATCAACTGTCAACTCTAATTCAATTCCATTAATAATTGGCAACAGAGCTGCACCTTTGTACAGCTCTACTTTTTGTCCTGGAAATACTGCCAAAATACTCTCTTCTTCTGGGTCTAATAACCACCCCAACTCAGTTCCATGTCGCGCACAGTGGAGTAAATTACTCAGCACTTTTGTTTGACTTTGACTTGGGGATAAAATTTCGATCGACCAGTCTGGATTAATTTCAAAGATGTTGGCAATTCTACCCGAAGGCAAAAAAGGAATTCTTTCCCATCGGAATACTGCTATATCTGGTACGATCGACTTACCGCCAAAAGTGCAGCGCAACTCAGGAAAAGCCTTGGCAATTTTGCGAGTTGGCGCTAATTCATTGATGGTCTTGCATAGTTCATATTGAAGTATGCTGTGTTCACCTTGAGGCATGGGCTTCTGAAGGATTTCTCCGTCAATAAATTCTGATGCAGGTTCAGTTTCAGGAAGTTTTAGGAACTCTTCTAAGGCAGGTTTTGGTTTAACGATCGCAATCATACGTCAATTCTCCCGATCGGACAAACACTCAACGGCATATCACAATTGTAGGCGATCGCCCTTTAATTCCCGCTGCCCTTTTTCCAATTACCAATTACTGATAATTGACAATGCGCGAGAAACTCGCAGATTCCAAACTAGCACCACCAACCAAAACCCCGTCAATCTCTGGCTGAGCCATAACTTCATCAATATTTTCGGGTTTAACAGAACCGCCGTATTGAATGGGCACGTCAGGATTGCTCAATTTACTGCGAATCAAACCAATCACTCGGTTAGCTTCCTTGGTTTCGCAAGTATCGCCAGTGCCGATCGCCCAAATCGGTTCGTAAGCAATAACCAACTTTTCTTGGTCAACATCAACCAAATCTTTTGCCAACTGAGAGAAAATGTGAGCTTCAGTTTCCCCTGCATCTCGCTGTTGCTTGGTTTCCCCGACACACAAAATCGGAATTAAACCGTACTTCTGAGCTGCTTTCAGCCGCAAATTCACCGTTTCGTCAGTTTCACCAAAATATTGACGGCGTTCGCTGTGCCCGATGATGACGTAGCGAACTCCAATTTCTGTCAGCATCGGGCCCGAAATTTCCCCGGTGTAAGCACCCGACTCTTCCCAGTGAACATTCTGAGCACCGAGTCGCACCCGGCCGCCGTGGAGATTTTTCGAGAGGAGGGCCAATGAAGTGAAGGGAACGCATAAAATAACTTCCCGCTTTTCTGGGGTTTCCGTCAAGCAAGACGTGAACCCTTTGAGAAACTCCAGGGCTTCACCCTGGGTTTTGTACATTTTCCAGTTGCCAGCAATAACAATTTTCCGCACGGGTGACTCAGTAGCTCTGTGAACATTAGGAGAGGCAAGTTATAGTTTAAGGCTTTAGGGTACATTGCGATCGCCTATTGGCCAAATTCGATGCGAGCTTGCTCAACTAAGTCCACTGTAACGACTTCGGTGTCGGCTTCGCGGGCCAACTGCTCGATGCGGACGCGAGCTTTTCCCCGGACAAAGTAGGGAATATTTTTCAGCTTGGCTTTGGCTTCGGGTGTCCATTTTAAATCATCGGAGAATTCGGAATCGGGCATGGCGTTTTGGGCGATCGACTACAAGCCTTGATTTATGTGGCTTTGATGGAAAGCCTGGATTTATTCAATTTACCATAAGTGCGATCGAGCCACACGCGATCGCACTTCATTAAATTACTTCCCTAAAATAGCCGACACTTCTTGTAAAAGATGACTCTGTTCTTGTCGAATTGCCTCTAACCTTGTCAAAATATTAGCAAGTCGTTCCTGAGACTCCAAACTGTTTGATTCAACTCCGCTCAATTGTAAAGCTGAATTATTATGTAATCCCGGATTCCTTGAAAATGAGTTGACAGCCACTCCACCGAGATTACTTACAGATTTAGAGCCGACACTGAAAACCCCTTGTATAAATTTTCCAGGGATTTGCAAAATAGATAACCATCCTTCTGCAAAAAAGCTACCTAAAGCCTGGAACAAACCCAATATAATCAATATAAATAGCAGTAGCATTGCTAACCCGATCAGCGGATGACTCACCAACCAGAAGATTGCAGGATGAGAATCCATCCAATTTTTGACGGTAGCATCGATCGCACTTTGGATCGCATCTGAAGCCGCACCGCTAATATTTTCAGCCCGATCAATGCTATTTTGTAATGAGGCCTGAGCCTTTTCTGTTGCTTGAGTTACACTGTCTACAGCTTGGCTAGTCGTTTGATTCAGAGTATTGACGGCAGAGTTAGTAGTTTGAGTAATAGTTTCTTTAGCAGATGCAGCAGAGTGAGAAACAGCATCAACAGCTTTGTTGGTAGTTTCACTAACGCGATTCACTGCTTGATTCGCGACTTCAGATAGAGAATTCCTCGCTTTTTCAGTTGTCTCCGCTACATTACTTAAAGCATTGTTCGTAGCTTGATTAACAGCATTAACGGCAGAATTAGTAGTTTGAGTGAGAGCTTCTTTTGCCTTGTCAGCAGTTTCGGAGAGAGCAGATTTAGCTTGTGCTGTTGCTTCTGAAGTAGAATTAACTGCTTTTCCGACTTGTTCCGTAAAAAATCCTTTTGTCTTTTGAAAGCTTTGAGAAACATCAGGCAGTGCTAATTCCATATTAAGTGACCTCCATCAACTTAATTGACTGTTTCCAAGTGATTATACCAGTCGCCAAGGCTATACGGTAACAGAGCGTAGTCGAAGTGTCTTAACCACCTTGGCGGTTGCTATAGCAACCGCCAAAGCTGTTAAGGCGCTTTAGTCATTGCTCCCTTCGACCCTTCGACTACGCNNTGCTTAACAGCAGGAGCCTTTTTAAATCAGACAATCAAATCAGCATTAAATGCGATCGATTAATCCAAATCAGGCATAGAAAGTACCGCTTCCGTCTCACGATTGATACCCTTCTCAAAGCCAGCGACAGCTGCGCGAGCGCGACCCGCGTGCCACAAGTGGCCGATCAAGAAAAAGAAACCCATCACAAAATGGAAACAAGACAACCAAGAACGAGGAGAAGTGAAGTTAAATGCGTTCACTTCAGTCGCCAAACCGCCCACAGAGTTCAAAGAACCCAAAGGAGCGTGAGTCATGTACTCAGCCGCGCGGCGAGCTTGCCAAGGCTGAATATCATTCTTGATTTTGTTCAAATCCAAACCGTTAGTACCACGCAAAGGTTCCAACCAAGGGCCTTGGAAATCCCAGAAACGCATCGTTTCACCGCCGAAAATGATTTCGCCAGTAGGAGAGCGCATCAGATATTTACCCAGACCAGTCGGGCCTTGTGCAGAACCGACGTTAGCACCCAAGCGTTGGTCGCGGATCAAGAAGGTCAAAGCTTGCGCTTGAGAAGCTTCAGGACCAGTCGGGCCATAGAATTCGCTAGGGTAAGCAGTGTTGTTGAACCATACAAAGCAGCAAGCGATGAAGCCCATGAGGGACAAAGCGCCCAAGCTGTAAGACAGGTAAGCTTCGCCAGACCAGATTAAGGCGCGACGAGCCCAAGCGAAAGGCTTGGTCAAAATGTGCCAAACACCACCACCGATACAAATCAGGCCCAGCCAGATGTGACCGCCGATGATGTCTTCCATGTTGTTGACGCTGACTACCCAGCCTTCGCCACCGAAAGGAGAGCGAACCAAGTAGCCAAAAATCACAGCGGGGTTGAGAGTTGGGTTCGTGATAATACGCACGTCGCCGCCGCCCGGAGCCCAAGTGTCATAGACACCGCCGAAGAACATGGCCTTAGCAACCAGCAGCAAGCAACCGCCACCCAACAAAATCAGGTGATAGCCGATGATGTTGGTCATCTGGTTCTTGTCTTTCCAGTCGTAGCCGAAGAAAGAAGAGTATTCTTCGAGGACTTCTGGACCGCGAACGGCGTGATAAATGCCGCCCAAACCGAGAACAGCAGATGAAATCAAGTGGAGAACGCCAACTACGAAGAAGGGGAAGATATCCGTGACTTCACCGCCAGGGCCGACGCCCCAACCCAAAGTAGCGACGTGGGGCATCAAGATTAAGCCTTGTTCGTACATGGGCTTTTCTGG
>DPLL01000089.1:308-472 GCA_003542015.1 Microcoleaceae cyanobacterium UBA9251 | reverse complement strand
AACTCAGGATCTTCTGCTGCACGCAATTCTTGGGATACAAAGTCATAGGCCCGCAGGTTTAATGCTAAACCGACGATGCCCAAAGAACTCATCCACAAGCCTGTGACGGGCACAAACAACATGAAGAAGTGTAACCAACGTTTGTTGGAGAACGCAATTCCGAA
>DPLL01000089.1:0-191 GCA_003542015.1 Microcoleaceae cyanobacterium UBA9251 | reverse complement strand
CCGGTGAATGCCAAGGCGTTGTAGGGGCGGATGCCGACTAAACGGGAGATTTCAATCTGACGTAGGCAGAACCCAATCAGTGCGAAAGCGCCGTGGAGAGCGACAAATGCCCACAGGCCACCGAGTTGGAACCAGCGGGTGAAGTCCCACTGTGCTTCGGGGCCCCAGAGGAACAGCAGGGAGTGTCCGAG
>DPLL01000495.1 GCA_003542015.1 Microcoleaceae cyanobacterium UBA9251 | reverse complement strand
AGGTCGGGGAGTATGTCAAAGTAACGTAGATAGCCTTTCTCAGTAACAGTGCGGTGCCATTAAGGTGCATAGGGCATAGGGCATAGGGCATAGGGCATAGGGCATAGGGCATAGGGCATAGGGCATACCTCACTGTATTGAGAACCGCTATAATTCAAAAAGGAATTATCAACCGCAGATGCACGCAAATTAACGCAGATGAACCTCGGCAGATATTGATAGTTGCGATCGGTTTAATATTATGACTTTGAACAGGCGAATTTATCAAGTAATTTTACTGGTGGCGGGGCTGTGGCTAGTTTTAGAGTTAGTCTCCCGCGCTGTGGCAGAAATTCTCTGGTTTCAGGAAGTTGGATATCTTCAGGTTTTGCTGTTGAGGCTGAAAACTCAAGGGTTGCTGGGGGTAATTCCCACTGCTATTTCTGCTGTTTTTTTGATGGGAAATTTAGCTTTAGCCCGCCGCCTCAAACATCCCACTGAGGAAACCAAATCGCCGATTTCGGGGGGATTATTCGCTTCAGTAAATCTGAAAAAAACGGGGAAGAATTATCAATTATCTGTGGCTAAACCTCCACTTGCTTTTCCCTGGCTGCTGTTGTTGTTATTCGGATTGAGTTCGATCGCAGGTTTCACGGTAATTCACTTGGGGCTGTTAGCTGCGGGCGGCCTCGCCGATTTCAGTATAGCGCCGCCAATTCAGTTGGGATTGGAGTCAATTGGGCCCATAGCCGTGCAGCTATTTTCTAATTGGTGGCAGTTGGGTTTACTGCTGGGGCTGATGTTAGCTGTGACAATTAAGCCGGATTTTTGGCTGCGGGCGATCGCCCTTTTTCTCAGTTTGGCGTTCGGGCTAATTGCCGCCAGTCTCTGGACAAAAGTATTGCCATATTTTCACCATCCTAATTTTAACATAAACGATCCTATTTTTAGTCAAGATATCAGTTTTTATATATTTGTTTTGCCAATTTTAGAGTTGCTAGCATTATGGCTGACAGTTATATTTTTGTACGGCTTAGTATCTGGCACTTTAACATATTTACTATCTGGAAACAGTTTGAGTCAAGGGATATTTTTGGGGTTTTCCCGATCGCAGCAGCGGCACTTGTATGCCTTGGGTGCAGCTTTGATGCTAGCCTCCGCATTCCACTATTGGCTAGCCCGTTACGAATTGCTGTACTCACGGGGAGACGTTACTTACGGGGCTAATTATGCTGACGTGACAGTGCGGCTGCCCTCCTATGGATTTTTGAGTATTTTAGCGGTGGCGATCGCACTTTTGATGCTCTGGTCTATTTTTCAATTAAAAATTCACAATCACAACTTGACAAAAATAGTTTTTAGTTTAATTGTCATTTTCTTATTGATTATTTTCCTACCACAAATAGTGCAACAACTCATAGTTAAACCCAACGAACTAGCACGAGAGAAACCATATATAGAGAGGAGCATCGCCTTTACTCAACAAGCATTCGATCTCAAAAAAATCGAAGTAAAAACCTTCGATCCAGGAGGCAAACTTACCTATGCAGACTTGGAAAAAAATCAGCTTACTATCAGCAATATCCGCCTGTGGGACAAGCTACCGCTGCTACAAACCAACCGGGAATTACAGCAAATTAGACCTTATTATAAATTCTTAGATGCCGATATCGATCGCTACATAATTAACAACGAATTTGCAAAACAGGGAGATACCCAAAGCCAGCAAGTGATTCTCGCAGCGCGAGAATTAGACTACACAGCAGTTGCGATGGAAGCTCAAACATGGGTAAACGAACACCTGGTTTACACTCACGGTTATGGCTTTACTCTTTCTCCTGTAAATACTATCGGTGCCGGCGGTTTGCCCGATTATTTTGTTAAAGATATTGGAGTTGATGCGGGCGACAGCAAAAGTGCTTTAGAAATAACTAGCGATCGCATTCGGGCCAGTATTCCGATCGGGCACCCGCGCATTTATTACGGCGAAGTCACCAATACCGACGCGATGACACCCACAAAAGTTAAAGAATTCGACTATCCCAGCGGCGAAGAAAATGTTTACAATACATACAGCGGTAAAGGCGGAATTGCGATCGGTTCTATGTGGAGGCGCTGGTTATTTGCTAATTATCTCAAAAATTGGCAAATGGGTTTCACCCGCAATTTTACACCAGAAACTAAGTTGATGTACCGCCGAAACATTAACAAAAGAGTGCGGGCGATCGCTCCTTTTTTGCGCTACGATTCTGACCCATACTTGGTAGTAGCCAATGCCAATCTCAGCAAGGGCGACATCGAAAAAAAATGGGAGGGAATTAGCAACGCAATCAAACCTTCTGCCTCAGCAACTAATAGTTTTCCAAACTATCTTTACTGGATTATAGATGCCTATACTACCACAGATCACTACCCATATTCCGACCCCGGAAAAAATCAATTTAACTACATCCGCAACTCAGTAAAAGTCGTCATAGACGCCTACAACGGCTCCGTTGACTTCTACGTTGCCAACCCCTCCGACCCGATAATCAACAGTTGGATTGCGATCTTTCCCGGACTGTTCAAACCCCTTGAACAAATGCCTCCGGCTCTCCGCAAACATATTAGGTATCCAGTCGATTTATTGAGCATTCAATCCGAACGCTTGCTAACTTATCACATGGAAGACCCGCAAGTATTTTACAATCGGGAAGATTTGTGGCGAGTTCCCAATGAAATTTACGGCAGCGAACAGCAGCCTGTGGAACCGTATTATTTGATTACAAAACTGCCAACAGAAACCTCAGAAGAGTTTATTTTGTTGCTGCCATTTACTCCTGTGGGGCGCAACAATTTAATTGCTTGGATTGCTGGGCGATCCGACGATCCTGATTACGGCAAATTGCTGCTGTACCAATTTCCCAAACAGCGATTAGTTTACGGTCCCGAACAAATAGAAGCTTTAATTAACCAAGATCCAGTCATTTCCGAACAAATATCTCTCTGGAATCGCCAAGGTTCAAAAGCAATTCAAGGCAACTTATTGGTGATTCCGATCGAACAATCTTTACTGTACGTTGAACCTCTTTACTTAGAAGCAGATCGCAATAGTTTACCAACTTTAGTAAGAGTCATTGTTGCCTACCAAAACCGCATTGTCATGGCCGAAACTCTCGACGCGGCGCTCAAAGCACTTTTTCAGCCCAAAGCTACCAATAAACCCGCGATTGTTCGACCTGTAGAAGGATCAACACCCGCTTTAAACTAATACTATTAGCAGTTTAATTTGACTTCTCTACGGGAGCAGCCTTTACATCCAGCCACCAAACCCTCTCTTCTTCTCCAGAATCCAGTTGTACAATTACGCGATCAAAATTAATCTGTTTGAGCGTACCTGTTTTACGATTCAAATACAATTGTTTGGGATGATCGGTACGAATTTCTACCCTTTGATTAAACAGCGGTAGCGTCTCCGTAGCAGAAACCTCAAACAAATTTTTGCCTCCCCAAAGATAGCCCAAACCAATCAAAAATAAATAAATTGAAGCTGTAAAAAATACCGTAGAAATACCCAAAAATAGCAGTATTTTTGCTTGCAAAAAAGTTGTATAATGACTAACAAGTGCTACCATCAAAGTTGCCAACCACCAGAAAGTAGCCACGAACATTCCATCTCCTGGCAAAACATTGCCTAGGAATCCTAAAGTTGCCATCTGCGAAGCAAATGCAGTCGCAACAATCCACTTAGTTGGCAAAAATGATGACAGCAGCCAGTCAATAGCTACAGTAAAAATAAACATAATTGCTGTCACCCAAAATGGACAGTAGGAAATCAGGGTAAAACTGACTGAAGCATAAACAAAGCCAGCCAAAACTAATCCCAATCCACTAAAGATATCGTTCCAGTTCAGCATTATTCAAACATCACTACATCTGCGTTAATCAGCGTACATCTGCCTACATCTGCGGTCAAAAATTCTCAATTTCCGAAGCGGTCCGATCGGTATGATTTATCGAGGATCGATCGACTTAACAAATTGTTGCACCGGCTTCGGCAGGGCCGGCACAAAAGTCTTTCTAAAACCTTTAACATCCAACACCCGCCACATAATACCCACCGCTACCGTCAAGAAAAATAATGCTCCCAAAAAATTGAGCGTGTGAGAAATCCAATTGTCGCCCCTTTTTTTGGGAGGAGTAATGTGTTTCATGCGATATACAGCCGGCAGCATTTCCGGCGGTTCCTCCCGACTGCGAGGCGGCTTTTTCGGGCGGGCACTCGAACTGCGACTCCCAGGAAAAGCCGTTTTATTAGTTTTAGTAAAACTTCTGACCGGCTTCAACTGAGAACCGTCGCGCGTCCCCGTTAACCTGCTAGTAGAAGTCCCCGTTTTGCTAACAGCATCATCCTCAATGCTGCTGCGATTGGGCTGAGTCGATTTGCGTTCCGCGAGGGTTCGCATCAAACTTTGCAATTGCTGAGTTGCCGCCGCCGGACGTTCCACCTTCCTAGCCCAATTTAACAGCATCGCCCCGGTAATTCCGCAGAGATTCGCAGCCCCCACAGAAGCCATCCGCTTCAGCAGTGGCTGGCTGTTGGAAACAAAAACTACCAGTGCGTCTGGGCGTTCCTGAGCCAAACCGTAAACGCATTGAGCAGTCGCCACCACGAGCATTGCTTGTTTGCTTTGATTTTTAATAGAAGGTTCCAGCGCTCGGTGCGTTTCTTGAGCATCAGTTATGATCCAGCCACTGTCGGCAAAAAAACGCATAAACTCCCTAGCCACTTGCTCTTGAGCTTTTTCTACTGCTTTCCCTGTCAAATAATCTATTTCGTCATATACTACTTCTGGGAGATAGCAACTTCCCACTTTGGCATATTCTTGCCATACTTGGGTTCTGCCAGCCATCAAAACATCTGCATCAAAAGTTACCAATACAGGAGGAAGTTGATTAGCCATAACTTTACCTTAGATGCTCAGATAAGTGATTTTTACTCGATACATTAAGTTTAAACAAATTGCGAGCTTTCCATTAGGTCAATCGATCAGAATTTAGGGTGCGCTTCAGCGCACCCTAGTGGTAACTAGCCTGATGATTAGTTTCCAATGCCTAAACGCCCAGCTAAAGCTGGAGTCAACGGCAATAGTATAGCAATCATCAAAAACAAAGCCAACAAACCCAAAGCCGCGCGAGCATCGTCAGGTTCAGTTAGCTCGTTGAGCGTCGGCCGCTCCAAATTCCGCTGTAAAATCAGAATCACGATCGCCCAATACAGAGCCAAAGGATTAACTAAAGAAGCGATAGCGAGCACTGCAAAAGTCGCCAAAGTCGCCAGATTAGCAGTTTTCCGGCCGTAGATTGCTTGCACAATTCTACCCCCGTCTAACTGTCCGGCCGGCATCAAATTAATCGCCGTGATTACCAAACCCAACCACCCGATCACCACCAGAGGATGAACGTCCACCAATTGCTGCTGCAAAGCCGAACCCAAAACCACTTTTGCCAAAGTTCCCACCAAAACCGAACCCTTAAAAATTTCTGCGGGAATTTGAAACAAACTGCCGGTGTGAGAAAGTAGCAAACCCAGTACCAGCATGGACAGAGCAACTATTCCCCCGGCTGCTGGCCCGGCGATAGAGATGTCAAATAGCACTTTGCGGTTGGGTAGCAGGGACTCAAAACGGTCGATCGCCCCAAAAGAACCTATTTGCCAAGTTGGTATAAAAAACGGCCAACTCAAGCCAACATTGTACCGACTTGCCAGCACTCGGCGAGCAATTTCACGAGAGCCTAAAACCGCCCAAATGCCTGCTGCGATTGGCAGCACTTCTAGATATCTAGCCGGCGAGCTAAAGAAGTCGAAACCCCTGAGCAATCCACCGGTTTCCAATGTAGTAGCAAAGGTGGCCAGTAGCAGCACCAATGCTAGGATGTTTTGAGATACGGTAGTTGGCTGCGGGTCGTTTTCGCTGGGTAAGATGATCGCTACCGGCTTGTCGTCCTGATTTTCTACTAAAAATAGTCGGTAGCGATCGCCCAATCTTGCTTGTAAACTTGCCGACAACCGCGAGTGTACTTGTTCTGGATCTCCCCGCAGATTTCCTTTGAAAATCAACCCATCTTGATAGGGAATAGTTTCTGTTGCAAAGAAAGTATCGATGCCAAAGATACCTTGAATTGCTTTTAAGTCTTCGGCGGGAACCGGAATTATTTCTAATTGATTAGTTGCCTGGGACGATGTTACGATTTTAACTGGTTCTCTGGGCGGTGTCGGCTGGGACTCAGGGGCAGAATTCGCATCGCTTGGGGACTTGCTCTCAGTAGTATCGGGGGGCGATCGCAACTCTGCATCGACTGCGGCAGATCGCAGTTCCCTACCCAGATAGATGTACAATCCTGTTGATGCCACCAGCATCAACAATACCGCCACCAGATTTAGGTAAATCCCAGCAGAGAACAAACTAAAGAACAGCAGCCAGGGACTGATGAGCACAACCGACTGCAACCAAGCCAAAATTCCCAGTTTGCCAAAAGGTCTGGCGCGATAAAATCCCCAACCCAGAATTCCCACAGCCACCAGTACAAGTGCGATAGTTGCCGTATTTTCCGATGAAGCAGGAGTTAGCATTCCTGTTGCTTGTGCTAATACGGGTTTGTGAAAGTCGATCGCGCTGTGGTCGAACAATAGCATTAAATTCCTGGCAAGATGAGATGATGTTGTCGAAGAAAAAGTTGCTGCGAACATATCCAAACATGAAAGGAAACTAGCCTGATTACTAAGGATAACCCCTCGATGCTCCTGGGCTGACAACCGGATGTGGCTGTTTTAACTTGAGTTGATTTAACTATTGACATAATAGTATTTTTATGATATTGGATCTGCTTTGACTGACTGAAAAGCGATGCAGGAAATACTCAGATACTCATGCATAGTAACCCGATCGCAGAGGGGAAATGAGGAAGTAAAGCTCAGCGTGGGCGATCGGGGGCTTTGTTGGTAGTCGCAGAATTTCCCGATGCCGCCGATGTACTCAACCAGTTGAAAGCGCGGCGCAAAAAGTCGAGGGCGGACTTGGCAGATATAGAGGCGATTCTGGAGATACTAGGTGCCGAGAGTTGACCCGTGCATATCAGAAGGATACCAGGACACCACCTGACCCAGATAGGCAGTGCTGTGCGTTTGTTGTGCAATTGTCTTGCACAACAAATGCACAACAAACGCACAACAAATGCACAACAAACAAGGTTTGAGCCGCTCTCTACTCTGCGGTAAAGAACGGCTCAAAGCATTGATGCTATTAGGTTTTAGTTAACGGGTACGGCAGGACTCGAACCTGCGACTCGCTGCTTAGAAGGCAGCTACTCTATCCACCTGAGTTACGCACCCAACTCAAAAAATCAGACGTCAGCTAAAAAGTCGCTAACAAAATTATTGTATCGGTACAGTGTGCGATCGAGCAAGTAAATTTTGCAGAAAAGTTACTCTCTGGGTAGTTGACCCTCATCTAGAACCCCATAGATTCAATTGTCAAGGTGAGCGCGTGCCTTTCGGCAACAAGGTTTTTCAGTGGTTGGCGACCCGATCCACTTCTAGAAAAACCAGATCATAGGACGTGAACTAGGGTAAGGTGTAAAGGTGAGCGCGATCGCAGCTCAAAAATAACCTAGTCCAAATAGTCCACGAATAGAATTACTGGTTTAGAGATTACAATTACAAGCACAGCACCTCGGCCATGACAGGAGTCAAATCGCAGTGTCATGTTTATTCTGAAACGGCAGGATGTTGAAATCACGAATTTTCAACACCCAAAACGGGATCAGCAAATCCCGATTCTCAATTATCAGGGGCAGACATTCCGCCTAATCAACGCCTTCAACGGCAAACAAGCAGAAGACGCCAGAGCCTTGTGGCGGGACTTAACCGACAACAAAGGCAAAGCCTGCGTGCTGCTAGAAGAGCCGGATAGATATAGCGTCTGGGGCAAAGTTCGTTTAGACCAGCTTGTCGGCGAAGAACCGACAGGTACGGCCTGTGCCAAAGCACCGCTGTTCGCACAGGCTTGTCTGCTGCTGCTCCAAGCTGTTTACTTCGATGTAGAAGACCTCCTAGGCGCAAGACAAGCCACATCGTTTCAGAAAGATATCGCCAAGGTATTTCAGCAGGGAAACTTCCCCCTGGCAGACTCCCCTGATGCCATCAAAAATTGGCTCACCGTTAGTCCCTTAAAAGGTCTGAATCTACCCCCTTGGCAAGAGCAGCATCTCAAGACATTGTTGCAAGAACTGCACCGTTTGGGCAAATCATATTTTGGCAATACCGGCTTCGCTGAGGGAGTGAGCGACGTGCTGGAAGATATGCCAGCACAGGAGCGTAATCAGTTTCTAGATTGGCTCAAACAATCGGCCCTCAACAAGTTGTGGATCGCATCATAAAAAATCTTTGACAATTGCTTAGACAATTGGGCTTAGACAATTGTCATGACTGTAGGAGGTACGCGATATGCAGGTTGGATGGCCAACTTGTATTTGCAACCAAATTGTTAAGTTGGTTTGGATGCCACCTACTTTCTGGCAATTGAACTGCTAGTTAGGTCTCTTGGAATCCCTATGAGTAGCACTTCAGAAAAGTCATCTACATCTCCATCTTTATTGTCAGCTCAGACCCTAGTCATTGTCGGCATTGTCTGGGCGGTCATGGCGCTGCTGTTTTTTTTGCTGTTCGGCATCTCCGTCCCTGGAGAGGGTCTACCGCTTTGGTACTCGATCGGCACCTATGTTTTTGAATGCGGGGCATACCTCGGAGCGGCCCTAGTTTGTTTCAGAAACTGGCAAAGCCCTCAAATGGT